>DASPOF010000034.1:0-40217 GCA_035626155.1 Binataceae bacterium (SeqCode)
AGCGAGCCATTGCCCCGAGCCGTGGCAGATGCGCCGGATGTGGATAGTCGATGCGAAGCCGCGATATAACAATTTGTACAGCCACGAGATCATCTACCTCGACTCCGAGGCCGACTTTCCGATGGTCGTGGACATGTACGATCGCAAGGACGAGGTGTACATCAATTACACCTCGTGGTTGAACTACTCCGACCGGGCGCAGCCGGATTCGAAGATCGCGATCTATCCCTTCAAGCGCGAGTTCCAGGTCGGCTCCTCGGCGAGCGACGTGAAGGGCACGGCGTCGGTCTGCTACCATCCCTCGCCCGATGCACCTACCCACGAGAGTTGGTTCATCAACATGGGCGCGATCGATCGGACCTGGTTCGACCCGACCGCGATGGAGCGAGCAGGGATGGGCGGTCACGCAGTATCGGGTGACTGAGAGCTGAGCACAATCCGGCCGGCGCGGCGCGGGTGGGGTTCTTTCTGTGACGGCGCGCTGAGGGCGGATGCGAGTTGAGGCCGGCGCGATCCGATTCGGATCGCGCCGGCTTCCTTTTTGCGCGTTTCCCGCGCCTGCCGATGCGGCTCCCGCGTGGCACGCCTGCGGCATCCTGAATACAATCGTGCGTGAATGGACCAGATCGACGCGGAGCACCTGGAGTGGGCGACTCTCTCCGTTGCACGGCTGTGGCCCAACGCCCGCATCGCAGGCGTCGTGACGCTCAAGAGCGACGCATCGACGCGCCGCTTCTTCCGGTTCGCCCTCGAATCGTCGCGAAAGGGGGCGCCGCCTACCGTCATCCTGGTTGACCTCGGCCCCGACGATCTGCCGCGCTACGCGCGCGCGCTGAACCTGCTGCCCGAACCGCTCGACGAGCCCCCGTGGCTGAACGTGCATCGATTCCTGACCGCGCTCGGGGCACCGGTGCCCGCGCTGTACTGCTTCAGCCCCGCTGAGCGCGCGATGCTCGTCGAGGACGTGGGCAACGTTTCGCTCTACGATGCCGCCCGGGCGGAGCCCGCCAGGGCCGGTGATCTCTATCGGCTCGCCGTCAGGCATCTGCTCGACCTGCACGTCAGGGGAACGCGAAAGCTCCGCGCGGGGTGTATCGCATCCGCAATCGCTTACGATGAGCGGCTGTTCGGATGGGAGATGAACGAGTTCGTTGAGTTCGGCTGCGATGCGGTCGCGGGCGGGATCGATCGGGCGGCGCTTGGGCCCGAACTCACGGATCTCGCGCGACGGCTTGGGAAGCTGCCGCGCGTGTTTTCGCATCGCGACTATCACGGCCAGAATCTTTTCATCCAGCAGCTCGATGGGCCGCTTCGTTTGCGCATCCTCGATTTTCAGGATGCGCTCATGGCGCCCGCGGCCCAGGACCTGGCGGTGCTGCTCACGACGCGCGACACGGCGACGGTCGTCACTCCGGCGCTCGAGCGCCGCCTGCTCGAGTACTATCAGGCCGGGCTGGTCCGCCGGGGCGCGCCCGGGCTTGAGCCGGCGGCGTTCCTTTCCACCTATCGGCTGTGCGTGCTCCAGCACGCGCTCAAGGTGATCGGCCGGTTCACGTGGCTCGAACGCGAGGGCAAGCGCGGGTACGCGCGGTACATCCCCGATGCGCTCGCGCAGGCGCGGCGGATTCTGGCGGGCCCGGAGGGCGATTGGTTTGTGCGGCTGCGTGCCGCGCTGCTTCGCGATGGTGGCGCCGGATGAAGGGGCTCGTTCGCGCCGCCGGCGTCGGCGAGCGGCTCCGCCCGCTCACTTACACGATTCCCAAGCCGCTTTTGGAAATCGGCGGCCGGCCGTTGATCCATTATCCGCTCCTGATGCTGAAGCGCGCGGGAGTGACGCAGATCGCGATCAATGTCCATCATCTGGCGGGCGAGATCGAAGCCGCGCTCGGCAATGGCTCATCGCTCGGAATCGAGATCACCTACTCGCGCGAGCCGGTATTGCTGGGCACGGGCGGCGCCTTGAACCCCCTGCGCGAATACTTCGCAGGCGAGACGTTCATCGTCGCCAACGGCGACACGATACTCGATCTCGATCTGTCCGCGATGGTCGCGTTTCATCGCGAGCGCAAAGCCCTTGCCACGCTCCTGCTCGCGCGGCCGGACAATCTCGATGACTACAGCCGGATCGAGATCGATCGCGATGGGCGAATCCGCCGGATGCGCCTGCTGCGGCGGCGCGATCCGATCGAGTACGACGACTATCCGCGCGAGCCTGGCGCCAAAATTTCGGGCGCGCTCGATGCGCACATGTTTTGCGGCCTGATGGTGGCTGAGCCGGAGGTGCTCGGAATGCTGCCTGAGGCGGCGCCGTGGAGCATCATGACCGGCCTGCTTGCGCCGATGATGACCGGAGGGCTGCCGCTGTTTGGTTACGCATACGGGGGATACTTCCGCACCGTGGACGATCTGGCGAGCTACGAGGCGCTGCGCGCGGAGTTCACTTCGCGTTCACCGCATCTTCACTATCTCCGCTGAACCGCCCGCCAACTTCGCTTGACATAACCCGGTACCGGTACCTCAATTGAAAGAAAGTCGCTGCGTCTGCCCGCTCGGCATGCGGATCGAGTAGCGTTCGCGTTACAGCGGTCGGAGGAGCCAATCATGCCAAAGCTCACTCTGTATCACTCGATTCAATCCCCGTTCGCGCGCAAGGTCAGAATCGCGATGGCCGAGAAGAGCATCGCGTGCGACAAGGTCCTGCTCGACAATTCCAAAGGCGAGTACCGATCGCTCGAGTACCTCAGGCTCAACCCACACGGACGCATCCCCACGCTCGTGGTCGACGGAATCCCGATCTACGAGTCCACTGCGATCGTCGAGTACCTCGAGGAGGCGTTTCCCAACCCGCCGCTTCTGCCCAAGGGGCTGGTGGAGCGGGCGCGCGCGCGAATGCTCGAGGAGACGATCGACGGATATTACATGACCGCCTTGAGGACGGTGCTGTTCAATGCGCATCGGCTGCCGGCGCCCGAGCGCAACCCGAAAGCCGCCCAGGAAGCCCGCAAGCAGATCGACTGGCATCTCGAGTGGCTCGACCACGAACTGAACGGGCGGCTGTTCATGGTTGGCAATGCGCTGTCGGTTGCGGACATCGCCGCGCTTTGCGCCATCGAATTTCAGAAGCGCCTCGAAATCGGAATCGATCCGAAGCATCGCAACCTGGTCACCTGGTACGAGCGGATGAAGGCGCGGCCGTCCGCGCGCGCTCTCAGCGAGTAAGAAAATTCGGGAGATGTGCGGCGCTAAATGAGGACGTTGTCCTCGCGCAGCTTCGCGATCTCATCGGCCCCAAGCCCCAGCAGCTCGGTCAGCACTTCATCGGTGTGCTCCCCGATCGTGGGCGTGCCGCGATATTCGGGCTCGATTGCGCTGAATCGCGAGGGGAGCACGGGAATGGTGCGTTCGCCCACCTCGCCGTGATTGAGTTTCACGAGCATCTGCGAATTCGCGAACACCTCGTCGTGTACGAGGTCCTGCGTGTGATACACGGGGCCTGCCGCCAGGCCGCGCTCGCGAAGCCGCGCGACCAGTTCCTCGCGCGCGAAGTTGCGCGTGCGCGCCGCAACCTCGCTGTCGAGCATCTCGACGTTGCGAAGCCGGTCCGCCAGCCGCGCGAAGGCGGGGTCCGTTGCGAGCGAGGGAACTCCCAGCACGTCGCACAGCGCCGCGAACTCATCGTCGGCCGCAATCGCGATCGCAATCCACCGATCCTCGCCGGCAACCGGATAAACCCCGTGCGGCGCCATCGACTCGTCGCGGTTCCCGATCGGCCCCGCGTCCCGCCCGGTCATGAAGTAATCCATCATCGCCTCGGGAATCATCGTGGTGACCATCTCGGCCATCGAAAGGTCGAGGTACTGGCCCTCGCCGGTGCGGTCGCGATGATGGAGCGCGGCCAGGATGAAAAACACCATTCCGACGCCCACTGCGAAATCGGGCCATGTGCCGCCGATTCCGGACGGATCGCCGGCGGGGTACCCGCTCAGATGACACAGGCCCGCGAACGCCTGCGTCGTCGGGCCCCATCCGACGGTTCGCGCGTACGGGCCGTCCTGCCCGAGCGGCGTACCGGAGAGCATGATCACGTCGGGTTTAATCTTCTTCAGGTCTTCGTAACCAAGCCCGTATTTGCGCATGTTCCCGACGGTGAAGTTTTCCGTCACCACATCGCCGAGCATCACGAGCCTGCGCGCGATCGCCTGTGCCTGCGGCTTGGCCAAATCGAGAACCACGCTTCGCCTCGAGAAGTTGATCGAATGAAAAACTCCGCTGCGGTTGAAGCCGACCTGGCCGTCGGTGCCGGTAGCCCTGCGGATGACATCGGGAGCGCGCGAGGTTTCGATTCGCACCACGTCGGCGCCCATCGAACCCAGCCACGCGGTCGCGTGCGGCACCGCGTAGATCCATCCAAAGTCGATGATCCTGACTCCCTTGAGTGGCAGCATCGCGATCAGATGACTCCCTCCCCGGCGAGCGCATCGAACTCGCCGCCGCCTAGATTCAGCCGCTCGCCGAGCACCTGGCGATTGTGCTCGCCCAGGCGCGGAGCGCCGCGCTTGATTCTCCATGGCGTGCGGCTGAACTTGCACGGCGCGCCCGGCATCGTGACCTGCTTCGCTGCGGGATGGTCATGCTCGACGAAGAACTGCCGCGCCTCGTATTGCGGATTGGCCGCCACCTCCGCCGGCGAATAGACCGGGAAGCATGGAACGTGATGGCTCTGGGCTTTCTCGAATGCCTCGTGGCGCGGGAGGCTCATCAGCCAGTCCGTGACCGCGGCCTCGATCGCATCGAGATGCTGCGCGCGCAGGGCGGTGGTGCTGAAAATCTCGTGGTTCATCCACTCGGGATTCCCCATCAGCTCCTTCCAGCCGCTCCAGAACCGGTCACTAGTGGCGGCAAAGCTCACCCAGCCGTCCTTGCAGGGAAAGACCCAGGGATTGCCGTGCTTGATGCGCGCGCGAGTGCGTTCGAATACCGGCATCTCGGGAGATTCGTGCGAATAAATCCCGAAATTGGGCCGCAGCATGCTCACCATCGACAGCCACTGGCTCACGTCCACGTGCTGGCCCGCGCCGCTCGCGTTGCGATGGTACAGGGCGATCATCGCGGATGCCGCCGCGGTGTATCCGCACAGGTAATCCGCCTGGCGTCCTCCCATCTTGAGCGGCGGCTGATTGGGAAGGTCGGTCACCTGGTGCCATGGCGTCTCCCAGCCGACTCCGCTCATGTGCGTCGCGACGAGATCCCCTCCGCGCAAATTCCGGTAGGGAGTTTCCGCGCCGAAAAATGTCACCGAGACCGCGATCAGTTTCGGGAAGCGCTCCAGGAGCGTCTGCCAGCCGATCCCAAGGCGCTCGTTTGCCGCGGGCAGGTTCGGGTTGAATACGATGTCGGCGGATTCGAGCAGCCCCAGGAGGAGTTCCCGCCCGCGCGCGCGCTCGAGGTCGAGAGTCACGCCGAGCTTGTTGGTGTTGAGGTAAAGATGAAGCCCGCCGGTTTCGAGATCGGGCCGCCCGTCGCGAAACGGCCCGAGCTGGCGCTCCATCGAGCCGGTGTGCGGCGGCTCGACCTTGATCACTTCCGCGCCAAAATCCGCAAACGACTTCGCCGCCATCGCCGCCGCCATGAACGGCATCGTATCGAGATAGGGCAGCTCGACGACGCGGATGCCCTCGAGCGCCTGGGGCGGGTGGCTGTGATTCGCGCCATTCTGCGTCACTGGACAATGCCCTCCGCCCTGATGGATTCGAGGAGATCGAGCAACTCGGCCATCGAATGCATGACGTAATCGGGCCGGAACTGCGGATGATTCTTGAGATAGCTGTACGATGCGGTGCCGGTGGCGACTGCGACCGACGCGCCGAAACCGGCGTTGGCCGCGGCCATGATGTCGCGCGGCTCGTCGCCGACGTACATGCACGCGCGGGGATGCGTCGCGGCGCGGATGGCGGTCTGCTTGAGCGACTGGGTCTTGTCGAGCAGATCGCGCATCGAGGAGTGCGGCTGCGTGACGACGTGGTCCAGGTGCGATGCGAGCCCGACCATCGCGAGTTTCTCCGTCAGCCGCTTCGGATCGCCCGGGCGGCTGGTGATGACGCCAGTGGCATAGCCGCGCCGCTTCAGCTCGGAGAGCGTCTCGGGCACGTGGGGGAGAACTTCGAGGCGCTCGGTCTTGTCGACCTCGGTCATAAAGTACGCGAAGGCGAGCTGGATGTACTCGGGCCGCCGATTCTCAGGAATGCCGAGCCACACATCGTCGCTCTCAAGCGCCTCCCGGTAGCGCTCGGGGGTCAGGTTGATCTCGTGGCCGAGATCCCTGAGCGCGTTTCTCGCGGCGATGAAGAGCGGCCCATGGATATCGACCAAGGTGCCGTCCAGATCGAAAAATACGGCCTTGAATTCCCGTATAGGCAAACGCGAGCCCCTCTTTCCGGCGCTTGCTCCCCTCAGCCCCCAGAACGCCGGATGCCCTTCTTACTTTGAACCTTTTTGGTCAGATATTTGTCAAGCTGGATTTACCGGAGGTGTGCCCACATAAGGCGATTTGTTCGATGCCGGGAAAACCGCCGCCTGCGCGGGTCCCGGCCGCCGTCGCATCAGCGGCGATCACGATGCGGTGGAGCCGGGCCGGTACAGAAGAAGATACTCGCGCCGGCCGCCGATCACTTTCTTCACGTACTCGCGAGTTTCCCGGTAGCCGATGTTTTCCACCCACTCGTCGTCGTCGCCCGGGAACTTGCGCATCCAGTCCTGTACCGCGTGCTCGCCGCCGTTGTAAGCCGCGACCGATTTGAACTCATCTCCGTTGAACATCTCGAACAAATCTTTCAGGTATGCCGTCCCCAGTTTCAGATTCAGCTCCGGATCGAAGAGGTCGAGTTGGGGCGGGCCTAGCCCGTGTTCGGCAGCGACTCGTCGCGCGGTCGATGGCAGCAACTGCATCAATCCGAGCGCATCCGAGACCGATCGCGCCTTCGGATTGAACAGGCTCTCCTGGCGCGAAATCGCGACCACAAGATACGGGTCGAGCGAGCGGGCGGCCGCAAGCTTCTTCATCATCTCCCAGTAGGCGAGCGGATAGCGCACCCGCTCGGCGACGGCAGGGTCGAGCTGGCCCCGCTTGGCCAGCCGGGTCGCCGCCAGGATCGCGTCGTACCATGCGCCCGCCGACTCGAATCCGGCCAGCATGAAGTCGCGCAACGGCGGATTCTCTGCGATGTAGCTCTCGAGCGCGCGAAGCTCGCCGGCTTCGAGTTCGTCCAGGCCAAGCGAGCGCAGAACCAGCGCGCGCCTTAAGTGGAATCGGGCGGGCTCGGAGGCGGCCGGCGCCGAACCGGCGCTGGGGCCGGCGGCGTGCGCGGCAGGAAGGTCGGGAGCCAGCGCGGATACTTTAGCGGCGGCGAGTGCGGGATAATAATTGCTGTCGATGCTCGCCGCGACGCGAGTGTAAATCACACGCGCGGCTTTAAGCTGGCCGGACTTTTCGAGCGACCGCGCGCGCCAGTAATCGAATGCGTCGCGTTGCGCGGGGTCGGCCGCTTTGGCGGCGTTGAATGAAGCCGCGGCGCGGCCGTATTGGCGGGTCATGTAATATGTCCAGGGCGCTCTGAACCGCGCTTCCTCGCCCGGCTCGGTCTGAGGGTATCGCGCCGAGAGCCGGCGATACTCCGCGCGCGCCGAATCGTACTTGCCCTCTTCCTCGAACGTGCGCCCGATCCGCAGCATCGCCTCCGGCGCAAGATGGCTCGACGGAAATCCCGTCACGATTCGCGCGAATGTGGCGCGCGCGCGCGCCGTGTCGTCCTCGCGCCAGTACAGAAGCCCCAGCGCCTGCAACGCCTCGGGAGCGGCCGGGCCTTTCGGCGCAAGCCTCAAGCAATCGAGGAGCGCCCGGGTCTGGCGCGGCGGATTGCCGCGCAGCGCCTGCGCTTCGATCCAGAGCAGCTCCGCGCGGTCGGACGGCGGCGGCGAAAGCGCAAGGCCCTTCTCGGCCTCGGCGAGCGCGAGCGACGGCTCGCCCTCGCGAAGCAGCAGGGCCGCCTCATTTTTCCGGTAGTCGAGCGACGCCGAATCGGCGATGGCGGGATTCGATGCGAGAATCGAATATGCGAGTCGGCGCGCCTCGGCATCGGTGTCGCCGCGCGGGAAGCTTTCGCGAAGCTCCATCAGTTGGGCATACGCGGCGCGCGACTCGCCGAGCGCGAGCAATGCCTGCCCCTCGACGAGCCGGGCCGCGGCCTCGATCTCGCGTTCGGGGCCGCTTGCGACGAGCCGCGACGCGGTCGCGGACGAATCGGCGTTTCGTCCAAGCTTGAGTTGCGCTCGCGCAAGCTCGAGCGCCCCCGCCGCCTTCATCACGCTCTGCGGATACTCGCTTGTAAGGCGCGCGAAACTTGATGCGGCCGCGCCGAGATCGCCCTCATCGCGCTGCACCGATCCCAAATAATAGAGCGCGTAGTCCGCAAGCGTCGCGGAGTTCTCCGCCGCGTAACTCAATCGATTCGCGCCCAAAGCGAGATCGCGGTTGGAATACGCCCGATATCCCTCGGCGAACGCGCGATCGGGATCCGAAGGCGGCTGCGGCGCTGAAACGGCGGGCTGCGCGACCGCCGCGGGCGATTCAATGGCTGCGGCGGGCGGCTCGGCGGCGGAAGGCGGCGCCGACGCGCATCCGGCCAGTACGATTGCGACGAAACCGATGCATGCCGCAGCGCGGCGGCGCGTAATCTCCATCCGATCGTGGTTAGCGCACCGGCTCCGCGCCTTCAATGCGCCCGTCCGCGCGCTCGAATTACGTCGCCGCTTGCGGGAGGGCCGCCGCTCTGCCAATGCTCGATCGTCCGCGCGGTGGCGCGCATCGCGCGCGGTTCAGGATGAATTCGAAGCTGAGATTGGTGCTTGCCTCCGGCTCTCCGCGCCGCCGCGAGCTGCTCGCTCGCGCGGGGGTCGATTTCGAGTTCGCCACGAGCGACGTCGCCGAGGTCCGCCTGCCCGGCGAGCCGGCGCGCGAGTTCGCGCTCCGGATGGCGCGAGAGAAAGCGCTGGCGGTCTCCGCGCGCATCCCCGACGCGCTCGTGATCGGCGCCGACACGATCGTCGAGTGCGACGGCGAGATCCTGCTCAAGCCGGCCGATGCGGACGACGCGCGCCGGATGCTTCGCGTGCTCTCGGGACGCCCGCACACCGTCATCACCGCGTTTGCGCTCGCGCGCGCGGGCGCGATTGCCGCCGCCGACGCGGTCCAAAGCCGCGTCACCTTCCGCACTCTCAGCAAGCGGGAGATCGACGACTATGTTCTCAGCGGCGAACCGCTCGACAAGGCCGGCGCGTACGGAATCCAGGGCGCAGGCGGCGGGTTCATCGCGCGCGTCGATGGGCCGCGCGACAACGTGATGGGGCTCCCGGTCGAGCAGGTGCTCGCGGCGCTCAGGCGGTGCGGGGTCGAGTGCTGATGATTTCGATCGAGATGCGCAGATGCTGACCGCATCGGAAGTTGCCGAGCGGCTTTCGGCGGTGCGCGCGCGGATCGCGGCCGCGGCGGCGCGCGCGCGGCGCGATCCCGGTGCGGTGATGCTGCTCCTTGCAAGCAAGACGCAGCCGCCCGATGCGATTCGCGCGGCGTACTTGGCGGGCGCACGCGACTTCGGCGAAAACTACGTCCAGGAGGCGGCTTCCAAGCGCGATGCGCTCGCCGATCTCGCCGATATCCGCTGGCACCTCATCGGCCATCTTCAGACCAACAAGGCGAAAGCGGCCGTGGCGATCTTCGAGGTGATCCACAGCCTCGATTCCGCCCGGCTCGCATCCGCGCTCCATCGCGCGAGGCCCCAGCCGCCGATGCGCGCGCTCATCGAGGTGAATCTCGGCGGCGAGGCGACCAAGACCGGCGTTGCGCCCGGCGCCGTCGAGGCGCTCATCGACGCGGCGCGCGACAAGGTGCAGATCGTCGGCCTGATGACAATTCCGCCGCCGGCGCGCGATCCCGAGGCGTCGCGGCCGTACTTTGCGCGGCTGCGGGAAATGCGCGATCGCCTTGCGGCGGCGGCGGGGCTTGCGCTAAGCGAACTTTCGATGGGGATGACGGACGACTTCGAGGTTGCGATCGAGGAAGGCGCGACTATCGTGCGCGTGGGCCGCGCGGTGTTTGGAGAACGGATGCGATGAAAAAACTCGGCTTTATCGGCGCCGGCAACATGGCAGAGGCGCTCGCGCACGGGCTAATCGTCCACAAGGTTTTCAAGCCCGCCAACCTGATCGCCTCCGACGTCGCGGCCGAGCGCCGGCGGAGGCTCGCGCGCGCGCTCAAGATCACCACGACCGCGGACAATCTCGAGGTGATTCGGGAGGCGCGCGCGATCGTGCTTGCGGTCAAGCCGCAGACGATCGATGACGTGCTCGCCGAGATCGCCCCCGCGATCCCGGGCGGCGCCGCGGCGCGGCTCTTCATCTCGATCGCCGCCGGGGTGACGCTCGAGCGCCTGTGCCGCGGACTTTCGCCGCGCGCGCGGGTGATTCGGGTGATGCCGAATGCGGCTGCGATGGTCGGGCAGGGGATGGCCGCGCTGGTCCGCAGCGCGAAGGCGAGCAAGGCCGACGAGGCGTTCGCGCTCAGGATTTTCAAGGCGGTCGGCGATGCGGTGGCGGTTCGCGATGAGAACGTGCTCGATGCGGTGACCGCCCTCTCGGGCAGCGGTCCGGCGTACGTTTACCTGTTCGTCAAGGCGCTGGCGGATGCGGGCGCGAGCGAGGGAATCCCGCGCGAGCTGGCAATCCGGATGGCGCTGAAGACAGTGCGCGGCGCGGAACAAGTGATGCGCGAGTCGGGCCGCGACCCCGCCGATCTGATTCGCGTGGTCGCATCGCCCGGCGGCACCACCGAGGCGGCACTACGCCGATTCGCCGAGGCCGGCTTTTCTGATATCGTTGCTCGCGCCGTCCACGCCGCTGCCGATCGGTCGCGCGAGCTCGGGCGAGGAAACTAGCCGCGAAGTTGTCCCGTGTACGCCTGGACCAACCTGGTCATTTTCGTTGCCTCGGTGCTTTCACAGATCCTGGGCGTTTATTTCTGGATCGTGATAGTCGCGGCGGTGCTCACCTGGGTCGAGCCGAACCCCTATAATCCGATCGTCAGATTCCTTCATTCGGTGACCGAGCCCGTCTTCGATTGGGTCCGCGAGCATGTGCCGGTGTTCTTCGGCGGGATCGATTTTTCCCCCCTGGTGGTAATTCTCGCGATTCAATTTTTGCAGCAATACCTGATTCCCACCGTCACTCGCGCGCTGATATCCGGCTTCGCATGAGCATCGCGCGCGGCCACGCCGCGCCACCCGAGCATCCCGCCTGGATTCGGATTTTGCCCACCGCCGTGAGCATCGATATTCTCGCCCGGCCCGGCGCGCCGCGAAGCGAATTCCTGCGCCAGGATCCTCGCGGGCTGGTGATCGCGCTTGCCGCTCCGGCCGACAAGGGCAAGGCGAATGCGGAACTGGTCGCGTTGCTCGCGCGGATGGCGGGCGTCCCCCGCTCGGCAGTGTCGATCGTTCGAGGAGAGTCGGCGCGCCACAAGACCGTGCGCATCGCGTGCAGCGACCCGGAGGCTCTGGCGGCGCGGTTCGAGGAAATTGGCAGTCGCAAGTGAGGGCTGCCAGTCGAAAAATGGCGAAGAAAAGCCGAAAGAGCGGGTCGCTTCATTGACAGTGCTCCCCGGTGTGATTACCTAACCTATAGACCCGCGAATTCGCGGGCGGGTGCAAACAAGATACTGCGATGCCAATCTACGAGTACCAATGCCGCAAATGCGGAATCTTCGAGGTGACCAGGCGCATCACCGATCCTCCGCTCAAGCGATGCCCCACCTGTAAGGGCAAAGTCGAACGGCTGGTGTCGCGCAGCTCCTTTATTCTGAAGGGGACCGGATGGTACGCGACGGATTATGGGCGCAAGGGCTCGTCAGCCCCGCCGCCGAGTGAAAGCTCGGCCTCCTCGAGCACTCCCACGAACGGTTCGACCGCCGACGCTAAATCCGAATCCAAGCCGGAGGCCGGCGCCAAATCCGAGTCCGCGGCGAAGTCGCCGTCGGACAAAGGCTCCGCCGCCAAATCCGCCGACTGACGATGCCACGGCGGGATCGTCGAGCCGCGGGCTAGCCCAGCCTGCGGCTTTTCTGTTTCAATTGGCCGGGAATCGCCCGCGGATGCCCCGACCCCATGCGAGCCCTCGTCATCGATCGCGAGCTTTGCCTAAGGACCGATTATCCCGATCCGCAGCCCGCGCCGGGCGAGAGCATTGTGCGCGTCGAGCTTGCCGGCATCTGCGGCACCGACCTAGAAATCGTCCACGGCTACATGGCGTACCGGGGAGTCCTCGGCCATGAGTTCGTCGGACGCGTGATCCAGTCGGCGAATCCGAAGCTTGCCGGCGCGCGCGTCGTCGGCGAGATCAATGCGGCTTGCGGGCGCTGCGCTTATTGCGCGGATGGGCTCGGCCGCCACTGCCCGCAGCGGACCGTGCTCGGAATCCTCGGCCGCGACGGCGCATTCGCCGACTTCCTTCGCCTTCCGGACAAAAACCTCATCGCCATTCCCGATTCGCTGGCCGGCGACGTGGCGGTGTTCACCGAGCCGCTCGCCGCGGCATACGAAATTCTCGAGCAGATCAAAATTCCTCCGAACAAATCAACTTTGATCCTCGGCGACGGACGGCTCGGTGCGATGGTTGCGCTCGCGCTCAGGGGCGAAGGCTACGAGGTCGTGCTCGGCGGGCACCATCGCGAAAAGCTCGACCGCCTCTCGAAGCTCGGCTTTACGGCGGTTCCCGAGGACCAGCTCGCCGAGCGGTGCGACTTCGTCATCGATTGCGCGGGCAGTGCGGCGGCGCTGGCGCGCGCGATCGACCTGGTGAAGCCGCGCGGCACGATCGTGCTCAAGAGCACGGCCGCTCTGGGAGCCAACGTGAATCTTTCAGCGCTGGTGATAAACGAAATCACGGTCATCGGCTCGCGATGCGGTCGCTTTAAGCCCGCGCTCGATGCGCTCGCCGGGGGCCGAGTCGATCCGCGCCCGCTCATCGACGCGACGTTCGCGCTCGATGAAGCCGTGGCGGCATTCGAGGCCGCGCGCAATCCGCTCAATTTCAAAATATTGGTTCGACCGGCGTGACCCGACCTCCGGCTTCATCGCGACGCCAATTCCGCCCTCAGCGCCACCTCGCGCGGGTCATCGTGGGCGTCGATACCGGCGGAACGTTCACCGACCTGGCCGCAATCATCGACGGCGAACTCCGCGTTCACAAGGTGCTCTCGACACCCGACGATCCGGCGCGCGCGGTGCTGGAAGGAATCCGCACTCTGCTTGGCGACCTGTCTCCGGGCCTGGTCACATACAGCTCGACGGTTGCGACCAACGCGCTGCTGGAAAAGAACGGCGCACGCGTCGCGCTTTTCACCAACGCCGGCTTCGAGGATGCGATCGAAATCGGTCGCCAGAACCGCGACGAGCTTTACGCGTTGTCCCCGACGCGGCCCGAACCGCTGGTTACCCCCGCGATGCGCTTCGGAGTCGCAGAGCGGACGCTCTTCGATGGTACCATCGCGCGAGCGCTCACCGCCGCGGAGCTTAAGCGCGCTCGACGGCTCGCAGAGCGAAGCTCAGCCGGTGCGTTCGCCGTCTGCCTGCTCCATTCGTATGCGAATCCGCGCAGCGAGGAATCGCTCGCTCGCGCGCTGGAGCCGCTTGGGCGCCCGGTCTCCGTCTCGCACCGAATCGTGGCCGAATACCGCGAGTTCGAGCGCTTCTCGACCACGGTCGTGAACGCGTACGTCGCGCCCCGGATGTCCACGCATCTCGAAAAACTTGCGCGCTCGCTTGGCGGCGCGCGGCTTCGCGTGATGCAATCGAACGGGAGCGCGATCGGCGCTGCGCTCGCGCATACGGAACCGGTGCGCACGATTCTTTCCGGCCCGGCTGCGGGCGTGGCCGGCGCGGCCGGGCTTGCGCGCTCGATCGGCACGGACCGCTTCATCACCTTCGATATGGGCGGCACCTCCACCGATGTCTCGCTCTTCGACCGCCGCGCGCAAATCAGGACGCTGAGCTACCCGGATGGGTACGCGGTCCGTGCGCCGGCGATTGACATCCACACGGTCGGCGCGGGGGGCGGATCGATCGCGCGCGTCGATGCGGGCGGTTCGCTGCACGTTGGCCCCCAGAGCGCAGGCGCCGACCCGGGCCCCGCCTGTTACGGACGCGGCGAGGTTCCCACGGTGACCGACGCGGACCTCGTCGCGGGCCGGCTCCTGCCGCGACACTTCCTCGGCGGGCGGATGAAGCTTTACCCAGAGCGCGCCCTCGGTGCGATATCGGCTCTTGCGCGCGAGATGAAGACGAACGCGCTCGATGCCGCGCGCGGCGTCATCCGCGTCGTCAATGCGAACATGGAGCGCGCGATTCGCGTGATCACGGTCGAGCGCGGCGCCGACCCCCGCCATTTCGCTCTGCTCGCATTCGGCGGCGCGGGCCCGATGCACGCCTGCGAACTCGCGCTCGACCTCGGCATCCGGCATATCGTCCTGCCGCGCAATCCGGGGTTGCTATGCGCCTGGGGCGCGCTCGGCGCTCCGCTCGGACGCGAATACTCGCTTACCGTGCGCGAGACCGAACCGCGATACGCCGGGCTCATCGCGAGGGCGCGGCCGATGGTGGCGCGAGCGGAGCGGGAACTTATCGCCGAGGGCGCAAGCTGCGGCGCGATTCGCCACGAGCTTCGCCTCGACATGCGCTACCGCGGGCAGTCCTACGAGCTGGAGGTGGCGCTCACGCCCGGATTCATCGACGAGTTTCATGCCGCTCATCGGCGGACGTTCGGCTTGAGCGCGCGCGGCGCCGCGGTCGAGGTGGTGAACATCCGGCTCCGTGCAACCGCTCTGGAAGCCGCGCCGCCGATTCGGCGAATCGCGCGAGGGCGATCACACCCGGCCCCGATCGCGCGCGAGCCGGCGCTCGTGCACGCAAGCCGCCGGACGATCCCGGTCTTTGACCGCGACTCGATTTGCGCCGGCGCACGCCTGCGCGGACCCGCTATCGTGGCTGAGCTGAGCGCCACCGCATACGTCGCGCCGGAGTTCACGCTCCGCGCCGACGACTTCGGAAATCTGCACCTGGAGGCCGGGCGATGAAGCTCGATCCCGTCACGCTTGCGGTGATGAACAATCGCCTGGCGGCGATCGCCGAAGAGATGGGAGCGGTGCTCGGGCAGACCGCCTACTCGCCCAATATCAAGGAGCGCCACGATTTCTCGTGCGCGTTGTTCGATGCGCGCGGCGAGCTGGTCGCGCAGGCGGCGCACATCCCGGTGCATCTCGGCGCGACGCCGCTTTCGGTCCGCGCGGCGATCGAGAGGCTCACGCTTCGCCCCGGCGATATCGCCGCCCTGAACGATCCGTTTGCCGGTGGGACCCATCTGCCCGATCTCACGCTGGTGATGCCGATTTTTCTGGGCCGCGAGGCGCGCCCGTTCGGTTATGCGGCCAACCGTGCGCATCACGCGGATATCGGCGGGATGACGCCGGGATCGATGCCGCTCGCCACCGAAATCTACCAGGAGGGGTTTCGCCTCCCGCCGGTGAAAATCGTCGAGGGCGGCGAGATGTCGCGCGATGTGCTCGCGCTGTTTCTCGCCAACACGCGGGTTAGCGAGGAGCGCGAGGGCGACCTGCGCGCGCAGGTCGCGGCGCTGCGCGTCGGCGCGGACCGGCTGAGCGCGCTCGTCAAAATCGTGGGACGCGCCGGTGTGGCCGATGCGATGGATGCGCTCAAGGATTACGCGGCGCGGCTGATGGCGGCGGCGCTCGGCAAGTTGAAGCCGGGCGTGTATCGCGCGCGCGACTTTCTCGATGACGACGGCGTCGGCGCGGCGCCGATTCCGATCGCAGCCGCGATCCGGATTGGGCGCGGCCGCGCGCTGGTGGATTTCACCGGTTCTGCGCCGCAGGTGCGCGGCTCGGTCAACGCAAATTACGCGGTCACGCTGTCGGCGACCTTTTACGTGATGAAATGCCTCGCCGCCGAGGCGGTCCCGGCCAACGAGGGCCTCATGCGTCCGATCAGGCTCATCGCGCCGCCCGGGTCGATCGTAAATGCGCTCGCGCCGGCAGCAGTGGCGGGCGGGAACGTGGAGACCTCGCAGCGAATCGTCGATGTGCTGTTCCGCGCGCTGGCGAGCGCCGCGCCCGATCGCATCCCCGCAGCCAGTTCGGGCTCGATGTCGAATCTCGCGATCGGCGGCTTCGATCACATTCGCAATCGCCACTTCTCCTACTACGAAACTATCGCCGGTGGAGCGGGCGCCGCGCGCGGCCGTCCGGGAGCTTCGGGAATCCACACGCACATGACCAATACGCTCAACACGCCGATCGAGGCGCTGGAGGCCTACTACCCGATGCGCGTGACCGAGTATCGGATTCGGCGCGGGTCCGGCGGGCGCGGACGCGCTCGCGGCGGCGATGGATTGGTGCGCGAGCTCGAATGCCTCGCAGAGTCGAACGTAAGCCTGCTCACCGAGCGCCGGAAGATTGCGCCGTGGGGGTTGGGAGGGGGCGGTCCCGGCGCGAAAGGGGCGAACTATCTCATTCGCAACGGCAGGCGGGAGAAGCTTGCGGGCAAGTGCAACCTGAATCTCGTGCCGGGCGACCGGGTAAGAATCGAGACGCCGGGCGGCGGCGCCTGGGGAAGGAAGTGAGCCCGCTTCCGTAGCCGATTGCAGGGTGGGGGTGCAGCGGCGACGCGCGCGATGGCATGATTATATCCGGGCGGGTTCGAACCTGATGGCAGAAGCGCAGTTTTACGTTGGAGTCCACGGGGTGATCGCCAACCGCGGCCGTCTGCTCGTGCTGAGAAGGGCGCCCGGGATGCCGTATCGCCCCGGCGCGTGGGACCTTCCCGGCGGACATCTCGCGCTCGGCGAAAGTTCCGAGCAATGTTTGATTCGGGAAGTGAAGGAGGAGACCGCGCTCGACGTCACAATCGAGCGCCTGCTCGGCATCAACAGCATGATCGCGGAGCCGTACGTGCAGGCGCTGTATGCGTGCCGGCTCACCATTTACCGGCAGCTTACCCTCAGGCCCGACGAGCACGTTGAGGCGCGGTGGGCCACGCCGGCGGAACTCACGACGCTGGAGCTGATTCCCTACCTCGAGTCGATCCTGAAACGCGGGATGCTCTCGTACGTGAAATAGCGGCCGTCAGCGCGCGCCGCGCCGGATCATCATGCGGCCGCGCCAGTACCCGAAGAAATTCGCGCATTCCAGCTCGTGGTAGATCGCCCGCTCGGTGTCGCCGCGCGCGATCGCGAGTGCGGTGCGAATCGCGTTGCGCGCAAGCTTGCCGGGTCCGTTATGGCTCCTGCCGCCCGCGAACGCGCTTCCGACTCCGAAGGCGAAGCTCTTGCGGCGCAAGTACTCGCGCGTCATCCGCTCGGGCGGAATCAGGTGGTGAACTATCGCGCGGCGCGCGAAGCCGATTTTGCCGCCGCGCGCGATTATCCTCTGGAAAAGCTCGGTGTCTTCGCCCGACATCGGATTGCCGCCGACCACGCCGAGATCTTCGCGGAATTTTCCGAAGCGTTCGAACGACCTGCGGCGGAAGCCGGCATTCGCGCTGAAATAATTGGAGTGCGTCTCGACCGCGCCCGGCGGCGCGGCGTCGATCGTCCGCTCGTCGTGGATCGCGAGCTTCACGTACAGCCGCGCGCCGAGCCATCGCGGCGGCGGTGCCGCCCATCGCGGAAGCACCATCCCGCAGGCCACATCGAGCGCCCGGCGATCGAGTTCCGCGAGCATCTCGCGCGCCCACCCCGGCTCCGCAATCGCATCGTCATCGATGAAGAAGACGAAGTCGCTATCGGTCTCATCCACCGCGCGATTGCGCGCGAAACTCGAGCCCAGGCGCGGCTCGACGACGCATCGAATCCTGATCGGCGCGGTTTCCGCGACTGCTTCGACAGCAGCGCGGGTGCCGTCGCTCGACGCATTGTCCACGACCAGGCAATCGAGCTCTGCGCCGCGGGGGATTTCGAGCGCCGCGAGGCTCGCCAGCGTCTCGGCGAGGGTCGATGCGCGGTTATGAGTGGGGATTGCGACGGTGATCCTGGTCGGCACGATTGATTCTGGCGCGAGCCCCGGCGCCCCGGCCGCGAACTGCGCGTTGCGTCGTCCCTATAATAGCCCAACCGCGCTCGCCGCCGGATCGTTCGGCTTGCGGGCGCGGTTGGGATGCCAGAGCGGTCCTGGTTCTGCTAAGGATTCGCCGCCGGCGGTGGAGGCGGCGCCGGAGTTTGTCCCGCCGCCGCAGCCGAAGGCGCAGCGCCAGGCGATGCTGCGGCGGCCGCGGGCGTCCCGGCTGCAGCCGCGGGCGATGCGGCCGGCGACGGAGCGGCCGGCTTGGGAAGCGGCGCCGTCGATTGGGTGAATACGAGCGAGGTTATGTTGAGGTCAGGCGTCGCGTTCTGCTGAACGTCAGGCGGCGCGGTGAGACGGAAGCCAAAGGTGCGCGTCTCGCTCGGCACGAACGGCAGCACCGCCCGCTTGAAGTTGGTGAATTCGAGCGGCGTGGCAACCGGAATGTGCACCTCCGAGTACACCTCCTTCTTCTTGGCGCCTTTGCCCTCGGTGTAGGTGACGGTGAACTGGACCTCGTCGATCGCCTTGTCGCCGCTGTTGGTCATCTTGCCGAAGATTCCCGGCACCCGCGATGCCGCCATCTTCATATCGACGTCAGAGAGCGTGATTTTCGGGATGTAGGCCTGCGCATCGGGGATCTGCTTCTGCACATTCTGAACTTCGGCCAGTTCGCGCTGATAGGCAAACTTGAGTCCGGCGTTCCCGGTCGCGTGCTCCTTGTCGAGCTCCGCGAGAAGATTCTGATAGGTCTGCGCCGCCTTGTCGTAATCGTGCTTGTGGTAGGCCTCGAGCGCGTCCTTGTGCATCTTCGCGATGTTGTCCTTGGCGGGGAAATCGACGAACAGGCGCCATTCGTCGCCCTGCTTCATGAACACGAGTTCGTCGTCATAGCTCAGCTTGGGGAATTCGCCGGTGTTGAGATCCCTCTGCGCAATCGACTCGGTCGTGAATCCCGGCCGTTCCTGGGTATCGACGGTGCGCTCCCACAACGGGAGATCGGGGCGGGTGACTTTGATCGTGACGATCGCCTTGTCGCCTTCCATCCGGCTCTGGCCGACCTCGAAGACGATCGCGTGAGTCACCGACTTGAACCACTCCGCGGTCACATCCGGGGCGAGCGGAATCTGCTTGAGGAAGTCCTCGATGCTGCGGTCCATCTGGTCCGAATGCGACACCATCTGGTAGCACGCGGGGTAATTGAACAGCTTGAGATCGTTGAGATACTCGTTGGCGGCATTTTCGGGGGTCTTGCCGGCGCATCCAAGTGCGATCGCGCATACCATCGCGGCGGCGACCAGGACGCGAAGCTTCGGCCGATGGGCAGGTTTGGTCATTATCACAATCGCACCTCCAGGGGGCGTCAAACGTCTCGATTCTAATGTCGCGGCGCGCAAAAACAAGTTCCCGCAGACCCTATCTTCCACACGGGCGGGCGGCGGGCATTTCCCGGCCAGGGGGCTCGGCGCGATTACTTCGCGCGGGCCTGGACCGGCTCTTCGAGGCGCGGCGGAAATGCGAAGCGCTCGACCTCGGTGGCCCGGACGGCGTCCTCGACCATCCGCGCGATGTCGAATCGCGCCTCGGCCGACTCGACCTGCTCCAGGCGCGCTCGGGTCTCCGGGTGAAGCGGGACGAACAGCGTACAGCAGTCCTGG
Organism: Binataceae bacterium (SeqCode); assembly: GCA_035626155.1. Taxonomy (GTDB): domain Bacteria; phylum Desulfobacterota; class Binatia; order Binatales; family Binataceae; genus DASPOF01. The sequence continues at coordinate 19,831 of DASPOF010000034.1, forward strand.
TCGGGCAGAATCGAGGTCTCGAAGGTGCCCAGCGCGCGCGCCTGCTCGACGATCTCGTTCTTGTCCATGCCCACGAGCGGACGCAAAATCGGCATCGATGCCGCCTGCTCGATGACCGCCATGTTCTCGAGCGTCTGCGACGCGACCTGGCCCAGGCTCTCCCCGGTCACGAGCGCCCGCGCGCCGTTGCGCCGAGCCAGCGCCGATGCGATCCGCATCATGAAGCGGCGGTAGAGCACGACGCGCAGGGGACGAATCGAATTGGCGACGATCTCGCGCTGGAGCGCGGCGAACGGCACCATCAGGAGGGTCGAATGGCCCTGGTAGCGCGTCAGATGCGAGACCAGGTCGCACGCCTTCTCCCGGCTTGCCGCCGAGACCAGGGGATGGCTGTGAAAATGGACGAAGTGGAGCCTCAGCCCGCGGCGCATCATGCGGTAGGCGGCGACCGGCGAGTCGATTCCACCCGAAAGGAGCGAGAGCGCGCGGCCTGAAACCCCGACCGGCAGCCCGCCCGGACCGGGGAGCTTTCCCGCCGAGACGAATGCGGCATCGGCGAGGATCTCGATCGAGATCGTCAAGTCGGGGTTGTTCAGATCGACCTTGAGGCCGAGGGCGGCGCCGACTGCAGCGCCGGCGCGCCTGTCGATCTCCATCGAGGTGAGCGCAAAGCGCTTGTCGCTGCGCCGCGTGCGGATTGCGAAGGTCGCCGCGGGGACGCCTCTCGCGCGTTCGATCGCCTCGCGCTCGATAGCGGCGATATCCAGCGGAACGGAGTGGCTCAAGGAGAAATTCTGGAGGCCGAAGACGAGAGCGGCGCGCTCGGCCGCAACCGCATCGCTCAAATCATCGGGCAGCTCGACCAGTATCCGCGGCCCCTCGCATCGCATCCCGCCCAGCCGAAAGCCGCCGAACGCCGAGCGCAGGTTGCGCCGGAGCTGATCGACAAATCTCCACTGATTGCGCCCCTTGAGCGCGATCTCGTGAAATCTTCCGACCAGGTAACGCATCGCCGATGAGCCCGCTTTACGCGCGCATCGCCAGTGTATCGCGGAACCTGCCCGCGCACACCCGGCTTGCAAGCGGCGGCCGGCCACGCGATGATTTGAAATGATGTGTATGCCAATCGCAATCCGAACCTTCGAGAATCGGTCCGCCCGTGCGTAAATCCATGACCCGTCCCCATCCAGTCAAACACCAGATCGAGCGGCTGCGACGCGAACTCTCCACCGTCGAGCCCGCCCCGCGCGACGCGCTTGCGGGAAAGTCGAACGCCGCGGCGGTGCTGGTCCCGATTTTCGAGCGCGCGGGCGAGCTTCACGTCGTGTATATCCGCAGGTCCGACCACGTCGAGAGCCATCGCGGACAGGTTGCATTTCCCGGCGGGCGCGTCGATCCGGGCGATGTGACGCTGCTTGATGCGGCGCTTCGCGAAGCGCGCGAGGAAGTGGCGATCGAGCCGGCGACGGTCGATGTCCTCGGCGCATTCCCGACCCTGAGCACGATGGCGACCAATATCATCGTGGCGCCGTTTGCGGGCGTCATCCCGGGCGATTCGCGCCTGGCGCGCGATCCCAACGAGGTGGCGGAGATTTTCGACGTTCCGATGGCGGCGCTCGCCGACCCGCGCTATCGGGGCGAAACCGAGTGGCAACGCGACGGACGGGCGGCGAAATCCCCGGCCATCCTGTACGGCGGCCAGACCATCTGGGGCCTCACGCTTCGAATCACGCTCAGGATGCTCGAAATTCTCGGCGCGTGAGGGCGCGGCCGGCGTCGCCCGCGGACGGCCGCGCTAGCGCGACTGCATCAGCTCGAAATACGAGACGTCGATCAAATCCGCGCGGCCGATTCCGAGCGCCGCCAGCAACTCGTCCACCGCGATGCGGCTGGCGTCGGGATCGCCGCCGCCGGCGATGACCGCCTCGATCTCGCCGAAGCTGCCGAGGCCCTCGACGCGGTCGAGATGGAGCCGCACGTTGGAGCGCGTGAGCAGCGTTCGTTGCTTGCGCACCTCGGCGATCACGCCGAGCGCATCGGCGAGCATCGCGCGGGTGTTCGCGCCGTCGGCGGCCGGCACGATCTCATAGTTGCTTAGCATCAGGCTGTGCCGCCCCTCGCGGCGGTAATGAATCAGCCAGGCCCCGGATGCCTCCTCGCGGAGCTTGAGTTTTCCGCGCGCGACCCGGAAGAAAGTGTCGCGCTGATCCAGGACTCCGCGCACCGCGTAACCGAGCGCCTCCGCGCGCGCCCGCGCGCCGCTTAAATCGGGCAGCCTGAATTTCGCCTCTAGGTTGCGCATCCTGGATCGAAGGAAATTTCCCGTCGCGCCCGCGTGATGCCGCTCGGCGGCAAACTTGACATCGCGGGAACCGCCCGCATACGCTCGCACGTCCCGGCGCTTGAAAGATAGACTTGTGACTACGTCGAAGGAAATCGATCGCGAGGATGCCCGGCTGAGCGGGCTCGGCTTCGATTCCGCCGCACCGGCGGCGGATGCGATCGCTCGGCTCGGGGAGCTGAGCGCGCGTCCGGATGCCCCCATTCGCGCGATCGCGCGGGCGCTCGGAAGAATCGCCGACCCGCAGGCCGCGGCGATGCTCGCCGGAATGGAGCCGAAAGCGGGCGGGGCGCTCAGGCGTGAAATCCGCCGCTCCCTGTTCAAGCTCCGACAGAGGGGAATCGCGCCGCCCCCATCCCAAGCGCAGGCCGCGCTCGCAGCGCGCGTCCCGGAACCATCGGGCCTTTCAGCCTTGCTCTCCCCGATCGACGCCGAGGGAGCGCGGCTGGTCTGGATTGTGAAATCGCGCGCGCAAGGCGGCGTGATTCGGCTGTGGGGCATCGTATCCGAGGTCTATGGGCTGGTCGGCGCGAACGTGACCGCGCTCTCGCGGCGCGAACTGCGCAGCGAACGCGAGGAACTCGAGCGGCGCGTGTCGGCGCGGCTGGTGGATGCCGACTGGCGGCTGGCCGATTTCGTCTTATGCGAGGCGTATCGCGCGACACCGGCTGATCGCCGCGCCCTGGTCGGAAATTTTCTCGCGTTGCGCGCCGAACTGATCTCATCGCCGCCGCCGGTCGAGTTCGCGCATCCGGTGTACGGCGAGCTTCGCGCCGAGGCTGCCGAAGAACCCTCGATCGAGTTGTTGAAGGAGCCGGAGTTCATCGAGTGGAAGCTTCCCGCCGCGCAAGTCGGCCCGTGGGTCGAGGAATTCAATCGCGCGAGCGAGAGCGTGATCGTTCTCAATCCGCTTCAGCAGCGCGAGCGCGCCGAGTTGATTGTCCAGCGTGCGCTGGGCGCGCTTCTCTCGGGCGACTCCGCACAGAAAATCCGCCGCCGGCTGGAAGACATCGCATACTTCATGGCGCGCAGCGGGCGCAGGCGGCAGGCCGGCTGGGCGGCGGCGGCCGCGGCGAAAATCCGCGACGGCGCAGATCTCACGCGCGTCCAGTTCTTTCAGGCGTTCATCCGCACCCAGCTTGCGACCACCGTCGCGGCGGAGCAGGAGCGGGCGCGCGAGGAGCCGCGGCTAATCATGACGCCGGCCGAGGCGATGCGTGCGCGCGAGGCTCGGATGCGCCAGCGCCGTCCGTAGCCCAGATGCGGGCGGTCAGCTTCCACCTCAGTTCGACCCTCTCGATCATTCCAAGCGCGCCCTTCGATACAACGACACGCGCTTCTCAGAGTTGCCTCAAGGTCTCGATTTGCTCTATCCGAGGGGCGAGTCCGGGGTTAGAACCGGAGCTTCCGGATCAATGATAAGGTGACGCCGGGTATCAAACTCAGCACCGCCTTTGTATTGGACCGGCACGGCCGCATCAGGTCCACGCGTGAACCGGAGCCGCATCCTGGCCCGCTCTTCACCTTGATCCGCAGCGCGTCGAGTCGCGTGTGGGCCGTAAGAGCGGACGTACCTGGAGAGCTTGCAACTGAGATCGACCGTCTTGCCGGCCAGGAGCCACTGTTGCAAAGCCCCCAAGATGCCCCCGTGTATGCGGACACATATCTGTCGCTGCTCGGTGGGCAGATCGTGTCGGGGCCGGCATTTACCTTTCCCGACGAAATCTCGCAGCCAGCCGACGTCACGCGCGTTGATGATCTGCGTCTGCTCGAGCACAACTTTCGCGGGTGGACCGCTCGCGAAATCCCCGGATGCTCGCCAATACTGGCGGTAATCGACGGTGGTTACGCCGTCAGCGTCTGTTTCTCGGCCAGAAGCTCCCAGATAGCGGCGGAGGCGGGAGTTGAAACGGCGGAGGCCTTCCGAGGGCGCGGATTCGCGCCGCGCGTGACCGCAGCCTGGGCAGCGGCTATTCGGGCATCGGGCCGGATTCCCCTTTACAGCACGTCCTGGACCAACGCGGCATCGCTCGCCGTCGCCCGCAAGTTAGGCCTCACGCAGTACGCCAACGAATGGAGTCTCGTTGGGAACCCTGGCTGCGGGAGCTGATCATTTCGCAGCCGGTGCAGGTGGGGCTGGCGCGGGCGCAGCAAGCAAGGTCGGAGACAACTGGTCTGGCGTGAGATTGTAGGCCCCGCCGGAGTGCAGGTCATAAAAGATGCCCACCAGCCCGACTACGGGAAGCGGTGCGTTACCGAACATCCAGCCACTGGCAGTAGGGGTGATCGTCCCCAGGTACAGCAGATAGCCAGCCTTTTCGATTCGAACGGTGTGAGTATCGTTGCGCGTAAGTTCCACTACGGTCGGGGTGAGGCCCGAGGCGGCACCATCGATGAAAACTGATGCCCCCGGCGGCGTGCTCGAGACGCTGACGTTCTGCGTCCTGCCGTTTATGACCGTCGCACACGACATTAACGTGAACGCGAAGCATAGAGCGGTCCGCGCGGCCAGCACATTCCAATCTCGATTCAAGTTGCGTATCGTTCGATGCGCCCGGCATACAGGCTCGACTGTTGGTGCCGGTCCGATGACGATCAACGCAGCGCCTGGATGAACTTAGGGTCCTCAAGTGCGCTGGCTACCGCCCGGTCCGCAGCCTTGGCAAGCACTTGGCCGGCCGAGACTTCGTAACCGCCGACGCCATGGGCGCCCAGATGCTCACTGTTTTGACCGCTGTAGGTTTGCGCATAGACGACCGTTCCCGACGGGTCGTAAACCTGCGCGGCGAAACTGACCGCGCAATCCGCTGCGAACATGATTGCGTCGGCGGTATTCAACGATGCCGATTGGATGGTCGCGACCACGGTCTTGCCGCCGAATGCCGGCTGTCCCGATGGATGCGGCTGAGTCGGATCGGAAACCGTCACGACAGCGAACTTCTGGGCGGCAAGTCCCTGCGCGAGCGCTCCCGTGACATAGGCGCCAAGGTCCGAGCCGACTTCGACATCGGTTCCGAGCGGTAGTGGCGCGCCCTTTATCCCCAACGCGCCCGCATCGTTCGACGAACGTGAGTCTCTCGCAGGAGCGACGCCTACCTGCGGGCCGCCGGGCGCCCCGCTGGGCGCAGCAATTTGCGCCGGCGCGGGCATTTGGACATGTACCGTCGCGCAGCCTGCCAGAAGCGCGGTCGAAACGAACGCAATTAGCGCCGCATGATTAGTCTTCACTCGTATTCTCCCCGCGTGATCAATCGACTTACAGAAGGTCATCGCTCGCGATAGACTCCCCCAGGATCCATGCTGATGAATGAAATTCGCATGCGGCGGCGGAAAGTTCCCAAATGATCGAACAAAAGCCTCTCGACGGGATTAGAGTTCTCGACCTCTCGCGCGTACTCGCCGGGCCGTTCTGCACCATGAACTTGGCCGACCTCGGCGCCGACGTGATCAAAATCGAGCTTCCCGGTCACGGCGACGATTCGCGCAGCTTCGGGCCCGCGATTCCCTCGGGCGGCTCCGGATACTTTTACACGGTCAATCGCGGCAAACGCAGCGCAACGCTCGATCTAAGGATGCCCGAGGGAGTCGCGATTTTTCTGGAACTCGCCGCCAAGTGCGACCTGGTCGTCGAGAATTTCTCGCCGGGAACGATGGACCGTTTCGGGGTCGGCTATGAGCGGCTTCGCGCCATGAACCCGCGCGTCATCCTCTGCTCGATATCGGGCTTCGGGCAGAGCGGGCCGATGGCGTCGGCGCCCGCGTACGACATCGTCGCGCAGGCGCTCGGCGGCACGATGAGCGTCACGGGAATCCCCGGCGGCGAGCCGACGCGATGCGGCATCTCGATCGGCGACCTTGCAGCCGCGCTTTACGGGGTAATCGCAATTCTGGCCGCCCTGCGCGTGCGCGATCGCACCGGGACGGGTCAGCATCTGGACATCGCGATGCTCGACTGCCAGGTGGCGCTGCTCGAAGACGCGCTTGCGCGATACTCGGTCTCGGGCCAGGTGCCCGGGCCGCTCGGCACGCGCCATCCCTCGATCACGCCCTTTCAGCAATTCCGCGCGACGGATGGGTATTTCGTTGCGGGCGCCGGGAATCAGGCGATTTGGCGCCGGATGTGCGACGCGATCGGGATGCCGGAACTCAAGGACGACCCGCGCTTTATCGCCAACAGCGACCGCAACGCGCGTCACGCCGAGCTCGAGGAGATTCTGGAGCGCCGGTTCGCGACCGAGCCGCGCGCATACTGGCTCAAGGTGCTGGGCGATGCGGCGGTGCCGTGCGCGCCGACCGCAAACGTCGAGGAAGTGACGCGAGATCCGCATCTGGCCGCGCGCGGGATGATCCTTCGCGCGGACCATCCGGACTTCGCCGACCTGATTGTGCCGGGCTCTCCGCTGAAGAGCACCGGCTCGGCCGCGACGGTAAACACGCGCGCGCCCCGCCTTGGCGAGGATACTGATTCAGTGCTCGGCGGGCTGCTCGGATACGATTCTTCGCGCCTTTCCGAGCTTAGACGGCGGAGTATCATATAAGACCGCGCAGGGCGCGGGGGCTTTCAGGGAGAATACGATGCGGGAAGTGGTTATCGTCGATGGCGTCGCGCACGGCGTCGCTACGATGTGCATCGGGGTCGGCCAGGGTATCGCAACGGTTGTCGAGCAGGTCTAGGCCAAAGCGAATCGCGCCGCGATGACAGGGACGAAAAACATCCTGAAGCTAGGCGTGGCAGCGGCGCTCGCCGCGCCGTTGGTAATCGCAGGACCATCGCGCGAGCATTCCCCTGCGCCGATTCAAATCGCCTCCGCGATCGCGGCCGAGGATTACACCGTCGATTTTACCCTGCGGGATCTCAAGAACAGACCGGTCAAGCTCAGCCAATGGCGCGGGCATCCGGTGATCGTCGATTTCTGGGCGACATGGTGCGGCCCATGCCGCAAGCAAATCCCCGAGTTGCAGCGGCTGTACTCCCGTTACAAGTCGCGCGGGCTGGTGGTGCTTGGCGTCTCGTGCGACACGATCCACGGCGACGGGGCGGCCGCGGTGGTCCCGTTCATCGCCGAGCTAAACATCAAATATCCCATCCTCATGGCGAGCGAGCCGGTGGTCGATTCGCTCGGGGTCGAGGCGATCCCGACCACGATTTTTGTCGATCCTAAGGGACGCCTCGTGGACCGAATCACGGGGGCGGCGCGCGCCGAGGAACTCTTGCGGCGCACCAAACGCCTGCTCGACGGCGCGAAGCATAACGGCAACAGCGATAGCAACGCGGTGGACCTTTAGATCGGAGCGGCGCCGGCTCTTGAGGCGGCTTGCCGATCCAGGATGGAATCTCCCGTTGCGGTCAAACTAGAATACCTGTGATGGAAGCGAAGGAAGTCGAGGAACTGATCGCCCGCGGCATCCCGGGCGCGCATGTCGAGGTCCGGGATATGACCGGCAGCGGCGACCATTTCGAAGCGTTGGTCGTGAGCGGCGCATTCGAGGGCAAGGGCCTGGTTGAGCGCCATCAGGCGGTCTACAAGGCCCTTGGCGAAGCGATGCGCGCGCGGGTGCATGCGCTCACGCTCAAGACCCTGACGCCGTCGCAACATCAGAATCGGAGGTAAGATTCAAATGGCCGCAGTGATCGAGCGAATCGAGTCGGCAATCCGGGACAACAAGATCATGATCTTCATGAAGGGCACCCGGACCTTTCCGCAGTGCGGGTTTTCCGCCGCCACCGTCCAGGTCTTCGACGAGCTGGGCGTGCCGTACGGAACCGCCGACGTGCTGGCGGACCCCGAGCTGCGCGACGCGATCAAGCGTTACAGCAACTGGCCGACGATCCCGCAGGTCTATATCAACGGCAAATTCGTCGGCGGATGCGACATCATCCGCGAGCTCTACCAGACGGGCGAGCTTCAGCCGATGGTCAAGGCCGCGCTCGGCGAGAGCGCGGGGCGCTGAGCAGGAAGTCCCCCGGGAAAAATTCGCTCAGGCGAGGATCGGGCGCGGCGGGCCGATGATTCCGTCGCGCCCGTTCGATTTTCCGCACCAGGCGAGGCGCCTTCGCGCTGCGCTCAAGCGGATCCTTTTCGGATCGAATCCACGCTGTATCCGCCGGCGCCGAGAGTGGCGGCCAGCAGCAGTCCGCCCATGATCGCGATGTTCTTGACCGTGTTGACCTGGTTCATCATCCCGCCCGGCACCACGTGAAAGATGATCGTTACCGGAATCAGGAAGAGAAAGAGAATGAAGGCGACGGTCCGGGTCCGAAAGCCCGCGATCAGCATCAAGCCTCCGACGAATTCGATCAGCGCCGCGGCCAGGGCGAGCGGTCCGACCATCGTCTGCATCCCCGCCTTCTCCATCATCGCGATGGTCATGCCCAGGTGGCGGAGTTTCCCAAACCCCGACAGCGCGAAGATGATCGCGAGCATCACGCGGCCCACCATCGAACCAAAGTCTTGAACCTTATCCATAGACCCCCTCCCGATGGGGCGTCTTTTTAGCATTCGGGCCGCGCAATGGATATCCGTCTGATACCGCGCCGGCGGGAGGCGCGGGCAGCCTAGCAGGACGTTGAGAGAAGCGAGATCCTCGCAGTTCGACCGCGCCGCGGTCTCAACATCCTGCGAGACTGGGAACGCGATTCGTGGCGGGCGCCGGTTAGTTCTTAAGCTTCTTGAGCGCCTGATCGACGCCGACCAGCCGGTTTGGAAGCTCAGTGCCGTCTTCGGTGTTGCGCAGGTAGCCGCCCACTCCGAGCAGCAAGTGATGCGAATGGGCGTTGCGAACCGAGGTCCGATATCCCATCGCGTCCTGCGCATTATTGATCGCGTACTTGAGCATCCTTAGCGTCATCCGGTCGCTCTCGGCGATTCGGTTCGCGAGCGCCATCGTTTCCTCGGCCAGGCGCTCGCGCGGAACGACCAGGTTAACGAATCCGAGACGGCACGCTTCCTCGGCGGGTATGAATCGGCTCTGGAACAGGATTTCCTTGGCCTTGCGAATCGGCATGTCCCACGGGGCCGAAAAGTACTGCAACAGCGCGGGGAGAAACATCGCATCCTCCGACGCGACGACCAGGTCCATCGCAGCCGCGAACATGTATCCGCCGAAAATGCAGTAGCCCTGAACCTGCGCGATGGTCGGTTTCTCGATATCGCGCCATCGGAGCGTGTTGTCCACGTAGAGTTGCCGCGAGCGCTGATAAATCGCGCGAAGCCCCTTGCCGAACGGGCGGCGCGCCTGATCTTCCTTTTCCTCGGGCGTGCCCAGGTCGTGTCCCGATGAGAAGTGGTCGCCGTTGCCGCACAGGATGATGACGCGGATTTCATCGTCGGCGCTTGCGTCCGCGAACGCGTCATCCATCTCCTCGAGCAAGATGCGCGATTGCGCGTTTCGGTATCTCGGCCGATTGAGTATGACCTTCGCTATTTTGTCGTGCTTCTCATAGTTGATGTGCTTGTATTCCATCTTCAGTTCACCCCGCGGGCTCTGATTCGCGCCGTCCCCGATTTGAGGCGCCTCGTAAGCCTACAATAATCCGGCATCGATGCGGCAACCGGTCGGAGCGCGCTCCGCGCCGCGATCGAGCCCGCTTCGCGCTCGCTCGAATGAGGAGGGCGCGGGCCTGAAATCGTCCGGCGTCTTGATCGCCGGCGTTACTTTATTTCGCCGGTCCGGCGTGCCAGCATCGAGCCATGCAGCCTACGCGCGTGCTGCTCGTCGAGGATGAATCGCGCCTGGCCGAAAGCCTCAGGCAGGGGCTCGGCGAAGAGGGTATCGCCGTCGAGTGGGCGCCCTCGGCCGAGGGCGCGCAGGCGATGCGGTCGCGGAAATCATACGACGTGGTGGTCCTCGATCTCGGCCTGCCGGGAAAGGACGGGATCGAATTCCTGCGCGAGATTCGGGCTGGCGGCGATTCCACTCCTGTCCTCATTCTTACCGCGCGCGGTTCCGTCGAGGAGCGCGTAACCGGGCTCGATAGCGGCGGCGATGATTACCTGGTCAAGCCGTTCGCGTTTGCCGAACTGCTCGCCAGGATCCGCGCGCTCGTCCGGCGCGGCGCTGGTGGCGAGCCGCGCGTACTGCGCGCAGGAGACCTGGAGTTCGACATCACGAGGCGGCGCGCGCGCCGCGCCGGACGCGCAATCGCGCTTTCGCCGAAGGAGACAATGCTCCTTGAGTTGCTGATGCGCCACGCCGGCGAAGTGGTGACTCGCGACATGATCGCGGAGACGGTCTGGGATTCCCAGTACAACGTGTTTACCAACCTAATCGAGGTGTTCGTCAACCGGCTGCGGCAGAAGATCGACAAGGACGGCGAGAAATCCCTGATTAGTACTGTGCGCGGCATCGGATACTCAATTCGGCCGGACTGATCGATGACTCCGTTCGCGCGGCGCTTCACGTTATGAGTATCCGGCTGAGACTTACTCTGTACTGGGCCGCGGTTCTGGGCGGTATCCTGCTCGTGTCCTCATTCATCGCATTCACCCTGCACGAGCGCCAGCAGATGGGCGCGCTCGATGCCGCACTTCTCGAGGAAGCCGACACCAGCGCCGAGGAGATATCCCACGCCGACGCTTCCCGTGCGCGAGCCATCGTTTCGGAGCTGAGCCGGGAGCATGACCTCGGTGCGCGCCGCCGCGTGCAGCTAATTACATCGGAGGGCGTAATCACAGACGCCGGAGATCCAGGCGCGCTCGGGCCAAAAGTAAATGTGCGGAGCGGCTTTCGCGGAATGCTCGACGGAGAGGATCATGCATTCCGTTTCGCAGTCGTTCCCGTCTCCGTGTCCGGCCAGCCGGGGCTATTGCTCGACGGCGCCGATACCGGCCCGATTCGCAAGGACGTGGCGCGGCTTAAAGCGGCGCTCCTGCTCAGCATCCCGCTGATTCTCGTGCTGTGCGTCGCGGGGGGCTACTGGCTGGCGGGGCGGGCGCTCGAGCCGATCGAATCGGTAACCGCGGCGCTCGCCGCGATCGAGCCCGGCCATCTCGAAAGCCGCCTTCCCGCTCCGCGCGTTGCAGACGAGGTCGGCCGGCTGACGAGCGTGATTAACGCGCTGCTCGATCGCCTCGAGCGCGCATCGGCCACCGAGCGCCGCTTTGCATCCGACGCGGCGCACGAGCTGCGCACCCCGCTTGCGGTTTTGCGCACCGGGCTCGAAGTCACGCTGGCGCGCGACCGCACGGGCCAGGAGACCCGCGCCGCGCTCGAAAATGCGCATCGCGAGGTTGTCGAACTTTGCAAGATCGCCGAGGACTTGCTGATGCTCGCGCGGCTCAACGGCGAGGTCGCGATCGATCGCGAGCCGGTCGATCTCGCCGCGATCGCCGCCGAGGTCGCATCCACGGTCGAGCCGCTTGCCGCCGCGAAGGGAATCGCGCTCAGTGCGAACGGCGCATCTGGCGTGGTCGTCGAGGGCAATGAAGGCCACTTGCGCCGCCTCGTGATCAATCTGCTCGACAACGCGCTCAAGTTCACGCCCGAGCGCGGCACGATCAGAATCGAGGTCGCGCGCGAGGACGGCCGGGCAATTCTCAGAGTCGCCGACACGGGGCCGGGAATCGATGCGGCCGACCTTCCGTTCATCTTCCAGCGCTTTTATCGCGGGCACCGCCCCGCCGGCGACGGCGCGGGCCTCGGGCTCAGTCTCTGTCACGAGATCGCGCGGCTCCACGGCGGGGAAATCACCGCGGCCAATCTGCCCGCGGGCGGCAGCGAATTCATCGTGCGTCTTCCGCTCGGCTCCTAATCTAAACAATCGTTAATTAGGCGCATTCGCCGTGCGCTGATATGTTGTCCGCTATGCAGAACCGCAGGCCTCATCTGGCTATTGCATGGACGGCCGGCGCCATCGTGATGTTTCACGCCGCAGTGGCTATTGCAGCGCCGCTGACGCTCGCCGATGTGGTCGAGCGCGCGCTTAAGTTTGCTCCGTCCGTATCGGCGGCCGAGGCTCAGAGCGCTTACGGCGACGCGCGCGAGCGCGAACAATTCGCACCGCTCCTTCCGGCGATTTCCGCGGGCGTCGAGTACTACCAGGCGCCGGGTTACTCGGAAGTGATTACCAATCGCGGCCAATCCGCCGCTCTGCTTGCGCTGAACTATACAGCGTGGGATTGGGGGCGCAGGTCGGCGCGCTATCACGCGGCGCGGTATGCGGCGCAAGCGGCAACCCTCGGCATCGCCGCGGCCCGCGCGCAGATCGTTTTTGATGCAACAGTTGGATACTACGAACTGCTGCGAGCGGGCGCGGTCGAGCGCGAGCTTCAGTCGAGCCTCGTACGACTCGACCGTTACGTGGCGACGATCGAGCAGCTTCGCCGAAGCGGCCGCGCAGTCGCCAACGACGTCCTCAAGATCCGGAGCGCGCGCGACGCCGGCGAACTGGGCCTCGCCTCCGCGCGGGCGGACCGCCGCCGCGCGTCGGCATCGCTGGGCGCTCTAATCGGCGAATCGGGTCCGTCCGAAGTCGAGATCGCCGACGTATCGGGCATCGCGGAAAAACCGACCGGCAGCCTTGCCGATAGCCCCGCTCTCCAGGCCGCGCGGCGCGCGGTGTCGGGAGCCGAACTCCAGGTCAAAGCGGCGCAGGCCGAGCGGCTTCCCACGTTCCAGATCGCACTTTCGAGCGGATTCCTCGGCATCGATCCTCCCGCGACCGTGACGCACAACGGCGGCGCCTCGTACGACGGCGTAATCTCGATGCCGGTTTTCGAGGGCGGGCTCATCGGATCGCATATCGATCAGGCGAAGGCCAAACAGCGCTCCGCCTCCGCGCAGCTCCGCCAGACCGAGTACCTGCTCACGCGGCGCATCGCGGACGCATCCGTGCGCTACGACGAAGCGCGCGATGCGCTCGAAATCCTGAACCGCGCGCAGCCGACCGCCGACGACGCATTCGCGCTTGCGTGGACGCGGTTCTTGGGCGGCGGGAACACGACGCTGCTCGAAGTTCTCGACGCGTACCAGCAGGCGGAGCAACTGAAGCTCAATCGGTTCGATCGCGAGTTCGCGGCGCGCGAGGCCGCCGCCGAGACCGCGCTGCTCTACGGACGATCGCAATGAGCACCGGCATCCCGGCCCCTCGGCGCGCACTGCTGGTGCCCATCATTCTTGCGATTGCCGCGCTCGCGATGGGATGCCGCCCCGGTTCGAGAGCTGGCGGCGAAGATGAATCGGCATCGGAAGCGGCGCCGAACCCGGTCCTGATCGTCACCGCCGCGAAGGCGGAGATCGCGCCGATCGAGAGCGAGCTGCGGGTGCTCGGGACGACCGTCGCGATGCGCCACATAATCATCCGCGCGCCCGCCGCCGGCCGCGTGCTCGGGCTCACCGTGAGGAACGGCGATTTCGTGCGCAAGGGCGATGTCGTCGCGCGGGTGGTGAATCGCGAGGCCGAGGCTGCCGCCGCCGGTCTCGCGGTTGCCCGCAGGATCGAACCCGAGGACGCCGCTGCGCTGGCGCGAACCGTCGAGCGCTATGGCAAGGAACCAGGGATTGCGGTGATCGCGCCGGAATCCGGCGTGGTCGCGAAGCCTCCCGTGGCAAGCGGGCAGATGGTCGGCGATCTCGATGCGCTGGTGGACCTGGTTGACCCGGCGAGCATCTACGTCGAAGCCGCAGTTCCGATCGACGAGGCTCACTGGATCAAGCCCGGGATGTCCGCGATGGTCAAATCGCCGCTTCGTCCGGGCGAGCAGGTTCCCGCGCGAGTCGGCGCGCTTATCCCCGCGTTTGACCCGGGCAGCGCGACCGCGCCGGTCCGCCTCGATTTCACCGCCGGGCCGCCGATTCGCGAGATCGACGCGCCGGTCGAAGCGCAGATCGTCATCGCGCGCGTGCCTGATGCGATCGTAATTCCGTCCGCGGCCCTCTTCCAGGACGCAGGCCCAAGCGGCTTTCACGTTTTCCTGGCAGGCGCCGACGGACGCGCCCATCGCACTCCCGTAACGATTGGAATCCGCAGCGGCGATCGCGTGCAGGCGACCAGCGGCGTCAGGGCCGGCGGCCTCGTCATCACCTCCGGCGGCTACGCGCTCTCCGACGGGCTGCAAGTGCGAGTCGCGGGAGGGCCCCAGTGATTCGCGGAAAATCGACTTTCGCCACTCTCGCCGTCATCGCCGCAAGTGCGCTCGGGGTCATCGTGGCGTTTTCCATTCCGAGCGCGGTCTTTCCCGAGATCTCTTTCAACCGCGCGATCATCATCGCCGACAGCGGCGACCTGCCCGCCGAACAGGTGATGGTCTCGATCACGCGTCCGCTGGAGGAGGCCGCCTACGGCGTCGTCGGCGTGAGCCTGGTGCGTTCCACGACCACGCGCGGCAGCTCCGAGATCGACGTAACCTTCGCTCCAGGAGCCGACGCTGCGGTCAGCTACCAACTCCTCAACGCAGCGCTGGGCGAGCTGCGCGGCCGCCTCCCGGAACGCACTTCGGTCGACACGCGCCTGCTCACGACCGGGACGTTTCCCATCGTCGATCTGAGCCTGAGTTCGCGCGTGCGAAGCCTTGCCGAGTTGACCGATATCGCGACCTACGAAATCGTGCCGAGCTTCCATCGAATTCCGGGCGTTTACCGGGTCGAAGTGGTTGGCGGCAAATATCGCGAGTACGTGGTGCGGCTCGACTCGGCGAAGATGCTCGAGCACAACCTCGCGCCGCAGGAAATCGTCGATGGTCTCGCGCGGGCGAACATCGTCGCCTCCGCCGGGCGCGTGCTCGATTCCCATCGGATGCTGCTGACCGTCGTCACGGCCGACATCCACGGCGCCGAGCAGCTTGCCGCATTGCCGGTGGCGAGCGCCGGCGGCGAGCCGGTTCGCGTCCGGGATGTGGGGTCGGTGGAACTCGGGATCACCGAGGATTACATCCGCACGGCCAGCGAGCGGGGTCCGGCGGTGCTGGTCGGAATTTCGCGTCAGCCCGGCGGCGACACGGTGCAGATCGCGGCGCGCGCGCGCGTGCTGGTGGATGATTTTCGGCGGCGCTTTCCCGACGTCGAATTTTCGTTCTCGTATGACCAGTCGGTGCTGGTCGGCGAGTCGTTCCGCAGCGTGCGCGACGCGATCGTGCTGGGCCTCGCGCTTGCGGTGCTGGTCGTGCTCGCATTCACCGCAAGCCCGGTAAGCGCGCTGGTCGCGGCGATCGTTGTGCCGTGCACGATCGCGATTACTTTCGTCGTGATGAAGGCCGCCGGGCTTACCTTCAACATGATGACGTTGGGTGGACTGGCCGCGGGAATCGGACTGTTCATCGACGATGCGATCGTGATGATCGAGGCGATCCATCGGGCGCGCTCAGCCGGCGCGGCAACCGGCGACGCCGCGGTGGCGGCCCTGGCCGAGTTGCGCCGCGCGCTCGTCGCATCGACGCTCACCGCGATCGCGGTGTTTGCGCCGCTGGTATTTCTGAGCGGGGTGACCGGGGTGTTTTTCCGCGCGCTCGCCGTGGTCCTCGGCGCGGGCCTTGCGGTTTCGCTTCTGCTCGCGCTCTACTTTACGCCCGCGCTCGAGATGCAGCTTTCGCGGTTTCGGGGAAAAAGCCGCGAGCCGGGCCGCGTGTTCTCGGCGGTCCGCGCGGCCGGCCTTGTGGCGCTGCGGCCGTTCGTTCGATTCCCCGCACTCGCGCTCGCGCTGGCGGCGGGCTCGGTAGCGGCCGCATACGGACTGTACAAGATGGCCGGGACCGATTACCTGCCGCCGCTCGATGAGGGCGCGTTCATTCTCGACTACCTGACGCCGCCCGAGAGCACTCTCGCCGACACCGAGGCGCTGCTTGGACGAATCGAGCAGGTACTGGCCGGGACGCCGGAGGTGGCGGCATTTGCGCGCCGCACCGGCACGCAACTCGGCTTTTTTCTGACCGAATCGAACCGCGGGGACATTTCGGTGCGGCTGCGCACGAACCGCAAGCGCGACATCGATCGGATTATCAATTCGGTGCGCACCGGGATCCTCAGTTCGGTTGCGGGAGTGCATATTGAGTTTTCCCAGATGCTCCAGGATCTGATCGGCGACCTTTCCGGCAACCCGGAGCCGATCGAAGTCAAGGTATTCGGCGCGGGCCAGAGCGAGATCGAATCGACGGCGCGGAGCGTGGCGGCGCGGCTGCGCGCGATTCCCGGATTGGTGGACGTATTCGACGGGATCGTGCTGAGCAATCCCGAGGAGGAAGTGCTCGTCGATGAGACTGCGGCGGCGCGTTACAATCTCGATGCGGCGTACGTCCAGGCGACGCTGCGATCGGTAATCGAGGGGACCGTCGCTACCAGCATTCGCGCAGGCGATCGCCTGGTCGGCGTGCGGGTGCGCTATCCGGAGGGCTTTCACGCCGACTTGCCCGCGCTCTCCGAAGTGATGCTTAAGACGCCGTCCAGGGGCCGCGTTCCGCTGTCATCGGTGACGCGGCTTGAATCTTCGGGCGAACGCTCGGAACTCGCGCGCGAACGTCTCCGCCCGGTCGTTCACGTGACCGCACGGCTAGCGGGAATCGACCTTGGGACCGCGATGGCGCGCGTGCGCGGCGCGCTCCTAACTCTCGCGCTGCCGGCTGGAGTCACGCTCGAATACGGCGGGCTATACGCGCAGCAGCAGGCGGCCTTTGGCGAACTCACGCTGGTCCTGATTGCGGGAACGGCCGTAGTGTTCCTGATTCTCGTTTGGGAGTTCGGGAGAATCGCGCCCGCGCTTGCCTGCCTCATCGCCGCGCTGGCAAGTCTGGCCGGTAGCTTTGGCGCGCTCGATGCGACCGGAGTGACGCTCAATATCTCGTCGTTCATGGGCATCATCATGGTCGCCGGCATCACCGCGAAGAATGGAATTCTCCTGCTCGACCACGCCGAGCGCGGCCTGGCCGCAGGATCCGAGCCGCGCGCCGCCCTGGCCGCCGCTGCACGGGTGAGGCTCAGGCCGATCATGATGACCACGCTCGCCACCGCCGCCGGACTGCTTCCGCTCGCGTTGGGGATCGGCGCCGGAGCCAGGGTGCAGCAGCCGCTGGCGGTCGCAGTGATCGGCGGCCTCGCGTTCGCGATGTTTCTCTCGATCCCTCTGGCCGGGGGACTCTACCTGCTCGGAACGCAAAGCCGGCATCGCGGAGCCGGCGGCTGATTCGCCCAGGCGGCGCCGTCCGTGAGCGCCCGCGGCTCTGCTAATACACGTGGGGTACGAGTTTGAAATGCACGCGCGACTCGTACGCGCGATACTCGGGGTCGGCGTTCAGAACCTCCTCCTCGAGGCTGATTCTCCACGCCAGGAACGGCCACGACACTACCACGAAGAACCAGTTCCGGATGGTCGGATATGAACATGCATAGCCGATCATCAGAATCAGCCAACCGAGGTATATCGGATGGCGCACGATGCTGAACGGCCCGCGCGATACGATGCCGCGATTGGCCGGCAGGAATCCGAAGCTGCGGCCCATCCACAGCCGCGCGACTTGAGAGAGGACAACGCCCGAGACCTCCAGGACCAATCCGGCGGATGAGAGAATTCCGGTCGCGGGCGCATCGGGCCTCATGAACGACGGGAAAATCAGCATCCCGCCGATCGCGCCGAACGCGCGAATATTCACCATCGAATCGCGCGGCGGCACGCGCACGAGCGAAAGCACTCCCATGATCATCGCGCCAACCACCCAGACCATATTCGCTATCCCGGTCTGGTAGCGCTGAGCACTGGGAAGCGCGACGAGAAAAAAGCAGGCCGCAAGCGCGAGGTTGGACAGCGCGTGTTTCAGTCCGGCAGCCGAGACCGCGGGCGGTTTGATCCGGATTTCCGTGCTGAC
The DNA here is from genome assembly GCA_035626155.1 of Binataceae bacterium (SeqCode). GTDB lineage: Bacteria > Desulfobacterota > Binatia > Binatales > Binataceae > DASPOF01. The sequence goes on from DASPOF010000034.1 coordinate 37,960, forward strand.
TCTCGGCGCAGTTGCCTCCATGAATTACATGTCATCGCATAATCACTTGCGAAGCAATCGAATTCGCCGGTCGGGAGGTCGAGCAAGGTTTGGAATTGATATTATTTGACAATTACTAGTCAATAGCCACCAGGCTTCGTCGAGGATTGCCTCTGACGTGCGATTGCGGGCGATCGATCGCCGCACGATCCGTTTGTCGGCGTCGCGGGGCCCGCCCGCAGGCCCCATCCGGACGGATTGCCGCTGGCGATCGCATGCCGTATAAAGTTTTTCTGGCCGGTTTTGCGGCGAAAGTGCCGAGGTGGCGAAACGGCAGACGCAGAGGACTCAAAATCCTCCGTCCTCACGGACATGCGGGTTCAAGTCCCGCCCTCGGCACCAGCAGTTCCGCCGGCCTTCCCACGATTCGCGAACAATCTTGTCCGCCGTCCGCGGATTCGGGCTCAAGCGGGAGCAAGCCACATCACGTCGAGGCCGACGCGCTCGGCAGCGTCAGGTTGGCGCTCGTCGGCGGTGATAAACGGCAGATGCAGACCTGAGAGCTCCTGAAAAGCCAGGGCCGAGGCTATATGGAGGGCGTCCAGCGTGCTCGCCCCTGACTGCCGGACCACTCCCTCGGCTCGGGTAAGAACCGAATCGCCAAGTTCAACGAGTTCCCAGTGCGCGCGGTCGGCGCGCATCCTTGAGAGTATCGCGCCGAAACTACGCGCGTCGAGGTCGCCTGCGGTCCTGCGCCGCGACAATGCTGAGAGAGCTTCGACCTGGATAATCGCACACGACAAAAATCGGTACCGGCGCATCAACTCCCGCGCCCGCCGTGAGCCGGCCTCGCGCACGTAGCGTTTCACCAGGACGCTGGTGTCGAAGTAGGCCCACGGAAGCGGCATCAGGACGACTCCCGCTCCCTGCGCAGCGTTCGCGTCATCGAGTCTCCGCGGATCCGGCGCGGCGTCCAGGAAGGCATCGGACGAGGATTCGCCGCGGCGCGCAGCAAGCCGGCCGCCTCAAGCTGCCTGACGGCGGCATTCGCCTCTCTCTCAGGCTTCACCGGCACGAGGCGGGCGAGCGGCTTGCCCCGTTCGGTCAACATCACTTCCTTTCCGCTCCGAACGGCCTTGATGATTGTGGAGAATCGCTGATTCGCCTCGCGCAGTCCGACTTGCATCGATCGACCTCGAAAGTAACTACGTCACTACTTTATCCTGGCGTTGCAGGGAAAACAACCGCTGCAAGACGGGCCAGGGACCGATGCGGCTCGCGCGCCCTCGAAATCAGGCGGCCCTCCCCCCCAGGCGCGCGGCCGGCGCCGCCGGATTCGGCCGCTCGCGGCTCGGCGGAGTTCGTAATCGTACCATTAAGATCGGTGCACGCAAATTTAACCCGCGCATCAAATCGCCGAAAGGGTCCTCCTGTAATCTCTCCGGCCCAATACTCACTCAAAGGAGGATCTTATGATGGCGAAGGGGTTGCGGAACAAAAGGAGGCTCCAAAGGTTCGCGCGCAGTCTCACTGTGATTGCGCTGATCGCCCTGGTGGGCGGATCGGCGTCCGCGGACGACCGCGGTTTCTTTTTCTTCTTTTTCCCCGGCAATCTTGTGGTCAGCCGCAGTGTCTACGACAACAATCCGAACAACGTGACGGTGGGCGAGACGCTGCCCCCGAACTGCGCGAGCACCACCGGCGGATGTTCGCCGGGCGCGGTCAGTAACGGCACGTATCCGCAGGTCTGGAACAACAATCTGTCCGACGGCAGCTTCGGCATCACATCGAAGATCTTCCTGGACCAGGTGACCCCGTGGGGCTGGCGCATCGGCTCGCTCGAGGTCCCCAACAGCTCGCAGAGGTATTTACCGCCCGGGGCAGATCAAATGGTCACGAGCTTCAGCTCGAAATCCGAGATCGCGCTGAACCTCTCTGTCGACCGTAAGTATCTGACCTTCATGGGATACGTATCGCCGATCGACGCGCTCGATGTTTCGAACGCCAACACTCCGGGAGTGGTCGATCCGACCAACCCCGTCGGCGAGAACGTTTACCGCGCTGTGGCCCAGGTCGATTGGATGGGGCGCTTCCGATTCACGGCCAGCAACGCATACAGCGGCAACAACGGCCGCGCAGCGATCCTCAACGACGCCGCCGACGTCCTCTATACCGCGGGTAATGCGGGCAACGGCAGCAACCCCCAGCCGGCCGGGGTCATTATCGCGGCGGGCGCCCAGATCATGACTCCTGAGACCATCCCGCTTGCGTTCCAGAGT
>DASPOF010000035.1:0-36443 GCA_035626155.1 Binataceae bacterium (SeqCode)
GATCGCATTGAAAACGATCGGCGCAACAACCAGCAGCGCAAGGATCGCCCGCGTCCAGCGCTGGTTTTCGAATTGATCCATTCTCTCCACCGCGTTCACCTAGATGCGTAAAACATGGCTTCTTTCCTCTGTCTTCTCCCCCGGTCTTTTCCGGGGGAGATAAGAGAGAGGGAGCAGGCTGTGATTTATTTCCAGCCTGCTCGGCAAAAATTGGCGCTGCGGCCTTTCGCGACGCGCGCAATTCTACGCAACCGATGCGAGGGTTTCTACGCGCGAAGGTGCGCGCCCGCAAGCTCCATCGAAAACCGGACCGCAATCCGGCGCGGACCCGGAGCGCTTGACCTTGGCCGGCGCGATGCGCAATCAGTGATGCCAGCGCGATCGGGAGAACGCTTGCCCCGGTCGCCGCGGGAATATGCCAGTCGCCTACATTCCGCGCACGCGCGAGCTGTACAGCGAGTTCATCCCGTACCGCTGGGTCGTGAACGATACCGTGCCGTGGACGCCGCTCAAGAAGCCCCTGCGCAAGTCGCGGCTGGCCTTCATCAGCTCGGGCGGAGTCATGTACCGCGATCAGCCGCGATGGCATCGCGAGGACGCCTCGTTCCGGCGGATTCCGAAGGGCGCGCGGCGCGACGAACTGAGCTTCTGGCACTTCGGGTATCACACCAAGGATGCGAAGGAAGACCCCAACTGCGTGTTTCCGCTCGAGCGGCTGCGCGAACTCGAGAGCGAGGGAGTCATCGGCGAGCTCTGCGATCCCGTGTTCAGCTTCATGGGCGGGGTTTACTCGGCGCGCAAGGTCCGCACCGAGCTTGCGCCGGCGCTGGTCGATGAACTCAAGCGGGCGCACGCCGATGCGTTCTTCCTGGTGCCCGCCTGACCGGTGTGCCATCAGTCCGTCGGGCTGATCGCGCGCGTAGCCGAGGAGGCGGGAATCCCTACTTTATGTATGGCATCGGCGCTCGACATCACCCGGGCGGTCAAGCCCCCGCGTGCGGTGTTTCTGAACTTTCCGCTCGGCCATCAGACCGGCAAGCCGCACGAACCGGAGCTTCAGCGGCGAATCCTGCTCGATGCGCTCGGAGCGTTCGAAACGATCGCGCAGCCGGGCACGATCGTGGAACTGCCGTACGTGTGGGATCCCAACGATCGATCCTGGGAGGAGCGCGACTACACGAAGGGCTGGATGCCGGTGCCGCCGTCGGCGCAGGAAGCCGATGCGGATGATGCCGAGCGCCGGGCGCGCTTCGGCAGCCCGGCGTAATCGCGCGCGGAGTGCGGGCCCGATCGCTGCGGCCCGCGGGCGCGCCACGTGAACGCGCATCGGCCGAGTTGCGGCCGCGCGATGAGGAGGGGTCAAAGATGAACGGACTTGCCGCGGTCACGGTTCTGGCTTTGCTCGAGTATCTGGTCCTCGGTGCGATGGTCGGGCGGGCGCGAACCAGGTACAAAGTCGAGGCTCCCGCCACGACCGGTAATCCCGAGTTCGAACGCTACTTCCGCGTCCATCAGAACACGCTCGAGAGCCTGATCGTCTTCATCCCGGCGCTGTGGCTGTTCGGACGATACGTGAGCAATCCGCTGGCGGTCGCGCTCGGGCTGATTTTCATCGCAGGCCGGATCATCTATGCGGTCGGCTACGTGAAGGCGCCGGAGAAGCGCGAGGCGGGCGCGCTCATCACGTTCGGCGTCAATTTGATCCTGATACTGGGTACGCTGCTTGCGCTCGCGCGCCTGAAGCTCTGACGCGCCGCCCCGTCCGCACTCCATTGGGCCGCCGTTAAATTCATTATTTACGGGATCGGCTCCAGCGGTTAAGGTTGGATGCTCGTAAGCTTCAGCATCGCGAACGATCATCCCCCAAAGGAGCAGGTACCATGGCGGAAGAACGAAAAGGCGCCGTCACGATGAGGGGCAACCCCGTGACCCTGGTTGGCGCCGAAATCAAAGTCGGACAAAAGGCGCCCAATTTCACAGTGGTCGGCAAGGGCCTTCAGCCCGCAACCCTCGACCAGTTCAAGGGCAAGGTCAAAATCATCAGCGCGGTTCCCTCGCTCGACACTCCGGTCTGCGATGCGGAGACGCGGCGCTTCAATGTGGAAGCCTCCAAACTGCCCGGCGACGTGGAGATACTGACCATCTCGATGGACCTGCCGTTCGCGCAGGCGCGCTGGTGCGGCGCGGCCGGCGTGGACAAGGTGACGCCGCTCAGCGACTACCGCGGGGCGGATTTCGGGCAGAAGTACGGCGCGCTCATCAAGGAGCTCCACCTGCTCGCGCGCGCGGTCTTCGTCGTGGACAGGAACGACAACGTCACTTACGTCGAGTACGTCAAAGAGGTCGCCGAGCAGCCGAACTTCGATGCGGCGCTGGACGCCGCGCGCAAAGCGGCCGCGGCCTGATCGCGAAAATGCCCGGGCGCGCTTGCCCGACAGCTTAAGTTTGCGTTTACTCCATCCGGGGTAGGCAAGGAGCTGGCGCGCCATGTTCACCAGGACAGCGGCTTTTTACGACGCGATCTATTCGTTCAAGGACTACCAGGCAGAGGCCGAAAAGCTGCTCGCGCTGATTGCGGACAAGCGGAGCGCGCCGGCGCGATCGCTTCTCGACGTCGCCTGCGGCACGGGACTGCATCTGTCCTACCTGCGCCGCCACTTCGACGTCGAAGGGCTCGATCTTAATGACGCGATGCTCGACGTGGCGAGGCAGCGATGTCCCGGCGTGACGTTCCATCATGCGGACATGATCGCGTTCGACCTGGGACGCAAATTCGACGTCGTCACCTGCCTGTTCAGCGCCATCGGTTATGCCACCACCGTCGAGCGCCTCAATCAGGCGGTGGAATGCATGACGCGCCATCTCGCGCCGAACGGGTTGCTGGTAATCGAGCCGTGGCTAACTCCGCAGGACTGGCGCACCGGGATCATTCACGCGCTGTTCGTCGATCGCCCGGAGCTGAAGATTGCCCGCCTCAATCATAGCCGCGCGCGCGGGCGCCTATCGGTGATCGATTTCCATTATCTGGTCGGCACGCCGGCGAACATCGACTACTTCACCGAGCGGCACGAGCTGGGCCTGTTCACCCGCGAGGAGTACCTCGAATCGTTCCGGCGCGCGGGACTGGAAGTCTCGCACGACGCGCAAGGACTGATGGGGCGGGGATTGTACTTCGGATTGCTGCGCGCGTGACGGGCGTTCATCAGCGATCTGTCGAAAAAATTCTCAATGCCTGATCTCGCGCGCATGCGCCGCGGACCGTATTGACGGCGCCGGCCGCACTTCGTATTGACGGCGGCGGCCGCGCGGCGTATTTCTTCCGTCGCGCCCGGTGAACGGGAAGCCGGTGAAAAGCCGGCGCTGCCCCGCAACTGTGTGGGGGGACGAAGGCCCATGACGCCACTGCTTCGGCGGGAAGGCGGGCCCGAGGATGAACCCCAAGCCAGGAAACCGGCCGGGATGCTTTTGATGTCTGCCTTCCGCGGGGAGGGTGGCCTCAGGCGCGGCAGTTCCTGAAGCCCGATCCTTCATTGCGCGAGGGGTCGGGTTTTTCGTCTCCCGGCCGCTCCTCCGCGGCAGGCCAAATGAACGCGGAGGAGTTCATGATCAGGCTGAAATCGCTGCTAATCGTCCCGGCCGCACTCATCCTTGTTATGGTCGCGCAGCGCGCGCGCGCCGCGGCGATGCCGACTGCGGCGCCATCGCCCGGCGCCCAACCGTCAGCGTCGCCGTCGCCATCGGCTCAGGCGCAGGCGCCGCCCGAGAAGAAACTCAAGACGGTCGTCGTCACCGCGACGCGAATCGAGCAGCCGATTTCCGAAATCGGCACCACGGTGACGGTTGTCGAGGGCGATCAGATCGAGGCGCAGAAGATCGATCGCGTGGGCGACGTCCTGCGCGAGGTGCCGGGCGTGCAGATCACGCAAAGCGGTTCCACCGGCGCTGTCACCGAAGCTTCGATTCGCGGAGCGCCGTCCGCGCAGACGCTGGTCCTGGTCGATGGCGTCGAGGTCAACGCCGGGGCGACCGGCGGCTTCGACCTGGCAAAGCTGACCACCGGCGGCCTCGACCGCATCGAGGTGCTGCGCGGCGCGGGCGGATCGCTTTACGGGTCGCAGGCGATCGGCGGCGTAGTGAATGTGCTCAGCCAGGAGGGCGAGGGCGCGCCCAGGTTCTCGCTCCTCTCCGACGGCGGCAATCGCGCAACTTCGAACCAGGTCGCGACCGCAACCGGCTCGTACGGCGGCCTCAATTACTCGGGGGTGCTGTCGTACTTTTCGACGGAGGGATTCCGGCCGGTCAACGACAACTCGGACAATCTCGCGGGCTCGACGCGCCTGGACTACCATCTCGGCGACGGCACGGTCCTGCGCGGTTTTGCGCGCTACATCAGATCGAATGTCAGCCTGCCCGACTATCTCGTCTTTTCCGGCGTGCCAATCGATCCGACGGCGCATGAGCGCGATGAGTTCATGCTGTTCAAGGGCGAGATCGAGCATCGCTTCACCGAGCAACTGACCGCGCGGGCGAGCGCGTTCTACGTGCGGCAGGATGTGCGCGTGAACGCGCCGCCGTTCGCGGAGAGCACGTATTTCGAAGACGACTCGATCGCGGATGAGACTCGCGGCGGCAACCTCGAGGCGATCTACTCGTGGACGGCGAACTTCCGCACGCTGGTGGGTTTCGATTTCCTTGACCGCTGGGTGCGCTCGGGCAGCTATTGCAGCTATTGCGACCCCAACCCTCCTTTCGGAATCGGCACAACTGAGTTCACCGCGCGCCGCCAGGAGTATGCCGGCTACGTCGAGCAGGAGGCGCGCCTGCTGCACGATCATCTGCTGCTCACCGGCGGCTTCCGCGCGGATGGCAACAGCCAGTTCGGCAAGGAGGTAAGCCCGGCGTGGTCGGTGGCGATTCCGATCGACCAAATCTCGACCACATTTCGCGGCAGCTACACCGAGGGCTTCCGCGCGCCGGCGTTCAACGAGCTGTACTACCCGGATTACGGCAATCCGAAGCTTGAGCCGGAAATATCGAGCGAATACGACGGCGGCTTCACGACCGCCTTCGGCGAGCGCGCGACGTTCACCGCGACCTACTTTTCCCGCCGCGTGCATCATCTGATCGTCACCGTGCCGTGCCACACATGCATTTTCGGATCCGAGGCGGGCAATGCAGCGCGCGTCGATGTACAAGGCGTCGAGATCGTACCGAGCGTGACGATCACCAAGGGACTGACTTTCGGCGGCAACGTAACCGTGCTCGATGAGACGCACGCTGACGCGCAGGGTTCGACCGCGCGTCCGCTCAGGGTGCCGAAGCATTCGGCCGCGGCGCTGCTTGCGTACCAGCGCGGCGGAATTTTCGCCGCACGCGACCGGATTACCGCGAGCGTAAGTTACGTCTTCGTGGGCGATCGCGATGACATAACGGTCTCGGGAGTTCCGCCGATCGCGAATCACGCGGCGTACAACCGCGTCGATGCGGTCGCATCATACGCGCTCGGACGCTCGTACGGCTTCGTGCACGACGAGGAAATCTTCGCGCGGGTGTCGAACCTGCTCGACCGCCACTACTCGGAGGTGTTCGGCTTTCCGGCGCCGACGATCAATTTTGTCGCGGGGCTGAAGCTGGAATTCGAGTAACCAAAGAATGCCCCCGGCCATCCGGCGACGCCGATCGAGGCCGGCCCGCGCGCGCGTTTCAGGCGAGGCCGCGCTGCTCGGCCTCGAAGTAGCGGTTGAATATCGCGCGGATGCGCGAGCGGCGCTCTTCGAGTTCCGCAAGCATCCGCGCCGGCGCGTCCGCGCCCTCGAACCCCATCCGGCGCGCAAGCGGCATCAGAGCCGCGCGATCGGTCGGCACGGCCCACGCGGACTGATCGCTCTCGATCCGCAGCCGGTTCTCGAGCCGGGCGAGGAAGCGGAAGTCCTCCTCGATGCTGCGGGCGTCCTCGTGCTTGAGCAGCCCAAGCCGCGCAAGAGCCGCGAGCAGAGCGCGTGTGCCGCCGGCGCGAAGCTCGCGATGCGCCGCGCCATGGCGCAGCGCCATCATCTGCGCGAGGAACTCGACGTCTACCAGCCCGCCGCGTCCCTGCTTGAGATTGAGCCGCTTTGAGTCCTCGGCTCCGATCTCGCGCTCCATCCGCGCGCGCATCGCGGCGATCTCCGCCACGCCCTCGGCGCTGAGCGCGCGCCCGAAGACGAAATCCTCGCGCGCCGCTTCCACCAGGGCTCCCAGTTCCGCGTCGCCTGCGACGACGCGTCCGCGCACCAGCGCTTGCCGCTCCCAGAGCGCGGAGCTCTGGCGATGGTATTCACGAAATCCTTCCAGCGATGTCACCAGCGGACCCGCGTTGCCCGAAGGCCGCAAGCGCAGGTCAAGCTTGTAGGCGTAACCTTCGCGGGTGCGTGTCTGCAGTATCGCGATCAGCCGCTGTGCGATTCGCGCCGCAACTTCGCGGCTGCTCGCCGCCACCTCGGCGCGATCGTCGTACACGAAGATGAGGTCGAGGTCCGAATTATAAGTCATCTCGCACGCGCCGAGCCGGCCCATCGCGAGAACGCAGAGCCTGAGCGACGCCGGGATGCTCCAGCGCGGCGCAACCTCGGCGCGCGCAAGCGCGAGCGCCTCGCCGAGCACCGCCTCGGCCAGCAGCGTGAGTTCCGTCTCGACCTCTTCCAATTCCAAGTCGCCCGCGAGGTCCGCGATCGCGATTCGCAGGAACTCCTGGTGGCGCAGCGTTCGGATCGCGTCGAGGCGGGATTCGAAGTCCGGGCTCGCATCAACCCGCTCGGCGGCCTCGCGGCGCAAGTCGTCGAGCGATCGGCGCGGATGGACCAGGTCGGACCGCACGAGGGTGTCGAGCATGTCGGGATGGCGGATGAAGATCGTCGAGAGGTAGCGGCTCGAAGCAAACAACTTCAGCAGCACGCGGCGCGTGGCGGGATGTTGCTCCAGGAGCGCGAGAAATGACGTCCGGGCGCCGACCGCGGCGATGAACGCAGCGAGGTTCATCAGGGCGAGGTCGGGATCGGGCAGAGCGCGGATCTCATCGAGCAGGAGCGGGCCGAGAGTTTCGAGCAATTCGCGCCGGCGCGGACTTGCCGGTGCGTGCTCGGGTCCTCGCGCGAGCAGTTCCAGGTGGCCGGCGCTCTCATCAGGCACCGCGAAGCCCATCCGCGCGAGGATCGGCGCGGCACGGGGAGGCTCGAGCGCCGCGCGCCAGGCCATGGTCGCGTCGGAGGAGGCGCGCGCGATGCCCGCCTCGTCGCCCCCGGCCAGCGTCTCGCGAAATTGCATCGCAACCAGGTCGCGATGATGCCTGAGCGCGCCCATAACGCGGGCGACCGCCGCGTTGTCCTTGCCCGCGCCCATTCGCGCCGCGAGCGCGCGCATCGCAGCGGCATCGGCGGAGTCGGGCAAGACATGCGTCTGACGCCCGGCGACGATTTGCAGCTTATGCTCGACGTCGCGCAGATAAAGGTACGCATCCGCAAGCCGCCGCGCGCGCTCGGATGGCAGGTAGCCAAGCGACTCGAGCTTCTCCAGAGCGGGCACCGTCTTCTCGATGCGCAGGCGCGGGTCGCGCCCGCCGTAAATCAGGGTCAGCGACTGGACGATGAACTCGAGTTCGCGAATCCCGCCGTAGCCGAGCTTGATGTTGCGCTCGACCATCGCCGGCGTTCGCAGCTCGGCCTCGATCTGCCGCTTCATCGCGCGCAACTGGCGCAGCGTGTCGAAATCGAGGTAGGTGCGGTAGATGAAGGGCGCCAGCTCGGCGATGAGCCGGCGGCCAAGCTCGATCGCACCGGCGACCGGACGCGCCCGCAGCAGCGCGGCGCGCTCCCAAGTCTGACCGAGGCTCTGATAAAAGCTCACCGCGCCCTCGACCGGCGTCACGAGATGCGAGCTTCGCCCGCCCGGACGAAGCCGCATGTCCACGCGGAAGCATCCGCCCGCGAGAATCTCCGTGATGAGGCTGCCGAGGTGCGCGGCGGCATCGGTCGCGCCCTCGCGCCCGCGCGGGTCGTGAAGATAGATGAGGTCGATGTCGGAGCTGAGGTTGAGTTCGCTCGCTCCGAGCTTGCCCATCGCAAGCACGCAGAAATCGCCGGCGTCGGCCGCGCGCGGACCGGCCAGCCGCATCGCGAGCGCAAAGGCGGCGCGAATGCATTCGTCGGCGAGCGCCGACATCAGGCGCGCGGTGTCCCCGACCGCGATTCGATCGAGCAGGTCCGCGACCGCGATGTCCACAAACCTGCGCCGCTTCCATCCGCTGAGCAGAGCCGATGCGGACGTCTTGTCGGCGGCGTCGATCGGACCACATCGCATCGAATCGAGCAGCGAATCCACGTTCGACCGCCGCGCGCCCGCGAAAATCTCGTACCAGCCGGGTCCCGACGCGGCGAGTTCCGATGCGACCAGCTCGGATGCGCCGAGGCAGAAGACGAGATCGCGCGCCGATGCCGGATCGCCAAGTGCACTCAGGAGTGTGTCGCGGGATTGGTCGCCGAGGCGAAGCAGGAATGCGAGTGCGAGGCGCTCATCGGGCGCGGTCTCGGCAACAAGCTGCGAGGCCCGGCGCGCCGCGCGCTCATCGCCGAGTTGGCGCGCGAGCATACCGGCCAGCCCCAGAAGTTCGGGTGGAATCGCTCCATTCGGCGGCATCTCAAATAACGATAACAGAGCGGGCCGCGCGACGCTTATCGTCTTGAATGGCGCCGTGATAAACTCGCGCCACCGATCCCGCCATAAGGAGCCCGTCTCATGATCGTTCTGTACACCACCGAACGCGATTACCCGTGGGGAACCCTGCGCTCGACGCATGCCAGCAAGACCAAGATTGTCCTTGAAGAAAAGGGCCTCAAGTACCGGATCGAAAATTTGCCGCCGGGGAATTTGTGGAAGAAGCCCCCTGAGATGCTCGCGCGCCACCCGCTCGGCAAAGTGCCCTATATAGAAGATGAGGGCATCACGATCTTCGACTCGACCGTGATCGACGAGTATCTCGAGGAGCGCTATCCGGAGCCGCACCTGATGCCGGCGGACGTAATCGCGCGGATGCGCGTGCGCGAGGCGGAGCAGTTTGGCGATGAGGCGCTGCTCGGCGGGAGCCTGCCGCCAATCTGGATGCCGTACTGGAGCGAGCCGGCCAAGCGCGATGCCGACCGGATGGAGAAGGGACGCGAGATGCTGCGGACGCGCGACCTGCCGTATGTCGAGAAGCTGCTCTTAAGCGCGCCTGCGGGCGGATACCTTTGCGGCGCGTTCTCGCTCGCGGATGCGCCGATGATGGCGCTCGCGATGGTGCTCGAGGTGGACGCGCTGAACCTCGACGCGTTCCCGAAGGTCGCGGCTTACCTGGCGCGGCTTCGCGAGCGCAAGAGTTATCGCGCGATCAGTCCGCGCACCAAGGTCGCGGATTCAACTCACGGCGGCTGAGCGATCTCAGCCGCCATTTCCATTTTCCCACTCGATTAGCAATCCTCTGACGGGCGGCGAAAGCCGCCCCTGGGCGATGTTGTGCCGCTCGAGTGCGGCCGCGCGAGAACATTTCGTCTGAACATCGACGTCCATTAACACATTAATCTGGGCGTAGTTGGTCATACTCAGTCGCAGGCAACCGGCTATGGGATAAGGTTCGCTCCCCGCACCCGTATCGTTGATTCGGATTTGAACAGGGTCGAGAATTTTCATTCGGATGTCTATTAGGCGCGACCGGCGATAAACGTATCGACGAAATGGACTATGCTTTCTCTGCGTAATTGTGAGGAGTTTGGAGCACACGCCAGTCGCTGGGGAAAGAACTGATGTCCGATGTTGCTGCTCCATCGGATTAAAATCCGTGTCACGACACGTACGAAAGGGGAGATCGGCATGATCGAGACCATTCATCAAAAAGGAAAGTCTTCGCGGTTGGTATTCGGGTTGGCGTGGCTTGCTATCCTGCAGTTTGCCCTGGCGGGCGGTTGCGCGAGGACGGTCGCGGAGCAGCCCGCGGTCGCCAGCCAGGTCGCAAGCGGGAAGGCTCCAAACACGGTAACCGGATTCTTTGGCGACGACTATTCCAAGCTTCAACCCGGCGGTGACGGTCAGGTGGCTATGCTCTACATCAACCCGAACGTCAATTGGAGCCAATACGACAAGGTACTCCTTGAACCGATTGAGTTCTGGGGCAGTGAAAACTCGAACGTGCCATACGAAGAGCAGCAGATGCTCGCGGCATATGCTTACAGCCGGATGAAGCAGGACCTGCAAGAGCATTTCACCCTCGTCGACAAGCGGGGCCCGGGAGTGCTGATACTTCGAGCTGCGCTGAATGACGCGACCGCCGCGACCCCGGGCCTTCGGTCGGTGTCCGTAGCAATCCCGCAGGCGGAGCTTTTGAATGGGCTGCAATCGCTTGCGACCGGCAGCTATGCATTTGTGGGCTCCGCCGAGGGCGAAATGAGATTGAATGACTCGATGACGAATGAGTTGCTGATGGCCGGAATAGATAAACGGGCCGGCGGTATAGCGTTAACCTCCGTGGCTCAATGGAAATGGGGCGACGCAAAGGCAGCCCTGGACTATTGGGGGAAGAGAATCACAAATCGCCTACTCGAACTACAGGGGCGTAAGAGTTAAGCCCGTTGCGTCAGGCGTCAGGCTTGAGAAAGCTTTAAGCCCGATAGCGAGCCGCCGCGGCTCGGCGATTCACCTCAGTTTCAAAGTGCCGGCACTGAGTTCGCGCTCTTTCATGATCGCGAAGAAGACCGGCACGAGGATCAGCACGTGAATCGTTGATGTGATCATCCCGCCAACGATCGGCGCGGCGATCGGCTTCATCACGTCCGACCCGATCCCGCTCTCCCATAGAATTGGCGCGAGACTGAGCATCACGACCGCGACCGTCATCAGCTTGGGCCGAAGCCGCTGGACTGCGCCCTCGATGGTTGCGCCGGCGATCGCGCCATAGCTGAGTTCGCCCGCGGCGATCCGGCGATCGAGCGCTTCGTGCAGATAGATCACCATCACGACGCCGGTCTCGACGGCGATTCCGAACAGGGCGATGTAACCGACCCATACCGCGACGCTGAAGTTGAATCCCATGAGGTATTGCAAGAGCAGGCCGCCGGTCATCGCGTACCCGGTTGGCAGGATCAGTACGATCGCCTCGGTCGCGGACTCAAAGAGCATGAAAAGCAGGACAAAGATCACCGCGAAGACGATCGGGAGGATCAGCGCGAGGCGCCTTCGCGCGCGAAGCTGAAATTCATATTCGCCCGACCACCCGATTCTGTAGCCCGGCGGCATACGCAGTTGCCTGTCGAGAGCGCTCTGGGCTTTCGCGACATAGCCGCCGTAGTCACTCGTCGCGAGATCGATATAGACATAGCCGGTCAGGAGCCCATCTTCGTCGCGAATCATCGACGGGCCCGGGCTCAAGTCGATCCGGGCGACCTCGCCAAGCGGAATCTGGGCGCCGGCCGGAGTCATAATGAGGATCCGAGAGAGCGCATCGGGATTGTCGCGATAGTCGGCCAGGTAGCGGACGTTGATCGGATATCGCTCGCGTCCCTCGACGGTGGTCGCGATATTTTCGCCGCCAATGCCGGAGCTTACCGCCCGCTGAGCGTCGCCCACCGTAAGCCCGTAGCGCGCCGCCTTGGCGCGATCGACGGTGACGTTGATGTAGAAGCCCTGCGACACGCGCTCGGCGAACACTCCCCGCGTTCCCGGCGCCGAGCCGAGGATCTTTTCGACCTGGGACCCGATCGTTTGGATGCCGGCAAGTTCCGGTCCCTGAATCTTCAATCCGACCGGCGTCTTGATCCCGGTCAGCTCCATGTCGAGCCGGTTTTCGACCGGCATCGTCCAGGTATTCGAGAGGCCCGGAAATTTGAGCTTGTCGTCCATCTCCGCGATGAGCCGATCGTAGGTCATGCCTTTGCGCCACTGGCGGCGCGGCTTCAGCATGATCGTCGTGTCGTACATGTCGAGCGGAGCGTTGTCGGTCGCGCTGTCGGAGCGCCCGATTGTACCGAACACGCTCTCGACTTCGGGGAAGCCGCGGATGATCTCATCCTGCTTCTGCATCAGGTTGACCGCCGATGCGATCGAGATTCCGGGCAAGGCCGTGGGCATGTACAGGCTGGATCCCTCATAGAGCGGCGGCATGAACTGGCTGCCAATCCTGAACAAGAGCGGAATAGTAAAGACCAGAAAGATTAGATTGGCCGCGATAGTCAGTGTGCGATGGCGAAGGCACCAGCGTATCACCGGCAGATACAGGGCCTGAGAAAGCCGCGAGATCGGATTCTCCTCTTCCGCCTTAAGCCGCCTGCCGCGGATCAATAGAACCATCAGAACCGGCACGATCGTGATCGCCAGCACGGATGAGAAAACGATCGCGAAGGTCTTGGTATAGGCGAGCGGACTGAACATCCGGCCCTCCTGCGATTCGAGCAGGAACACCGGCAGGAACGAAACCACGATGATGATCAGCGAGAAGAAGATCGGCCGTCCGACCTGTTTTGCGGCGGACAAGAGGATCCTCCCGCGCTCGGGCGCGGGCACGGCTTCCCCGCGTTGCATGGCCTCGCGCTCGGCCTCGGACAGATGCCGGTGCCCGTTTTCGACCATCACGATCGACGCATCGACCAGCACGCCGATCGCCAGCGCGAGCCCGCCGAGCGACATAATGTTCGAGCTGATCCGCAGGTAATACATCGGAATGAAAGTGGCTATGACCGCGATGGGCAGAGTAAGAATCGGGATCAATGCCGAGCGCAGGTGAAACAGGAAAATGATGATCACGAGGCTTACGATAACTGCCTCCTCGAGAAGATCGCGCTTGAGCGTGCCGATCGAGGCTTGAATCAGTCCCGACCGATCGTACCCGGTGACGATTTCGATCCCGGGTGGTAGCGTACCGCTGATTTCCTTAAGCTTCCGCTTGACGCCCTCGATGACGTTGAGAGCGTTCTGTCCATAGCGCATCACTACGATTCCGCCGACCGTTTCGCCATCGCCGTTCCATTCCGCGGCGCCCTCGCGCAAGTCGGGTCCGAGACTGACTATTCCGAGGTCCCGGACGAGTATTGGCGTCCCGTGGTCGGCCGCAACCGAGATGTTTTCGAGGTCGGCTACGCTGTGGATGTAGCCGAGTCCGCGGATCATGTAGTCCGCGCCCGACATTTCGAGCACGCGCCCGCCGACCTCGCCGTTGCTGTCACGGACTTTGTCGATGACGGTTTCCAATGGGACTTTCAGAGCGAGCAGGCGATTCGGATCGAGCTTGATTTGATACTGCTTGACGAAGCCGCCGATCGTCGCGACCTCCGAGACTCCCGCAACAGTTTCGAGTGAGTATCGAACGTTCCAGTCCTGGATACTGCGCAATTCGGCGAGGCTGTGCGTATGGCTGCGATCGATCAGCGCGTACTCATACACCCAGCCCGCGCCGGTCGCATCGGGCCCTATAGCCGGCGCCACTCCCGAGGGGAGTTTGCCCGCGATCTGCTGGAGATACTCGAGCACGCGGCTTCGCGCCCAGTAGATATCCGTCCCGTCCTCGAAGACGACGAACACGTATGAATCGCTCGGCATGGTCTGCGCGCGGACTGCCTTGACGTGCGGCGCGGCGAGCATCGCGGTAACGATCGGATACGTCACCTGGTCCTCGATCAGGCTCGGCGGCTGTCCCATCCATTGCGTATGAACGATCACCTGAACGTCCGAAATGTCGGGGAGCGCATCGAGCGGAATCCGCCCGAGCGACCAGATGCCCGCCAGGACCAGCGACGCAACGCAGGAGAACAGGAAAAAACGGTTGCTATTGCACCAATCGATGATTCTTTCGACCATGTTCCGAGCCCCCTACATCGACATCGAGCCGGCGGCCGATACGTCCGCCCGCCGGGTCGCGATCGGCCGTCCGTCCTTCGATGCGGTTATCGTGAGGCTCCAGGTGCCGCCGCTTTCCAGATCGATAACGGCGGCGTAGACGCCGGCGCCTTGTTCCTGCGCCGCACCCTCATCGCGCATCGCCGCCATTCCCATCGCAGGCATCGCGGCCATGTAGAACGTCACCGTCACCTTTGCGCCTGTAATCGGCTGGCCGTGAGAATCGCGCAGGGTCACGATTACCTTGTTGTGGCCGCGCATTGGCGGATTCGGCTCGCTGGTGAATTCGATGCTTGCCTGAGGGATTGTTTGCGCCGGTTGCCCTGTCGCGTTCGCGGCCACGGCGGGAGCGGGCACAGGCTCGAAGGCGCCGGCGGCGGCCGCGAGCTGGCTCTCCGAATCGATCAGGAAGTTGGCGGATTTCACGACTCTCTGCCCCGCATCGACGCCCTTGAGCACGACGAACTCATCGCCCACCCGTGGTCCCAGCTCGACCTCGGCGGGAGTCAGATAGCCGTCGGCGCGGTCGATGAATGCCAGGTTGTGTGCCCCGGTCCGAAGAACCGCGCTCGTGGGGATAACCGTTTGGCGGCCCATCGTAAGGCTGAGCGCGACCTCGCCGAACATCCCGGGAAAGAGCAATCCCTTGCGGTTGTCGAATTCGCATCGCACCCGCGCGGTGCGACTCATTGGATCGATCTGCGGCCAGATGAAATCGACGCGGCCGTCGAAACTCTGACCGGGGTAGGCATCGATTCTGACCGCCGCACGATCGCCCGTGCGGACCTTGCCGATTTCGTTTTGGAAAACCGCCGCATAGACCCATACGCTGGAGAGATCAGAAATCGTGAAGAGCCGGGTCTCCGGCTGCACGTACAGGTTCGGCAGCGCGTTGCGCTCGACGATGTAGCCGGTTGCCGGCGAATCGATCTCGACCGTGCGGAGAACCGTCCGCTCGCGCTCCAGGCGCGCGATCTCGCGTGGCGACACGCCCCAGAGCTTGAGCCGCTCGATCGAGGCGTCCACCAGCGACGCCGCGTCCGCGGTTACGCCGGTAATCGAACTATCGGTCGCGCGCCTGCGCGCATCGAGCGCGATCAGATATTCCTCCTCGGTGGCGGCGAGGTCCGGGCTGTAGATCGTGAACAGCGGCTGTCCTTTGCGCACGTATTGGTAGGTCTGGTTCGCGAATACCTGCGCGATCCATCCGGCGAATCGCGCCTGCACGTAGGCTTGCAAGCGTTCATCGGTCTCGATCGTCCCCGTCGTTTCGAGTTGCTCGCTCACGTCCTTGCGCTGGACGTCGGCGAACGTGAGCCCGATCAACTGGCGGCGCTCCGGGGTAATCCGAATCGGCGCGAGCGAAGAATCATCCGCTATCGCACGCGGCGTTGCTGCTGAGAAAAGAACCAGTAAGAAAATCGCGACGCCGCTGAGGATGCGGCGCGCAAATGATTTGCAGTTCATTTCACATCTCCGATGATTTGTTGAATCCGCGCGGCCGATATCTCGTGATCGGCGAGCACGCGGTAGTACTCCTGGCTCAGGTTCTGAAGATCGAGGACGGACGTGATGAGCGTCTGGAAGTCGGCCTTGCCGACCCGATACGCCGCCATCGCGGCGTCCTTTGCAGTCTCGGCCTGGGGAATCAAGCCCTCGCGGTAGATCGTCATCGTGCGCTCGGCGGCCCGCATCGCGACGAGGTCGCCCTGCGCCTGCGATGCGATCTCGAGCCCGGTCGCGCGGGTTTGCGCGCGCGCCGACTGCGCCTCGAGCGCCGCCTGCTCGATCGCGGGCGTCTGCTTGCGCCAGAAATAGAGGGGGATTTTCGCGCCGAGGCTCAGCATGTAGTAATCGCGAAAGCCCGGCCCGGTTTTTTGATAGGAATAACCGACCGTAAAATCGGGCCAGTATCCCCGCCGCGCGAGCTTGAGCGCCTCGTCGCTGCGCTCCTCCATCGCGCGATCCGCCGCAAGCTCGCGAGAGCCGGCAGTGCTGAGCGCGGCAAGTTCGGCTGCGCCAAGTTGCAGGCGGGTCGGTTCGACATCGCCGACTTCGATCCGCGCCGAGTCCGGATCGCGACCGAGCAGTTGCTTCAATCCGAGCTGCACCTGCTCCTCTTCCTGATGGTGCATCACGTGCTCCTTTAAGATTTCGGTGGTCTGGAGCTGCGCCTTGATCAGGTCCACTTGAAGCCCCTGTCCAAGGCGATAGCGCGACTCGGCAATCTTCTGGATTTGTTCGAGCTCGTCGCGGTTGCGATCGAGAATCTCCAGCGCCTTTGCGTGATAGAAAAGCTCGAAGTACGCCTCCTTCACTTTCTCGGTCACTTCGCGCTCGGCTTGCTCGTAGCGATGGCGCGCGTAGTCGGCATCTTTTTCGGCCTCGGTCCGCTGGAGGCGAAGCTTGCCGGGACCGGGAATGTCCTGGGAGATGGCGAAGCCGGTGTAATAGAAATCGCTCGTCTCATAGCCGGAGAATGGCTGCGGACTGCCGACGGTGAGTTGCTGAAGCGACAGTTCCGGATCGGGCAGAGTCGCCGCCTGGATTGGCGCCTTCGTCTGGGCCTGCCAGTGGCTTCGCGCCGCAATCACGGCCGGGCTATGAGCCAGGGCTTCCTCGATTAGCGCCTGCAGCCGATCCGCGCCGCGCGGCGTGTGGGTGCCGTGGCCCGCCTCGATGGGATCGGGATGATCCGAGGTTGCGCCTATATCCTGAGCGCGTCCTGACGGCGCAGACGCGATCAGGATCGCGATCGCAACCGGCATCGTTCGTAAGTATCGCGCCGCCAAGCGGCGAACATTTATGGACAACATCTCGCAAATCCAGCCTTACCGCCGCGACGATGCGCGGCGCATCAAGCGTGTCTTCTCAGGGCTGAAGGCACGCGCCTTCCTGCCGATCGAATCGGCAGGCGCTAAAATCCCAAATTGTGAGAACGATTTAGCGAGCGAAGGCCCGCACCGTGCGTCAGCGCCCGGCGATTGCTTCGCACGCTCGCGGAAGGCTCAGATTTGACGAGAACAGAGAAGGGCCAGGGAATCCCAGCGGTTTGGCGGCGAGAATCCCTCTGTGACCGATCTGATTTGCGCCGCCGCTCGAACATTCGCCGCCGCTATCGCGAAAACCGCCGCCGCCGGCTCGAGGCGCTGCGTATCAGGCATGTGACTCGTTGCCCGGTCGGGAGCAGCCGGCGCCTGGCAGCAAGACACCTGACTCATCGGAGCCTTGTTCGGGCAGTTCGCACAACAGGCCGGTCCGGGAGTGCAGGGCATTGCCCCGGCCGCACTGACCTGCAGCGGCATCAAACAAGCGACGAGAATTACGGCGATGAACCGCACCTGCCGTTACCCTACGCCCGCGGGATTGAGCAGGCAAACCGGCGCTCGGCCCGGCGCGAGGTGATCCGGCACGAGCGTCGGAATGGCCGGGCGAACCCGGCGGAGCACGAACCCGAGCCCGCCGCGGCCCTCCGTCATCGCCGAGCGGCGAATTTGACATCAGGCGGCGCGAGCGTGAAGATGGTCGGGTTATTCGCGAGCCTCGAGGCGGATTGCTGGGAACCGAGTGCGCGTAATCTCGAATCGCCGCCGGAATGAACCGGCTATGAGTTTGGATTAGGGGAGACGCTAATGCAGGAAAAATCAATTCACGAGCAGCTTGCAACGAAACTGGAACTGGCGGGCCGAAAATCCAATATGGTTCCCAAGATCCTCGAAAAGCTGACCACCGAGACCGAGGCCACGCTCCTGCTGGCCGCGTCGCCGCCGGCCACGATCGAGGAACTCTGCGCCAAGACCGGGCTGGACAAGGCTGTGGTCGAATCGATGATCGATCCGCTGTTCAAGAAGGGCCTCCTCTTCAAATCCAAGAAGCCCGATGGCACTCGCTACTATCGCGTGCGCCAGACTCTCCAATTGCACGACTCGACTGCGGTCATGAACGACCCGCCTGCCGGGATGCTCGATTTGTGGAAGGAATACACGCGCGTGGAATGGCCCGAGGAAAGCCGGATCTTCAAGAACCCGAACCCGGCGCTCCGCGTCATCCCGATCAATGTGAGTCTCGAGCCTGATTCGCAAGTGATGATCACCGACGACGTCCGCTACCTTGTCGACCAGGCCAGGAGCATCGCGGTCACCAAGTGCTCCTGCCGCGCGATCGACGGCGCCTGCGGACAGCCGGTCGAGGTGTGCATGCAGCTCGACAAGGCCGCCGACTATTCGGTCGAACGTGGGACCGGCCGCAAGCTCACTCGCGAGGAAGCCCTGGCGATGCTGGACATGTGCGAGGAGAAAGGCCTCGTGCACGTCGCCGAGAACAATCGCGGAGTCGGCCACGTGATCTGCAACTGTTGCAAGGACTGCTGCATCAACTGGACCGCGATGCGGACCGGCGTGGGGAAATTCGCGGGGCCCAGCCGCTTTAAGGCGGTGATCGATGCCGACGCCTGCAACGGATGCGAGAAGTGCGTGGACCGGTGCATCTTCGATGCGATGTCGGTCGAGATGCACGGCAATCTGGCCATCGTCGATGAAGAGAAGTGCATGGGGTGCGGCATATGCCGCCCGTCGTGCGACCTCGACGCCATCACGATGCAGATCGTGCGGCCGCAGGAATTCATCCCCGCCTAAGAGGGCGCGTGCACGAGCTTCAGATTACCGAGCGCATCCTGGACGTCGTTCTCAAGCACGCGGGACGCCAGGATGTCGCCAAGGTCGTCCGCGTCCATTTGAGAATCGGCGCGATGTCCGATCTCGAGGACGAGTGGCTCCAGCACTATTTCGACTATCTGAGCAAAGGGACGGTGGCTGAGAACGCGCAACTGGCGATTACGCGGGCGCCGGTGGTCCTTCGCTGCCAGTCATGTGACTGCTCCTTCGACGTCAAGCGCGAGGAGCTGGGCCGCGTGAAGTGTCCCGAATGCAGCGATACCGGGCTCGAGCTGGTCGCCGGCCGCGAATACCTGATCGAGAATATGGAGGTCCTGTGACCGACCCTGTCAGGCTCATCGAGATCAAGGAAGAGATTCACGAGGACAACGAACGGGTCGCCCAGGCTCTGCGCCGCGAACTCGAAGAAACGAAAACCTTCGTGCTCAACGTGATGTCCTCGCCCGGCGCGGGCAAGACCACCACGCTTCTCAAAACCATCGACACGCTGCGCGACCGCTTCCGATTCGGCGTGCTGGAGGCCGATATCGAGTCGAGCGTCGATGCGGAGCTGATCGCCGCGCGCGGCATCCCTGCGGTCCAACTGAGAACCGGGGGATTCTGTCACCTCGATGCGGCGATGGTGACCAAGGGGCTCGCGGCGATGGACCTCGATTCGCTCGACATCGTGATGCTCGAGAATATCGGAAACCTGGTGTGCCCGGCGGAGTTCGACACCGGGGCAATCAGAAACGCGATGATCCTGAGCGTGCCCGAAGGTGACGACAAGCCGCTCAAGTATCCGTTGATGTTCACCGTGAGCGACGTGCTGCTGGTGAACAAGATCGACTACCTCCCGTTTTCGAACTTCGACTTGGGTGCGATGCGCAAGCGGGTCCTGGCCCTCAATCCCCGCATCCAGATTTTTGAGATTTCCTCGAAAACCGGGCAGGGATTCGATCGGTGGGCGGCCTGGCTGAGCCACGAGGCGGAGAGCTTCATCGCGGCGCCCGCCACTGCGCGGCCGATGATTGGGAAGTTCACCTCGGTTTCGCGCTGCTAGAAGCGTTTGACCCCGCTCCATCTCGCCGGCCGTGGCAGCCAACGCGCCGCGGCCCCTCTCGCGCGCGGCACCCTTGGTTTACTTGAAAAAAGCCGCTTGATAATTTGATTCGATAGAGTTGATCGATGAGTCCGAAACGGATTGCCAGGGCATTGGCGGGATTCGGGACCGTGGCATTGGTCCTGCTCTTCGCCGCGACCGTGTGGGTGGTGCGCCACCACGGCTCCGCCCAGGCGCTCGAGAAGGCCGCCGGCTTCGTACCCGGCGCCCTGCTTCATGCGCACAACTTCCACTGGACGCAGATGAAAGCCGGCGAACGCCAATGGGTGATGACCGCGGCGGATGCCAGCTACTCGGGCGACCGCACCGCTCTCACGCTGATTGAGGCCGACCTCTCAATGATTTCCGAGGACGGAAAGGCGGTGCGAGTAACGGCGCCGCACGCGCTTTTATTTCTCAAGGGTAATCACGTAACCCGGGCGGATTTGAGCGGCGGGACCGTGATTCGTTACGGCGATTTCAAAATGAGCACGGATTCCGCAAGCTTCATGCCCGATGATAACCGCGTCGAGGCGCCGGGGCTGGTGACCGTCGAGGGCGAGGGAATGAAAGTGACCGGGCTCGGACTGACCGGGAATTCGAGGACCCGGCAGTTCGATTTGCACGGGCAAGTTCAGACCGAAATCTCGCCCAAGCAGGGAAGTGAAAAGCCCAAGCAAAGCTGAACGCCCCGCGAACACCCGCGCGAGCCGTTTCGATTCGGCGCGGCTGGCAGCAATCGCGGCTGCGGTTGCGCTCGTGCTGTCCGGTACAACGAGAGCGCGCGCCCAGGAGGCCGCGCCGCCGCCGGCGGGCGCCAGTGGTACGCTCGGAAAGTCAATACGCGCGAACGATTCCGGCACCAATGCCGCATCGAGCCCCGCGGCGGCGGCCGGACCGATCGAAGATTTCGATTCCAGTGGCGACTCGATCCGAGTGTACGGGGGCGTCCCGGGCGCCGAATCATCGCCAGCCGGCACGAGCATAACCAATCCGGCCGTCGCGGCTGCGCCAGCACCGGCAGCGGCCCTGCCTGCGCCGGCGGTGTCCGCGGCCGCTCCGGCGGCGGAAGCCTCGCCCGCCACTCAGACTGCGAGCGCCCCTGCTCCGGCAGCGCCAGCGCCGCCTGTTGAATCGACAGGCACTGCGCCCGCGGCCGCGCCGCCTGCTCCACCGGTTGAATCCGCCAGCACCGAGCCGCCTGCGGAGAGCAGTCCTGCTCCGGAGCCTGCCTCCGGCAGGAAGGCAAAAGCGGCGTCGGGAGGAGCGAAGGTCGCGTCTCTGGGTACCTCGTCCAAGAGCGATGAATCCGGCGGTGGACTCCAGTTTTCCAGCCAGCACGGACCAATCGACATCAAGTCCGACACGATGTCCCTGGACTACAAGGGCAACTCGGTCGTGTTCAGCGGCCATGTGCGCGCGATCCAGGAACCCGGCCAGCTCACCAGCGATCGGCTCAAGGTCAATTACGGCCAGGGATTCAAGGACGTAAAGGAGATGTTCGCCGACGGGAACGTCCGCATCAGCCAGCGCGACCAATGGGCCACCAGCGATCACGCGATCATGGACCAGACCAGGCGCACCGTGGTGCTGACCGGGAACCCGGTCGTTCATCAGGGCAACGATCAGATAACCGGCGACCGCATCACGGTCTATATGGACACCAACAAGAGCGTGGTCGAACACGCCCGCGCGATCATCTTCCCTCGCGAATCAAAGACGGCGGATAATGGTAAGACGTCGCCGAACGCAACCCCCGACAAACCGCAGTAATGGCGCTAGAGGTCAAACTTGGGCAGGACTTGAGGCTTCGCCAGCAGCTGGTGATGACGCCCCAGCTTCAGCAGGCGATCAAGATCCTCCAGCTTTCGCTCCCTGAACTCGAGACCATCGTCCAGACCGAGCTCGAACAGAACCCGATGCTCGAGCCGCTGGACCAGAGTCCCGCCGAGACTGCCGCCGAGAGCACCATCCCGGAGGATCAGGAAGCGGCGGCGGACAGCGGCGAACCGCTGAGTGCGGACTCCGAGGCGGCGCCCGCGGAGGGACCCGGCGAGGAATGGCGCGAGGCCGCCATCGAAAAACCATTCGAGGCTTCGGCTCCCGAGGCGCCTGACGCGGCAGTCGAGGTTCGCGAACTGGACCGGCTGGAGAAGGTCGACTGGCGCGAGTACCTCGAGACTTACTCCAACAACTGGCAGGAGGCGCCGCCGCCCGACCCGGATACCGCCGACGACCATCGAAGCGCGCTGGAGAACACGTCGCTCAGACGCTCGTCCCTGGAGGACCACCTCATGTGGCAGCTCAGGCTTTCCAACCTGAGCGAGGCCGACCAGATGATCGGCGCCACGGTCATTTACAACCTCAACGACGACGGATACCTCGAAACCCCGCTCGAGGAACTCGCCGCGCAGCTCGAAACGACCGCGCCGGAGGTCGAACGCGTGCTCAAGCGCGTGCAGCGCTTTGATCCTCCCGGAGTTGCGGCGCGCGATCTCCGCGAATGCCTGCTCCTGCAACTGGAAAATCTCGGGATGGAGGACTCGCTGGCGGCTCGCATCGTCCGCGAACAGCTCGACTACCTCGAAAAGCATCGCTACGGCGAGATCGCAAAGCACCTCGGCGTCACGGTCGAGATGGTGGGACAGGCGGTCAAGATCATCTCGCTGCTCGAGCCCAAGCCGGGGCGGGATTACGGCGGCCAGGAGCCCACCTACATCGTTCCCGACGTGTACATCCACAAGGTCGGCAACGATTACGTGGTAACGCTCAACCGCGATGCGGTCCCGCGGCTTAGGCTGGCGGGCTACTATCAGCGCGTGCTCAACGATGCCGATGCGACGCCCGAGACTCGCGAATATCTTCAGGAACGGCTGCGCTCGGCGCGATGGCTGGTCAAATCCATCTATCAGCGCCAGCAGACGATCTACAAAGTCGCCAACTCGATCGTGAAGTTCCAGCGCGCCTTCTTCGATCACGGGGTCAGCCACCTACGCCCGCTGGTCCTCAAGGACGTCGCCGAAGACATCGGGATGCACGAATCGACGATCAGCCGCGCGACCGCGAACAAGTACGCGCACACTCCGCAGGGAATTTACGAGCTCAAGTTCTTCTTCACCTCTGGAGTGAAGGCCTCGACTGGCGAGGATGTGAGCGCCGAGACGGTGAAGGAAAAAATCCGCGAGATGGTTACCGCGGAGTCGCCGATCAATCCGCTATCGGACCAGTCGATCGCCGAGATGCTCCGCGCCAAGCAGATCAATATCGCGCGCCGCACCGTTGCGAAGTACCGGCAGGCGCTCGGCATTCTGCCGTCGGCAAACCGCAAGCAGGTGGGCTAGCGCGGGCGGGAGGCGACGTGGCCATGAAGGACAATCGCGGACGCGGCAAGCGGGCCCGGGCGGTGGCGCGCAAGCAGCGCCGTGCGGCAAGGGTCAAGGGCCCGGCCGCCACGACGGTCACCGTGACCTTCCGTCACGTAGATCCCACCGACGCGATTCGCCAATATGCCGAACGCAAGCTCGCCCACCTCGGCAAGTATCTCAAGCGCGACTGTGATGCGCACGTGACCCTTTCGGTTGACAAGCACCGCCATCACGGCGAAGTTACTGTCAAATCGGGACAGCTCTCAGTTACTGCGCAGGAAGAGACCAAGGACCTCTACTCGGTGATCGACCTGCTGGCGGACAAAGTCGGGCGCCAGTTGAAGCGGGATCGGGAGAAAATCCAGGGCAAGAAGGTACGCACGCCATCGACCGGCGAGGTTCTGAGCGCCGTGGAAGAGGCTGATCGGACGATCGCGTAAGAGGGCGCCGTGGGAAACCGATCGGCGCCGGAAGGCCGGCAAATCTGCCAAGGCGGCAACGATGAACGGCGGCGCGCGCGGGCCAAAGCGCTTTGCCCACGCTGGCGCGATCGCGCCACGCCCAACGCCGCGCGGATGCAATTTCGAATTAGAAGTACGAACTGAATGAAGATCACCGAAATCCTCAGTCCGGACATGGTCCTTCCCGACCTTCACGGGAGCAAGAAGCCTGAGATCCTGCGCGAACTCGCCAGCGGCCTGGTGTCGAAGAATCCGCAACTGGGCCTCGATGAGCTGACCGCGGTTCTCTCCGAACGCGAGCGGCTCGGCTCCACGGCGATCGGCGATGGGATCGCGATTCCGCACGGAAAACTGCGCGGCGTCACGAAAATCCTCGGCGCGTTCGGACGCCACCCCAAGGGCGTCGATTTCGAGTCGCTCGACAGCAATCCGACGCGCCTGTTTTTCGTGTTGGTCGCGCCTGAGGACTCCGCGAGCCTCCATCTCAAGGCGCTCGCGCGAGTCTCCCGGCTGTTCAAGGACCCGCAGTTCCGCGACCGGCTGATCGCCGCCCGCGACGCGGCCGAGATGTTCCGGCTCATCAAGGAAGAGGACAACAAGTATTGAACGCGCGGCCGGACGGCGCGACGCCGCCCGCGCCACGGCATCGGCGATGACGAACGCCCCGCGCAAGCCCCGCCTGATTATTGTCACGGGCGTGTCCGGGTCGGGACGCGCCTCGGCGATGCGCGTGCTCGAGGACCTCGGGTTCTATTGCGTCGATAACCTTCCCGTGGGGCTTGCGCCCGAAGTGGTGCGGCTGGCGGCGGGACAATCGCCGGGGCTGGCCGGGATCGCGCTTGGGATCGATCCGCGAGAGCGGCTGTTCTTCCCGCAATGGCCGAAAATCTTCTCCGGGCTGGAAGCCGAAGGAATCCGGCCGGAGATACTGTTTCTCGATGCCTCCGATGAGGTCCTCGCGCGCCGATACTCCGAGACCCGAAGGCCCCACCCGATGGCCGAGAGCGGTTCGACGGTTGCCGAGAGCATCCGGCGCGAACGGATCGCGCTGGCCGAGATGCGCGAGCGCGCAAGCCGCGTCGTCGATACGACCACGCTTACCGTGCACGAATTGCGCGAGATCGTTACGGCCTGGGCGCTTGGCGCCGCCACGAGCCCGCGGCTTGCGATTTCGCTGGTCTCGTTCGGCTACAAGTACGGACTGCCGGTCGGGATGGACATCGTGCTCGACGTGCGGTTCATCCCGAATCCGTTTTTTGTCGCCGAGCTTAGGCCGCTGACCGGGCTCGACCCGCGCGTGCGCAACTACGTGATGGCGCAGCCGGAGTCGCGCGGCTTCATCGATGAGGTCACCCGGATGCTCCAGTTTCTGCTCCCACTTTACCGGCGCGAGGGCAAGAGCTACCTGACCATCGGCTTTGGATGCACGGGCGGACGCCATCGCTCGCCGGTGCTGGCACGCGAGGTGGCCGACCGCCTGCGCGCGCTGGGCTTTGAAGTGCAGGTGCGCGACCAGCACATCGCGATGTGACTTGCGCGCGCGCCCGCCGCGGCGCACGCGCTCTCAGTTCATGATCGATCCGCAATCGACGTTGAGCGTCTGCCCGGTCATCCCCGCGGCAAGCGCCGAGACCAGAAACAGCGCGACGCGCGCAACCTCCTCCTCGGTCGCCATGCGCCGCATCGCCGCCTGCGATAGCATCGCGCCGCGCACCTGCTCGTAGGGCACCTTCATCGCCTCCGCGCGCGCCTGCATGACGCGTTCGATGCGGTCGCCCGCGATCGCGCCCGGACAGATGCAGTTGCACCGGATGTTCCGCGCGCCCCATTCCCCGGCGATCGTCTGGGTCAGTCCGATCATCGCCCACTTCGCGGCGGCGTACGGCGATCGCAGCGGATAGCCGCGCCGCCCAGCGCCCGACGAGATGTTGAGGATATCGCCCGACCCCTGACGATCCATGATCGGCAGCACGGCGCGCGCGGCAAGCCAGGTGCCGGTCAGGTCGATATCGATCGTCTCCTGCCATTCGGCAAGCGACATGTCGGTCATCCGCTTGGTCGGACCCGCGATTCCGGCGTTATTGACCAGGATATCGATACGGCCGAAGGCCTTGGCTGTCTCTGCGGCCATGCGCGCGCAATCGGCCTCCTTCGACACGTCGGTGGGAATGTAAATCGCCTGCACGCCCGCGCGCTTGAGTTCCTGGACGGTCTCCTCCATCGGTCCGATCGTGCGCGCGGCGATCGCGACCTTCGCGCCCGCCTTGCCGTAAACGAGCGCGACCTGCTTGCCGATTCCAAATCCGCCCCCGGTGATAATCGCGACCTTGCTCTTGAGTTCGTCCATCGAGTTTTCCCTTCCGCGTTTTGCCGAGCGTTATCGGTGAGTTCGACTGTAATGGCGTGGCGCGTTTGCCTCAAACCGGAAGCGATCGCGCCTTGTATGGACGTGACGCAGCCCCATATCATGATTATGTGATGGCCGCAGCGAGTCCGATTGGCACTCCCGAAGCCAGCCCCGAGGCTGGAAGTTCCTGGCTGCTGACGTTTCTGAAGACCGCGATCATCGCGATCCTTCTGGGCGGATCGGTCTACCTGCTGTGGGCGCACGCCGAATGGTTTCGCGACCCGAGGCAGGTCAAGGCCGAGGTGGTGCAATGGGGCGTGTGGGGACCGATCGTGTACATCCTGCTCTACGCGGTGGGGCCGTCATTCCTGGTCCCGGGGGCGGTGATGACAATCGCGGGCGGGCTTGCGTTCGGGACGCTATGGGGTTCGATCTATTCGCTGATCGGCGCCGACATCGGCGCGATCGTCGCCTTCGGCGCGGGGCGTTTTCTCGGACAGTCGTTCGTCGAATGGGCGGTGGGTGAGCGGTTCCATCCGACGCTCGAGCGGATCGCGCGCAACGGCTTCCACATCGTGCTCTACCTGCGCATCGTCCCCGTGATTCCGTACAACGTGTTCAATCTGCTTGCCGGCGCATCGCGGATTTCCTTTCGCGACTACCTGTGGGCGAGCGTGATCGGGATGATCCCCGGAACGATCCTGTTCGCGTTCCTGGGCGACGCGCTATGGCATCCGCTGACGCTGCGCTTCCTGCTCGCGGTCGGGCTGATCGGCGTATCGCTGGGGCTGGGAGAGACCTGGCGCCGCTGGTCGTCGGAAAAGCTCGAGAACTGACCGGAAAAAATCCGCCGCGGTGCCGGGCTGCTACGTGCCGCTTTCCCAGCTCTGGAGATAGCGCTTCTGCTCGGCGGTAAGCGTGTCGATGCGGATTCCCATCGCGGCGAGCTTCACGCCTGCGACTTCATCCTCGATCCGCTTGGGCACCTCGTGGACCTTGACCGCCAACTGCTCGCCGGTGGCGACCCACTCCGATGCGAGCGCCTGGGTCCCGAAGCTCATATCCATCACCTGCGCGGGATGGCCCTCTGCGCACGCAAGATTCACGAGGCGTCCCTGGCCGAGCACGTAGAGCATGCGCCCGCTGGCCAGATGGTACGCATCGACGTGGTTGGTCACGTTGCGCTCGACCTTGCGGGCCGCGTCGTTGAGGTAAGCCATGTCGATTTCGATGTCGAAGTGGCCCGAGTTGGCGAGAATCGCGCCGTCCTTCATCAGGCCGAAATGCTGCGCGCTGAGCACGTGCTTGTCGCCGGTCGCGCTGATGAAGACATCGCCGACTCGCGCCGCATCCGCCATCCGCATCACGCGGAACCCGTCCATCGCGGCTTCCAGCGCGCGGATCGGATCGACCTCGGTCACGATCACGTCGGCGCCCAGGCCGCGCGCCCGCGACGCGATCCCGCGCCCGCACCATCCGTAGCCCGCAACGACGATCACCGAGCCGGCAACCAGGATGCCGGTGGCGCGCACGACGCCATCCATCGTCGATTGGCCGGTGCCGTAGCGATTGTCGAACAGATGCTTGGTCTGCGCGTCGTTGACCGCGACGACCGGAATCTTAAGGGCGTGATCCTTCTCCATCGCGCGCAGCCGGATGACGCCGGTGGTCGTCTCTTCCATGCTGGCCCGCACCTCTTCGGCGCGGTCGCGGAACTCGGTGTGCAGGAGGCTTACCAGGTCGGCGCCGTCATCCATGGTGATGGTCGGATGGCGCTCCAGCACGGCGCGCAGATGGCTGTAATAGGTGTCGCGATCCTCGTCGTGAATCGCGAAGGTCGGGATGCCGTACTCCGCCACCAGCGCCGCGGCAACGTCATCCTGGGTGGAGAGCGGATTCGACGCGCAGCAGAAGACCTCCGCGCCTCCCGCCTTGAGCGTGCGAAGCAGGTTGGCGGTCTCGCACGTGATATGCAGGCAGGCGCCGAGCCGCTGGCCCGCCAGGGGGAGTTCCTTGGCGAAGCGTTCGCCGATGCGCCGGATCACGGGCATCTGGCGCTCGGCCCATTCGATTCGCTTGCGGCCCGCCGCCGCCAGGCCGGCGTCGCGAATATCGAAATCGCGCGCGCGTGCGACCGGACGCAATTTGGGCGCGGCTTTCGTCTTGCCTGCGGGTGATGCCATCTCGATTTGTCCCCGGCCGGCTGTTCCGGCTTAGCGCTGGCCGTCGATTCCGAACGCGTTCTGAAGCGCCTCGGCCATGTCGACCCGCTCCCACGGGAAGAGCGCGTCGTGCGGCCTTCGGCCGAAATGCCCGTAGGCTGCGGTCGCCTGATAGATGGGGCGCTTGAGGTTGAGCGTCCGGATGATTCCGGCGGGGCGGAAGTCGAACAGTTCGCGCAGGGTGCCCGAGAGCTTGTTATCGGCGACGATTCCCGTGTCAAACGTGTCGACCAGAAGCGAGATCGGCTCCGCGATTCCTATCGCGTAAGCGACCTGTATCTCGCATTTCTTCGCGAGGCCCGCGGCGACCACGTTCTTTGCAACGTATCGCGCCATGTAGCATCCCGAACGGTCCACCTTGCTCGGATCCTTGCCGGAGAATGCGCCGCCGCCGTGGCGCCCGTAACCGCCGTACGTGTCGACGATTATCTTGCGCCCGGTCAGCCCGCAGTCCCCGTGCGGACCGCCGATCTCGAACTTGCCGGTCGGGTTAACGTGATAGACGGTCGATTTAGTCAGGTACTTGGCCGGGATGGTCTTCTTGATCAGTTCCTCGATCATCCTCTCCCGAATCTCCCCGTACTGGACGGCGGGCGAATGCTGGGTCGAGACAACCACCGCAGTGACCTCGACCGGGCGTCCGTCCGCATAGCGCACGGTCACCTGGCTTTTGCCGTCGGGCCGAAGCCAGTCGATCTCCCGGTTCTTGCGCAGCTTGGCGAGGTTCAGCATCAGCGAATGAGCCATCGCAATCGGCATCGGCATCAGTTCCGGGGTCTCATCGCACGCGAACCCGAACATCATCCCCTGGTCGCCCGCGCCCTGCTCCTTGTGGAGGCCTTCGCCTTCGGTCACTCCTTGGGAGATGTCCGGGGACTGAGGCTCGACCGCGGTCAAGACGGCGCAACTGTGGCCGTCGAACCCGCTCTCGACGGAGTCATAGCCGATTTCGAGCGCCACCTGGCGGGCGAGATGGACGTAGTCGGGCCGCGCGCGGGTGGTGATTTCCCCGGCGAGCACGATGAGCCCGGTCTTGGCGAGCGACTCGAGCGCTACGCGGGAGTCCGGGTCCTCGGCAAGAAGGGCATCCAGGACGGCATCCGAGATCTGGTCGCACATCTTGTCCGGATGGCCTTCGGAGACCGACTCCGATGTGAAGAGAAAATCCTTAAGTGGCATTCGCGATCGCTCCTTGCAAACGCGCCCGCCGGGTTTGCCTTCGGGTCTGGCCCGAGCACCCGGCGCGGCAGCAGAATTTCAATTTACCAATCTTTGTTCAGGGCTCACGCACGGCGCCCGTTGCACGATACGCTTTCGACTGCGAAGAGTGGGCGCGATGGTTTTTAGGTTGCCTTGGTATAACCGACCACCCGGTTGGAATCAAGGTAGTCTTGCACGCGAACCGCGAATGGATGGCTACTCTTCGCCGAAACGCTGTTCGAACAGCGCTTGAATGGCCTTGGCCGCATCGCGAGCGTCGGGGCCCTCCGCGCGCACCTTCAGCCTGGACCCCACTCCCGCCCCGAGCATGATCAGTCCGGTCACGCTCTTGGCGCTGACATGATTCTTCCCGCGAGCGATCGTTATCTGCGAGGCGAACTGGTTGGCGGTTTGCGCCAGGGTCGAGGCGGCGCGCAGGTGCAATCCGAGCCGATTCTCAATTTTAACTGTCACCTCAACCACGCCCACGGGTCCTACGATACGGAGAACTTGGCGCCGGGTAAACGATGAGCGGACGCAAGCGCGACGGTGCACGGGCGCGGACGCCCACGCATTCTTCCGCCGCGCGTGCCGATAGCGGCTGCGGGTGGGCATCTGCACCCCCTCCTTATTCCTCCCCCATATCAAAAAATGGGGGAGGAAATTTTGGGAGTAATCCCCATGTCAAAGAGGAGGGAAGAAAATCTGGGAGTTATCCTCCTGGCAAAGAATGGGGGAGGAATTCAGAATCCCTCCCCCACTTTTTGATGTGGGGGAGGGCAAAGCGGCGCGGATGCTGCCGGTTTTTCTTCCGCAGCATCCGTGACGCGCGGGTGGGGGTGCAATGCCGACTTGCGCAGAGCCTCTGCCGCGCGATCCCAAAGTTTGCACGGGCGCAGCGCCCGCGCATCGACGACGGGCATGCCGGCCTGCCCTACAATTTTCTTGCGCTAGCCGCCGTTGCGCGATGCGGCCGCGCGCGAGATGTCGGCCGCCTCGCGTTCGCCGGCGATCTCGGCGGCGAACAACTGGCGCAGCCGGGGCTCGATCGCGGCGTCGCGCGTGGTGCCCTCGCGCCGGCGCCATGCGCGCAGCGGAATGACGGCCTTCGCCATGTTGCGATGGCCTCCGGCGCTGCCGATTTCGCCAAACAGGTTTTTGACCGCCTCGCCGGCGTTCTCGCCCGCCATGCCGTGATTGCGAACCGCGATCACCAGGTTGCGGCCCAGCTTGCCCGCCACGGCGACCCACCTGACGCCCTCGAACTGGAGGCAGAATTCCGCGAGCTGCACGATCAGGTCATCGCGCTCGACCGCGCCAAGATTCAGCACGACGAGCTGATCCTCGATCACGAGCCGCTTCATCGCGCGCGCCAGGATCCGCGCGAAGCTGAGCGGCAGCTCGGGACGGTCGATCTGACGCAGCAGGTTATAATTCGCGATGGGATAAAGATGCACGAACGCCTGCAAGTCGTCGTCGGTCGTGCGCCGCGTCAAATCGAGCGTGTCGCTGCGGATGCCATATAAGAGCGCGGTCGCAAGGCGCTCGCTGATGTGCTCATCCGCCGAGACCATGTATTCGGTCATGATCGTGGCGGTTGCGCCGTACCTGGTCCGCACGTCCTCGAAGGGCGCTTCACCAGGCTCGTAGCCGGGATGATGGTCGATCACGATGTCCGCGCGGGGCAGTTTCCCATCGAAGTACCCCGGCTGCACATCTACCATCGCGATCTTGTCGTACTCAGCCAGCTCTTCGGTAGATGCGGGCAGAACTTCGATTTCGAGCAGATGCACCATCGTCCGGTTTTCCGGCCGCGTCACCGGCTTGAAGGCGAAAAAGGGCGTAGTCTGCTTGTTGCGGCCGAGCAGGGTCCGCAGCGCCATCGCGCTCGACATCGAGTCCGGGTCGGGATCGTCCTGGAGCACGATCGCAACCCGGTCACCCTCGCCGACCATCGCGCGGAGCTGTTTGACCTTTTGCTTTGTGTATGCCTGATCCATCGGAGTGATGAGCTTGCCGCCTTGGGCGGAAGCCGAGAGGGTGGTGGCGGTCTAAATGCGCCCGGATTGTCGGGGGTCTGGGCGGAGAACGGCGAGCTTTGGGCAGAACGAAGCGCCCGTGGAATCTCTCATGGGAGCCTCCCGAATATCACACCCAAAGCCATCGAATCAATTATATAATAGGAACGGTTATGCCGCATCCGGGCGATTCTAATGCGCTGTTTCGTTGCGTGATCTGCCGGCGTCCGACGCACGAATGGTTCATGCGCGTGGCGGTCGAGGACGCCGCCGGGTTCCGACAGGAGGCCTTTATCTGCGCCAACTGCGCGGTTAAGCTGCGGCTTGCCTCCGAGAAAACGCGCGACCTGCAAATCGGCCCCTGGGTGCGCGAGGCGGTCGCGCGCGTGCTGCGCGGCAAGGCCGAGAACGAGGAATAATCATCGATGGCGGCGGGAACGCAATCGGGAAGCGCACACTCCGCGCCCGCAAGCGCGGAACTGTGGCCCCATGAGGAGGCGCTCAAGGTCGCCGAGCGAGTGCGCGGCTACGAGCCGTCGCAGCCGGTCATCTTCGAATGCGGCTTCGGGCCCTCCGGCCTGCCTCATCTGGGCACGATGTGCGAAGTGCTGCGTCCAAGTTACGTGCGGCACGCATTCCAGATGCTCGGCACGCAGAGGCCCACGCGGCTGCTCGTCTTCATCGATGACATGGACGGGCTGCGCAAGGTTCCCGAGAACGTCCCGCGCCGCGATGAACTCGTGCGCCACCTCGGCGAGCCGGTATGCGTCATCGCCGACCCGTTTGAGTGTTGCAAGAGCTTCGCCGATCACATGATCGGGCTGCTCGGCGCGTTCCTTGCGCCCGTTGAGGTCGATCACGAGCTGATTCGCGCCTCCGAGATGTACAGCAGCGGGCGGTTCGACGAGGCGCTCAAGCTGATTCTCATGCGGCACAAGGAGATCATCGAGATCATCGCGCCGACGCTCCGCGAGGAGAACCGCGCGGGATGGTCGCCGATCATGCCGGTGTGTCCGCAATGCGGCCAGATCAATGCGACCGCCGTGACCGGGTACCATCCCGAGCGCGCCGTGGTCGAGTTCTCGTGCCAGACGAGCGCGGCCGGCGCGCGCGGATGCGGGTGGAGCGGGGAGCAGAGCGTGCTCGGCGGAAAGTCGAAGGCCGGATGGAAGGTGGACTGGGCGCTTCGATGGTTCGTGCTCAAAGTCGATTACGAGCTTTACGGCAAGGACCTGATCGACTCGGCGCGGCTGTCGAGCCGAATACTGCGAGTGCTGGACGGCGATCCCCCGCTCGGCTTTCCGTTCGAGATGTTCCTCGATGAGATGGGCGGCAAGATTTCCAAGTCCGTCGGCAACGGCGTCGAGGTCGAGCAGTGGCAGCGCTACGCGCCGATCGAGGTGCTCAAATACTTTCTGCTCCGCAACCCGCGCCGGGCGCGCAGGCTGTATCTCGAGGCGCTCCCGCAGCAGGTGGATGAATACCTCGACGCGCTGCGCGCGTACGCGGCGGCGCCCGACGACGAGGCGCGCGGGAACCTGCCGCTCGCCCTGGTGTTGCAGCGAAAAAGCCCGCGCCGATTCGACTCCGAGCTTTCGTTTTCGATGATGATGAACCTGGTCGCGGCCCTCGGCAGCTCCGACCGCAAGTTCATCTGGAGCTACCTACAGCGCTATGACGCGGCGATCGCATCCAATCCCGAGACCGAGGCGATGGGGCACGCGCTGATGGATTGCGCGATCAACTTTTACAAGGATTTCGTCGAGCCGACCAAGCAGGCGTTCGTTCCGTCAGAGGGCGAGCGCGAGCAGCTCGGGAAGTTCGCCGCGTACCTGGTCGCCAATGCCGATGCGAGCGCGGAGGAAATCGAGCGGAAGATCTACGATCTGGGCCGCGAGCATTACGACAAGCCCGGCAAGATCTTTCCGCTCATGTACCGGGCGATCCTCGGCCAGGAGCGCGGCCCGCGCCTGGGCGCGTTCATCCGGCTCGCCACGCCCGCGCGAATCGTCGAACTCCTGCACGCCGCGGCCGCGCGCACTCCCTGACGGAATCTCGCGCCCGTCGCCGCGTTCCGTCGGGGACGGGTCATTACTACACGAACTCGGCGAAGACCGAATCGGCAAGTTCCAGTCCGCGATCGGTGAGCACGATCCGGCCGCATCGGCGCGCAAGCAGGCCTCCATCGAACAGGCGCGCCGCGCGCGCGCCGAAGAGGTCATCGAACTCGACGCCGAAGCGCGCGCGGAAGTCTGCAAGCGCGAAACCATCGCGAAGCCTGAGGTTGAGGAACACGAACTCCGCCTGCCCCGTGCGCCGATCGATCGTCTCCGCGCCGGCCTCGGCGACCCCCTCCGCCAAAACGCGGTCGATGTATCGCCACGGGATGCGCTCGTTCCACCATCGCCGGCCGTACGCATTCTCCGACTCGGCCGCGCCGAGCGTGAAACTGTGTGCGCCCGCGCCGATTCCGAGGTAACTCTCCGCGCGCCAGTAGGCGAGATTGTGGCGCGCCTCGCGCCCCGGCCGCGCGTAGTTCGAAATCTCGTACATCGCGTACCCGCGCGCTGGCAGCTCCGTGCGCACCGCGGCGTACATCGCGGCTTGTTCGTCGGCGGGCAGGGGCCGGATGCGGCCGCGCTTCATGTCCGCGAAAAATGGCGTCCCTTCTTCGAATGTCAAGTTGTAGGCGGAGATATGGTCAGGGCCGAGCGCGGCGGCCTCGGCGATATCGCGCGTCACATCGGCGACGGTTTGTCCGGGAACCCCGAAGATGAGGTCGAGGTTGAGGCGCTCGAACCCGGCGCGATGCGCCAGGCGCGCGGCCTGCCGGGTTTCATCCGCGTTATGGATTCGCCCGAGATACTTGAGCGTCGCATCGTCGAATGACTGCGCGCCGAAGCTCAGCCGGTTCACCCCCGCCGCGCGCAGGCCGTCGAGCTTGGCCGCATCGACGGTCCCCGGATTCGCCTCGAGCGTTATCTCCGCATCCGGGTCGATTCCGAACCGGCCCGCGGCCGCATCGAGAATCGATCCTATCGATCGTGCCGAAAACAGCGACGGAGTGCCGCCGCCGAAGAAGATCGTCTTGAGCCGCTCGCCGCTAAACGGCGGCCCGCTCGACCGATGGGCGAGTTCCGCGATCAGCGCGCTCGTGTAGTCCGCCTCGGGCCACGACGATGCCGCATGCGAATTGAAATCGCAGTACGGGCACTTGGCCTGACAGTACGGAATGTGGATATAGAGCGAGAGGCTCAACTTGGCTTACCGTCCCTTGAACTGCGGCGGACGCTTCTCCTGGCGGCGATTGACGCCGCCGGCGCGCTCGTCGATGAGGCGCTCGAATGCCGTCGCACGATCCATTTTACGGCGCGATGCGCCGGCCTGGCTACGGCAGGGTCCCGCCGGATAGAGGCACGAGGGGGCGGCGGCGGCTATACTTGAGCGACTCCTGAGCTGAGGGCGTGGCGCGATCGCAACCAACCGTCAAACCGATGTGAATCCCCGCACCGGCGCTGCAAGCGAAACCGGCGGCCAGAGCGCGGCGCAAATCGCGCCGAGCCGCGCCGGCATGGTCGCATCGGGGATTCTGCTCAGCCGAATCGCGGGGCTGGTCCGCGAGAGCATCTTCGCCCACTTCCTCGGCAATTCGGCGGCCGCCGATGCGTTCAAGGCGGGCTTTCGGATTCCCAACATCCTGCAAAATCTCTTCGGCGAGGGAATCCTCTCCGCCTCGTTCATCCCGGTTTACAGCCGGCTGCTGGGCGAGGGCGACGTCGAGACCGCCGACATGGTCGCGTGGGGCGTGGGCGCGCTTCTTAGCCTCGCCTGCGCGATTCTGGTCGCGATCGGGGTCGCCGCCGCGCCCTACCTGATCGAGGTCATCGCGCCGGGCTTCCAGGGCGACAAGCGCGATCTGACCGTCACGATCGTCCGAGTGCTGTTTCCCGGCGCGGGCTTGCTCGTGATGTCTGCGTGGTGCCTCGGCGTGCTCAACAGCCACCATCGCTTTTTCGCCTCGTACGCGGCGCCGGTTGCGTGGAACCTCGCGATAATCGCGGCGCTCGCGCTCTACGGCCCGCATCGCACGCAGGACAATCTCGCGATAGATGTCGCATGGGGCTCCGTCGTGGGCGCCGCGCTGCAAATCCTCGTGCAATTGCCGCAGGCGCTCGCGCTGTTGCGCGCACTTCGGATCGATTTCGCAAGGATCGCCGAGCCGCTGCGGACCGTGTTCAATAATTTGACGCCGGTAGTCGCAAGCCGCGGCGTCGGACAGGTCAGCGCATACGTCGATAATCTGCTCGCGAGCCTGCTTCCGACCGGCGCAGTCGCGGCGATCAACTACGGCCAAATCCTCTACATGCTGCCGGTGAGCCTGTTCGGGTTTTCGGTTGCGGCCTCGGAGCTTCCCACGATGTCGCGCGCATCGGGAACGCCCGAGCAGGTGAGCGCGCTCCTGCGCGCGCGGCTTAACGCGGGGCTTCGGCAGATCGCATTCCTGGTAGTCCCGTCGGCGGCGGCGTTCGCGCTGCTCGGCGATGTGATCATCGCGCTGATATTCCAGTCGGGCCACTTCACGCACGGCGATGCGGTTTACGTATGGGCGGTGCTGGCGGGCTCGGCAGTGGGATTGCTGGCGACCACGATGGGCCGACTCTACAACTCCGCATTCTATGCGCTCTGGGACACGCGGACGCCGCTTCGATTCGCGCTGGTCCGCGTGTCGCTAACGCTGGTCCTTGGCTATCTGTGCGCGATACCGCTGCCGCCGGCGATTGGGATCGCGACGCGCTGGGGTGTGGCGGGCCTGTCGGCATCGGCGGGCGTCTCGGCGTGGGTCGAGTTCGCGCTGCTCAGGTGGCGGCTCAATCAGCGCGTCGGATGGACCGGGCTTGATCGCACCTTCCTGGCGAAGCTATGGGCGATCGCGCTGGTCGCGGCGGGCGCGGGATTCGGATTGAAGCTAATCGAGGCGGGGATGGGCCCGCGCATCCAGGGCCTGACGATCATCCCGCTCTATGGCGCAATTTACCTGGGCGGGGCCTGGATGCTCGGGATGCGCGAGTTCGACCAGTTCGTCGCGCAGGTCCGCCGCCAACTGCTCGGGCGGTGAGGAAGGACTCGTTGCGTTCCGCGAGTTGGCCTTCAGCCGAGCGCCCGTGGATCAATTGGCCTCATTACTC
>DASPOF010000036.1:0-5615 GCA_035626155.1 Binataceae bacterium (SeqCode)
GGGCTGCCCGGTGTAGAAGGGCAGGGACTGGATGTAGTGGCGATACGATGCGACGACGCATCGCTCGCCGAGATACGGCACGATCGCGCGCGCCAGCTCGCGGTAGGTCGCAAGCCCCGCCGCGTCGGCGCGCGCGCGCTCACCCGCCGCCATCGCGATAACCATCGCGATTGCGATTGCGACGGTCGCGGCCCGCACCGAGCCGGCGTAAGTTCCGAGCGCGAACGCGGCCACCGCGCCGGCAGCCACCGCCGCCGCAATCAACATCCCGTCAGCCGCCAGCGCAGGATTCTCAGAGGCGAACATTCGCGCCAGCATCGCGACGGCGATGACTGCGAGCGTGACGTTCGCAATCGCGAAACCGCGCAGCCATCTCAAGCGGCGGGCCCGGGCTGCCGCGGCCAGGCTCGCGATTCCCTGGCCCGCGATTATCGCAATCGGAGGCATCGCCGGCAGGATGTAGGAGCCGAGTTTCGAGCGCGGGATCGAGAAAAAGATGAAGATGACCGCGAACCAGACGGCCAGATACCGAAGCGCCGAGAGCCGCGCCGCTCGGCTCTCGTCCGCCGCACTGCGAACCTCGTTGATGCCGGCTGGCACGAAGAACAGCCACGGCCATGCGCCCGCCGCGACTACCGGGACGAAGAAATACGGACCCCATCCGTGCTCGCGCGATGAGAGGAAGCGCTGGAGATGTTCGTGGACGAAGAAGAAGCGGAGGAATCCGGGATTGCGCATCTCGGCGATCGCAAACCACGGCGCGACGATCGCGAGATAAACGGCGATGCATGAAACGAACGGTATCCGTGCGATGTCGCGGGAGCGCCGCTCGAGGATGAGCCACGCCAGCGCGATTGCTGCGCCGAGTACCAGGGCGACCGGTCCCTTCGCCAGTGTCCCGAGCGCGAGCATCGCCGCCGACGCCAGCATCCATCGCCGGCCCGCTCCGCGGCCAAAATCCGGCGCGCCTGCCGCCCGGTAGAATGCGCCCGCCGCCGCGGTCAGGAAGAAGGCAAGCGCCGGGTCCAGCATGGCGAACCGCGCAAATCCGAACACGAGCGGGCTCAGCGCGAGCGACAACGCGGCGAGCAATCCCACCTCGGCGCCGAACATCGCCTCGCCGATGGCGCTC
Source organism: Binataceae bacterium (SeqCode) (assembly GCA_035626155.1). Lineage (GTDB taxonomy): Bacteria > Desulfobacterota > Binatia > Binatales > Binataceae > DASPOF01. The sequence continues at coordinate 1,133 of DASPOF010000036.1, forward strand.
GCCAGGGCGACCTCGCCGGCGGTGAATAATGCCGCAGGCAGGCGCACGGCGAACTCATTCGAACCGAACAACCGAATCGATGCCGCATTGCACCAGTACACCAGCGGGGGCTTTTCGAAGTAGGGCAACCAGTCCACACGCGGAGTTACGTAATCGCTCGAGATGACCATCTCGCGCGCGATCTCGGCGTAGCGGCCCTCGTCGGGTTCCCATAGCGCCGGCCCGCCCAGTCCGGGAAGGTAGAGGAGCGCAGCCAGGAGGCCGCAAATCGCGGCGCGATACCATCGCGACATGACTGATGCAGTGTCCAGAGACGCGCCATCCGGGTCAACGGGACCGCCCCCGCTGCCAGACGCGAATTGTGGCCTCCACAATCGATTCCCGGCCGTCTTTAACTAGGCTCGCGCGTTTGCCAAAATGCATCCGAATCGTAGCGAGGTCCGATCCCGCGCACGCGGGAAGCACCGCACGCTCCCGAGCATGGTTGAGTTCCCCGGGTAAAATAACGCCGATCCGCGACGCATCCGCCGTCACCTCCGCACCTGCCGGACTGGTCTCGATAGTCATCCCGGTCTTCAATGAGGCCGCCAATCTGCCCGCACTATGGGCGCGCCTTAAGCCGGTCGTCGAGCAGCTCGGACGTCCGTGGGAGGTGGTTCTTATCGACGACGGCTCCACCGACCGGTCGCTGGAAATTCTGCGCGATATAGCGGCGGGTGAGAGCGGGCGCGTTCGCGTGGTCGAGCTCGCGCGCAACTTCGGCCAGCATTCCGCGATTCTGGCGGGCTTCCGCCAGTGCCGGGGCGATGTGGTCGTGACGCTTGACGCCGATCTGCAAAATCCCCCTGAGGAAATCCCGCGACTGCTCGCCGCGATCGACGCGGGTAACGACGTGGTTGGAGGATGGCGCTCGCAGCGGCAGGACGAGGGATGGCGCCGGATCGCGTCGCGGCTGCACAATCGGCTGACCTCGCGGATCGTCGGCGTGCCGATGCATGATTACGGGTGCATGATGCGCGCCTACCGCCGCCATATCGTCGAGACGGTGGTCGAATGCGATGAGAAGGCGGCGTTCGTTCCCGCGCTTGCCAACTCGTTCGCCAAGCGCGTAGTCGAAATTCCGGTCGCGCACGAGCAGCGCGCCGAAGGCAAATCGAAATACAATCTGTTTCGCCTGGCGACCTTGAGCCTCAATTTGCTGACCGGCTTCTCGATGCTGCCAATCCAGGCGCTGAGCCTTTTCGGGATCGGGGTGTTCGTCCTCGACGCGTTCTTCGCGCTGGTCCTGCTCGCCCATCGCGTGATCTACGGCCCGCAGGAGGAAGGCGCCCTGTGGGTGCTGTTCGCGGTTCTGTTCTTCTTCGTGGGCGTGATCATGCTCGCGGTCGGTCTCATCGGCGAGTACATCGGCCGCATCTACCTCGAAGTGCGCCGCCGCCCGACCTATATCATCCGCGGAGTGCATGAAGGCGGCGATGGCGGCGGAGCCGACGCGACGCGCAAGTAGGGGCGCGCTTGGAGACCAACATCGGCGCGCCGGCTGCGGCGATTCGCGATGCGACCTGCGTGCTATTCGCCTATCACGAGATGGGTTACGCGTGCATGGAGGCGCTGCTTGGCCTCGGAGCGCCGATCGCAGCGCTGATCACGCATCGCGATGACCCCCGCGAGGAGATCTGGTGGCGCTCCTGCGCCGAGCTCGCGGCGCGCAATGGAATTGCGGTGCATTATCCCGAACGGATCGATTCCGAATGGACCGCGCGAATCGCGGCGATGCGTCCCCGGGTCATATATTCGTTTTCATATCGGCATCTCCTGCCCGACAGCGTGCTCGGGCTTGCTCCGCTCGGCGCGTTCAACGTTCATCCCTCGCCGCTGCCCGCCTATAGGGGCCGCGCGCCGGTGAACTGGATGCTCGTCAATGGGGAGCGTGAGGCCGGCGTGACGCTGCACTACATGGTTGCGCGCGCCGATGCGGGCGATATCGTCGGCCAGCGAATCGTACCGATTGACGACGACGACACCGCGCTGACACTGTACCGGAAACTGGTCCCGCTCGGCGCAGCATTGATTCGGGAATTTCATCCGCAAATCGCCGCCGGAAACGCGCCGCGCCGGCCGCAGGATCTCTCGCGCGGCAGCTATTTCGGGCGCCGGACGCCCGAGGATGGACGCATCGATTGGAAGTGGCCTGCGCGCCGCATCTTCAACCTGGTGCGCGCCGTGACGCATCCGTATCCGGGAGCGTTCGCGTTCGCGCACGGGCGCAAACTGTTCATCTGGAAGGCTCAAGTCGCGTCCGAGTCGGGCGCGCGCGGCGCTCCCGGTGAGATAGTGAATGAGGACGCGGGCGGCGCGCTCGAAGTCGCGGCAGGCGAGGGGAGCGTGCTCGTGATGCGCGCGCAGTTCGAGGGCGGCGCGGAAGGCGAGGCGCGCATCGTGCTCGCGCGCGATCTGCTAAAAGGATCTGTCGAACTGGAATAGTTGGAGGCATCATGCGAGTTCTGATAACTGGCGGAGCGGGATTTCTCGGCTCCCATCTTTCCGATGCGTTCATCGCGCGCGGCGACGAAGTCTTCGTGCTCGACACCGGCTCGATTGCGAAGGTTCGCCACCTGCTGAACCATCACCGATTCCACTATGTGCACGACTCGATCTTCAACCTGGAGATCATCGATGGGCTGGTCGCCAAGTCCGATCTCGTCTATCACCTCGCGGCCGTCGTCGGCGTCGAGCATTACGTCGCCGATCCTTATGAGACGCTCAACGTGAACGTGAACGGCACGCAGAACGTTCTCAAGGCCGCATACAAGTACGGCAAGAAAGTCGTGTTCAGCTCCACTTCCGAGGTGTACGGCCGAAATCCCAAGGTGCCGTGGTGCGAGGACGACGACCGCGTGCTCGGCGCCACCACGATCGATCGCTGGTGCTACTCGACGTCGAAGGCGGTCGGCGAGCATTTCTGCTTCGCCTATCACAAGCTCGGATTGCCGGTGGCGGTAGTGCGCTACTTCAACGTGTTCGGCCCGCGGCTCGACAAGCTCGACGTGGGGCGCCTGTTCACGATCTTCATGGGTCAGCTATTGCGCGGCGCCGACCTGACCGTGATCGGCGACGGCAGCCAGACGCGATGCTTCACGTACGTGACCGATGCGGTCGATGCGACGGTCGCGGCGGGGCTCAAGCCCGAAGCCGACGGCCAGGCGATCAATATCGGCGTGGACATCGAGACGAGCGTGCTCGAAGTGGCGAAATTGATGCTCGAGCTGTACGGGCCGAGCAAGTCGAAGATCAAGTTCGTGACGCAGGAGTCGGTGTACGGCAAGAGCTACGAGGATATTCCGCGCCGCGTGCCGGACAACACCAGGATGCGCACGCTGCTGGGCGTAGTGCCGAAGGTGACTCTGCGCGAAGGAATCAAGATGTCGATGGACTGGTTCCGCGAGAATGCCAGGTAGCGCCGGTCCGGCTCGATTCCATCCGTGGAAGTAGCGCTCAAGATCGACGTCGACACGCACCAGGGGCTCGGATCGGGCGTGCCGCGGCTTGCGGAGATGCTCGAACGCGAGAAGGTCGCGGCGAGCTTCTATATCTCGATGGGCCCGGACAACTCAGGCCGCGCAATCGGGCGGGCGCTTCGAAACCGCGGCTTCATCTCGAAAATGTTCCGCACCAGGGCAGTCTCGATGTATGGGCTTCGGACCGTGCTCTCGGGGACCGTGCTGCCGGCGCGCCCGATCGCGCTCGCGTTCCCGGGTCTGCTCCGCGAACTGCGCGCCCGCGGCTTCGAGGTCGAAGTGCACGGCTACGACCATGTGCGCTGGCAGGATCGGATCGAGCGGCTCGGCGAAGATGAGATCCGTCACGAACTCGCCGACGCATTCGAGGCGTACCGCGCGATCTTCGGCGAACGGCCGCACGCATTCGCCGCGCCCGGATGGCGCACCAATGCGGCGGCGCTGACGGCGCTCGATTCGATGGGTCTTGCGTATCGAAGCGACACGCGGGGACGCGCGCCGTACCGATGTATCGTCGATGGCCGCGTACTGGTGACGCCGGAGATTCCGACCACGATGCCGACGCTCGATGAGGTGATGGGGCGGCGCGATTTGCCCGATGCCGCCGCGCTGTTGCGATTCTACCTCGGCGAATTCAAGGGCGACGCGCTCAACGTGCACACGATCCACGCCGAGACCGAAGGGATCGGGCAGCTCGAAAGCTTCACTGCGCTGGTGCGCGCGCTAAAGGAGCGCGGCGCCAGGTTTCTTCAGATGCGCGAGGTCGCCGAGAGAATCAAAAGCGCGGAGCTTTCCTGCTGCGAGGTTATCCGCACGGAAATCCCCGGCCGCGCCGGCTGGGTCTCCGCCCAGGGACCCGACTCCACGGCTCCCCGCTAGAAGCCCAGCCCGCCCGCGCCTCCCGGCAAAAATTCTTAGATCCCCTTCCTCTCGGTTGGCGTATGTCTTTGCCCGATCGTTGAATA
>DASPOF010000037.1:0-10761 GCA_035626155.1 Binataceae bacterium (SeqCode)
GGTGGCCACGACGCAATAGAGACGCTTCAACTTCGGCGGCCGCACGGTCTGCGCCGCCGCCGCATCGGGCGGTATACTCCAAGCGGCTGGTGGCTAACTCGACGCGAATCCATGTAACCGGAGCGTCAGGTTCCGGGACCACGACGCTGGGCCGCGCGCTCGCCAGGCGCTTCGGATGCCAGCATCTGGATAGCGACGATTTCTACTGGGTCCCGAGCAATCCGCCCTTTGAAGTTGCGCGCGAAGTCGAGGAGCGCCGCAGGATGCTTCACGAAGCGATCGCCGGGGCAGACACGTGGGTCCTGTCCGGATCGATCGGCGAGTGGGCGGATTCGGTCATCCCGATGCTCGACCTGGTCGTGTATCTGGAAGTTCCGACCGCGATTCGAATCGAGCGGCTCAAGATTCGCGAGGCTGGTATGTTCGGCGATCTGATCCTGCCCGGCGCTCCGCGCCACAGGCCCTACCTCGAATTTCTCGAATGGGCCGGCGCGTACGAGCTGGGAACGCGCGAGGGGCGAAGTCGGCCGCGCCATGAGGCCTGGCTCGCATCGCTGCCGTGCAAAGTGATCCGGCTCGACGGCACGATGGCGATCTTAGTGCTCGTCGAGCGCGTGATCGATTCGCTCCGCCAAATCTAACTGTGCAAGCGCCTCAGGCCCCGCGCCGGAGCGTGGGTTGGATCAGCGCCCGAGACGAAATCCGCGCACGAACGCCGCGAATCACCCACCGATCTGGTACATGGATCGGTCGCGCGTCGAGCGGCCTTCGAGCAAATGATGGCCGGTGGGCTTGGCATCGACCGCGCGCCGCAAGATCCGCGCGACATCCTCCACTTCGTGCCCTCGGCCGGAGCGCAACGCCGCGCGAACGTCGAGTTCATCGTCGTTGAGCAGGCACAGATGAAATTTGCCGTCCGCGGTCAGCCGCATGCGGTTGCACGTGCCGCAGTATGGCTCACTTACCGGGCTGATGAAGCCGATGACGCCGCGCGCCCCGGCAAGGCGGAAGTTGCGCGCCTCGTCGCCCGGATCACACGACGGGATCTCGGTCAGCGCTCCAAGCTCCGCCTCGATGCGCCGGCGGGTCTCGATGTTCGAGACGTAACGCTTGACCGAGAGCGTCGCACATTCGCCGCCGCCAAGCGGCATCAACTCGATGAACCGCACGTGCCAGCCTCGATCGAGGGTGAGGCGCGCGAGATCGGCCACGTCATTCTCGTTGTAGCCCGCGGCGACGACGGCGTTGAGCTTGATCGGCGTTAGGTGGGCCGCCTCGGCGGCGAGGATTCCCTCCCAGATTTTCTCGAAACTGCCCCATCGCATCTGCTTCTCGACCGTTGCGGGGTTGAGGCTGTCGAGATGGACGTTGATTCGCGCAAGGCCGGCCGCCTTCAGCCGGCAGGCGAGTTGCCCGAGCAGGAGCGCATTGGTCGTGAGCGCGATCCCATCGACGCCCGGCACGCACGCGATCCGCTCGACGATTTCCGGCAAGTCGAGCCTTAGCGTCGGCTCGCCGCCGGTCAGCCGGAACTTGCGGAACCCAACGCTCACGGCGGCGCGCACGACCGACTCGATCTCCGCCGGCGTCAGCAACTCCGGACCGGGCAGGAAGCGCACCCCTTCGAGCGGCATGCAATAGACGCATCGAAGGTTGCACCGGTCGATTACCGAGATGCGCAGGTAATCGATCTCGCGGTCGAATGAATCCCGGGGCACAAAGGGGATACTAATCGCGGGGTTTCGTCCAAGACAACCAATTCTTTCGCGGGGCCTGTGGCGTTATCGTTTTCGCATTACAGTACGCATCCATCGGACACTGCAGGTTGCGCCCGCGATAGCGGCTGGCGTCACTGATCGGCTATGGTCGATTCAGGAGCCGATTCAGGGTGTCACGGCAGCAGCCGGATAAATTCAAACGACTGGGACGTTGGCATTTTCGCAGCCGAATCCGAGGCGACGAGTTGCCGCGCGATACGTGGGCCATATCGACGAGTCGAACCGACTCCTTTTTCCGCGTGCTGCATTACCTGTTTGGTCGCGCTCGCCGAGATAGGCGTCAGTCAAAACCGGATTCACGAAATTAGATCACTAGCCTGTGCCGAAGTGGCTTCGCTTGGGCGGGTCAAACTGGTACCCTGAATATCTGAGGGTGGATCCAAGATGCTTTCGAAAATCGCGATTCTGCTCACCTTCGCATCGCTGACCGTACTCGCGGTCAAGTATTTCGGCGATTCGGCCGACCAGGCGCTCCTCGAGCAGGAGGCCGAGGGCCAGCTCGACGCGCTGCGCGAGCACCTGTTCCGCCGCTGATCAGGGCCTTCGTTCCCGACGATCGATGATCCGGATGGCGACAATGGCCGCACGCCAGTGGATGTTCGCGGCGGTCGTCGGCGCGGCCATCCTGACGGCGGCCATCGCAACGCCGGTCGAAGCATCGCAGTCGAGCGCGGCGCGCGAGCGCTCAGACAAGATCGTGGCTGAGGCCGAGGTCCTGATAAACCAGGCCGGGCGGAGCGATCCGCTCGACACCGAGAAAGTGCGCCGCGCGATCGACAAGCTGCGCGATGCGCTCGCCGTGGACCCGCGAAACGATTCGGCGTACGTCGACCTGGGTTTCTCCTATGGCCTGCTGCGCGACCCATCAACCGCGGTGGACATGTACGTGAAAGCCACCCAGATAAATCCGTCGCCGGCGAACTATAAGGAACTGGCCGATATCTATCTGCGCGTCGGCGACCCGGCATCGGCGCTGATGGCTGCAAACGGGGGCCTGATCAAGAATCCGAAGGACGCAAAGCTTCAGAACGCCAAGGGGATGGCGCTGCTCGATCTCGCGCGGCCTGATGAGGCGGCAATCGCGTTTCGCAAGGCGGTCGAGCTGGACCCGACGTTCACGGTCGCGCGCGATAACCTGCGAGCTGTGAACGAGCGCGCGGCTCACCACGCAAGTGGCGGCGCCCAGCGCGGCTCAAATTGAATCCGACCGGCGGCACTCCCGGATTTCGGGCGCACCGCTCCTGGCAATCGTCGTTAAACGCTCCGGGGATGAAACTCGCGCTCAGCGGCCGGTAACCGGGCGCTCCGGCTCGCCGATGCAGAGTGCGCATCCGCAGATGTCCCGAAGTTGGCCCGTCGCGTAGATCGTTTCGTGGCCGTCGGCCCACTCCAGGAACATCGCTTGTTCGCCCAGGCGCGTCAGTTGGAGAAGCCGCTGGCTGGCGGGCGGTATCTCACCGGCGACCTTTCCCGAACACGCCAGGCACGGGCAATAGCGCCTTAGATTATCGAGCGGGTAGATGCTGTCGTGGCCGTCGGTCCACTGGACGCCGATCGCGTAACGGCCGACCTCACTGACGCCCTTGATCTTTGGTTCTTTTGGTTTGATAAGAGCCATAGGTGCATCCGCGATTCGACTATATCACCCGCGCGCCGGGCGCAGGAAAGACAGATTCTGCTGGCGCACGCGCAGCCGAGTTTCGCTGCGCAAACCGCTGAGCAATATGAACAAGGATGACGCGAGGCGATCGCTTGCGCGGCTTGCGGGTCACGCGTCGCGCGAACTGCTCACGAAGCAACCACACTGGGGCGACGCGATTCTGTGCGACGGCCTGCTGGCGGCGGCCGAGGCGCTTAACGACGATGCGCCCGCAAAGGCTGTCGAGCGATGGTTCGCCCCGAAACTGGCGGCGGGGCCGGCGCTGGCCGGATGGTTCTGGTTCTGGGCGGCGGAAGCGTTGCCGGCGCTCAATCTCCACCTGCGCACCGGCAGGGGCGAGTATCTCGATTATGCTCGCGCGATCGTGGATGCGTTCGAGACCAGGGCGACGCGCACCCGCGACGGCGCGATCGTGCCGCACCCTCCCGCGCTCGAGGTATGGGTCGACGTGAGCCACTTCACGGCGCCGGCGATGGCGCTGCTCGGGCGGCTCACCGCCGACGCGCCGCTGATCGAGCGCGCGCTCGACCAACTGATCGTGCACTGGAGAAATCTCGCCGATCCGGCGACGGATCTCCTGTGGCACGTCGCCTACGCGGAGAAAAATACGCACTCGCCATGCTTGTGGGCGCGCGGCAATAGCTGGTTTTCGATCGCTGCGCCAATGGTAATCTCCATCGTCGAAAGCGAGGGATATCACGACCGGTATCGCGAGAAGACGGACCTTGTCCAACGCGCGCTGGTCCGTCAATTGTGCGCCGTCATCGCACTGCAGGATCCTTCCGGGCTCTGGCACACGGTCATCGACCGGCCCGACTCATACCTCGAGACTTCGGCTGCGGCCGGATTTGCCGATGCGCTCGGCATGGCGGTGACCGCGCGCTATGCCGGCCTGGACATCGAGCGCGCGCGCGCCGCGCACGAAAGCGCATTGGCTGCGATAGCGGCGAAGATCAACGATGCGGGCGAATTCACCGGCGTCTCGCAGCAGACGCCGCCGGGCGACTTCGCGTTCTACAATTCGATCGAGGTCGGGGCGGCGCCGTTCGGCACCGGGCTTTGCCTGAGCGCGCTCAGCCACGCGCTCGCGCCGGACCGGGGCGGGCATCAATAGAATCGCGGCTCGCCGGGCGGGCGCGTTTTCCATCGCCGATGGATCCAGTTCCAGTGATCCGGATGCAGCCGGATCATTTTCTCGATCGCCGCGACGCAACGCTGAGTGTTCTCGCGCATGGCCGCGTCGCGATCGCGGCCGCGGACGAGTTCCAGCGGCGGCTGAATCGCAATCGTATGGCGCGTGCTTGCCCCATCGCGAATCATGAAGCACGGAACGATCGGCGCCCCGGTCGCCATCGCCAGCCGCGCGACCCCTTCGCTGGTGCACGCGGGCATCCCGAAAAAATCGACGAATACTCCGTCGCGCACGTCGAGATCGAGCGCGACCGCGATATGCCAGTTCTTGCGCATCAGCCGGATCGTCTCCATCGCGCCGTTCTTACGCTCGATGATCCGGTTGCCGAATCGCACGCGCGCCGCACACACGGCCGCATCGATTAGCGGATTTCGAAGCGGGCGATGGACGATCGCGATCAGGTTGCCATAGATCGAGTGCGCGACGTTCATCAGCTCGAAGTTGCCGAAGTGCGCGGTGAGCACGATAGCGCCGCGCCCGTTCGAGAGCCGAAGCCCCTCGTCCCAATTTTCCCTGCCCTCGTATTTGACGTAGCGCTCGATATTGGTGCGATTGAGCGAGCCCATGTGCGCCCACTCGGCGAGCATCCGGCCCCAATTGCGGTAAACGCCGCGGACGATTTCGAGCCGCGCGGCGCGGTCCATTTCGGGAAACGCGATTTCGAGATTGCGCATCGCGATCGGCCGGTTGGGACGGTCCAACGCCGCGGCGATCGTCCCCAGGCGCGCACCGACGCGCACCGCGCGCTCAAGCGACATCGCGCGCAACATCGCCACGATGCCCGCCACGCCTGTGTACTCGATTCGAGCGGGGACAGGCCCTATCTGCCGGGGCATCGGCGCCCTCTAGCAGGCTGGTGATAAATCACAGCCTGCTCCCCCTCTCTTATCTCCCCCGGAAAAGACCGGGGGAGATGATAGAGGAAAGAAGCCATCTTTTACGCAGGATGTTGAGACCGCAGGGTGGTCGAACCGCGAGGTTCTCGCTTTTCTCAACATCCTGCCAGGCGAACGCAACCCGATTTGACGCAGTATTGCCCGTTGTCTGGTCAGGGCTTCGCAGGCGCTCCGGGCTTAAAAGGGTCGGCCGCCCGCGCCGAACTGGCCGCGGCTGCCGCCGCTGGCGGATCGGGTTCGCTCGCAGCGGATGAGGCCGATGCGACCGCGGGCGCCGATGCGCCTTTGCCCTTCATGCTGCTCGGGCCGATCTCCTCGGTATTGAACGGAGTATCCTCCGAGCCCGGGTTGCTCGACGACGGCGCCGCAAAAGGTTCCGGCCCGGTGGGCGGCAGCGAGCCGGTGGATGCGCCCAGGTCGGCCTCGGGCGGAACCGCGATCGAGAAGCTCGGCTTGTAGAGCTCGCGGATCTGCGACGCCGGCATGTCGTGCATCTCCTTGTGCCCGAGCGAGCTGATGAACTTCTGGCGCTCATCCAGCGAGAGCGCGCGCAACTCGGCGCGATTGCGCACCACGTGCGGCGTCAGGAAGACGAGCAGGTCGTCCTTCTGCCGATCGCGGCTCTTGTCGCTGAACAGGTTGCCGATTACCGGGATGGTCGAGATGAACGGCACGCCCTCGTTGGTTTGCGCATCCTGGCTGGAGAGCAGTCCGCCGATCACCGCGGTGCGATGGTTCTGCACGAGGATCGTGGTCGATGCGGAGCGGATGGTCGTGGTCGGCCCGAGCGGATTATTCACCGTGTTGCCGAGCACGTTGGAGACCTCCTCGTAGAGGTCGAGCTTGACGTAATCGCCCTCGGAAACCTGCGGCACGATGTCGAGCGTGATGCCGACGTTTTGCCGCTCAACCGAGTTGAAGATCTGACCGGGTAGTCCTGCGTTGGCGGCCGCCGACCCGACGAACGGGAGGTTCTGACCCACCACGATCATTGCCTCCTCGTTGTCCGCAGTCAGCAGCGTCGGCGCCGAAAGTACGTCGGTGTGGGTATCGGTCTGGAGCGCGGTGATCAGCGCAAGATCGCACGGCGCGGTTATGCTGCTGCTGCTGGTGCCCGAGGTGCCGCCCGTCGTGGAAGTGGCGGCACTCGCGAGGGTGGTAGGAATACTACACATGCTGCCCGACGCGAGCCCGAGTCCGAGCCCCGTCAGCCCAAGCGGATTTCCGATCGCGTTCTGAAGCTGTCCGAAATTCAATTGGCCAAGGCCGAGCGTGCTGCCGCTGATGGAGGTCGAGGCCTGGAAATTCACGCCCATGTCCCGGGCGCGTTCCTGGCTCACCTCTATAATTATCGCCTGCACAAAGACCTGGACTCTCGGGACATCGAGTTCGTCGATTATCTGGCGGAGCGTCTGCCAGTCCTGCGGAGCGGCGCTTACCACCATCGCGTTCGTTGCCGGATCGGCGGTGATATTCACGCGCGCGGCGAAGTCTGTGTTCTTGCCGCCGCCGCTGGCTGATGCGGTGCCGCCCGCGGTGCCGGCGGCCGTCGAGGATGTCCGGCTCATGCCCATCGAGGAGCCGAATCCGCCTCCGCCGAAGGAGGACGAGCCCATCGAACTCATCATGCCGTATCCGCCGCCGCCGTATCCGCCGCCCATTCCGGGGAATCCGCCGCCCATCCCGCCGAATCCGCTGCTGAACCCGTTCATCGTTCCGAGCGAGCTGCCCCGCCCAAGCGAGCCGCGCCCCGTGGTGGGCATCAACGTGCCCGGTCCGCCGCCGCCGTTAATCAGGTTATTGAGCACCTGGACCATTTCGAGCGCTTGCGCGTTCTTGAGCCGGTAGACGTGGATGCGCGCGGTGGAAATGGGCGGTTCGATGTCGAGTTGCGCGACGATCTCCTCGATCTGCCTCATCTGGAGCGGCGCCGCGAGGCACACCAGCGAATTGGTGCGTTCGTCCGGGATTACCTTGTAGTTCGCGCCCGCCACGACCCCGGGTGCGCCGGCGACGCCGATTCCCGGCCGCTGCGGCATGCCGCCGCCCGCCGAAGATGTACCGCCGCCGCGCGAGCCCATCAGGGCTTCGATCTCGGGCGCAAGTTCCGCCGCGAATGCCATCTTGAGCGGAATCACTTTGATGCTCTGCTGGGTCCCCTGAATGTCGAGGCTGCCGATTATCTGGAGGAGCCGCTGCACGTTGTCCGCATCGTCGGTGATGATGAGCGTGTTGTCATCGGGATAGGCGGCGACCATCCCGTCGTGCGATATCATCGGCTGGATCACGTTGACCAGCGAGGCCGCATCGACGTTCTTCAGCCGCACCATCCGGGTCACGTACTCATCGCCGCGCGTCTCGAGCGGCGCCTGCGATTCGGTAAGCGCGGCCGCCGACCGCGCATTGCGCGACGGCACGATCTTGATCACTTTGCCGACCTGCTGGGTCGTGTAGCCCTTGATTTGCAGCGCGGATTGGAAAAGCTGGTAGGCCTGATCGGGGGTGACTTTGGTGGGGGAAAGGATCGTGACTTTTCCCCGCACGCTCTCATCGACGATGAAATTCTTTCCGGTGATCTCGCTGATGAACTTGGCCAGAACGGGGATATCCACGTTCTGGAAATTCATGGTGATCTGATCGGGCGGCACCGCGGCTCGATGGTCGGCCGCTATCGAGGCGCCGCGCAGAGCGACGATCACGCTCGCTCCCGCCAGCACCGCCATCCAATAGCGCTTCATCCGGGCCACCTCCATGTCGCTTCTCCGCGCGAGCTTATGGCAGCGCGGCGGTCAAGTGCAACACGAGGTCGTTGCAAAGCCATAATCCCAAGGGAGAGTATGATCGACTGTCAGACGATGGCCCGGCCTTATGAATTCAAATGAAATTCACCCAAATGCCGCCTTTTCGCGCCGCGCCGCGCGGCTGATGGCGTTCGTGCGGCGGCAAGGACCAGCATCCGTTGCGATTTGAGTACCTGATAGGCATCCGCTACCTTCGCGCGCGCCGCCGCGAGCGATTCGTGTCGCTGATCGCCCTAATCTCGCTGGCCGGCGTCACCTTGGGCACCTTTGCTCCATCGCTCGCGCTCTCAGTGATGAGCGGTTTCCAGGAGGACCTCCGCAATCGCCTGCTCGCATTCACCCCCGAGGTCACGGTCGAGCGAGGTGACGGCGCGGTGTGGAACTCGGCCGAACTTAAGCGGCGCATCGCCGCGATGCCGGGGGTCGAGGCGGTCGCGCCGTTCGTCACGTCGCAAGTGATGGCGGTATCGAACACGCCGTCGGGGGTTCCCGGCTATGTATCAGGCGGAATCCTGCGCGGCGTGATCGCGCGCGACAATCCGGTGCTCACCGAACTCAAGAACACGCTTGCGAATGGACGGCTTGAGTCGCTCGACGAGATGCATCCGGTCGAAATCGCCGACGGCGGCGCAAAACACGTGGCCGAGCTTCCCGGCGCGATAATCGGCAAGACGCTCGCCTTTTCGCTCGGGCTTCAGCCGGGCGATGTGGTGACGCTGGTTTCGCCGGCGAGCATGGGCGGCGGGATCGGCGCGCCGCGCCTGAAACGATACGTCGTCGCGGGATTCTTCTACTCCGGGATGTACGAGTTCGACTCGTCGCTGATCTTCGTCTCGCTCAAGGATGGCCGCGCGCTCCTCGCGGAGGATCCCCAGCTCGAGAGCGGACTCGAGTTGCGCCTGACCAACATGTTCGATGCGCCCGAGATTGCGCGCAGTATCGCGGCGATCGCGGGCCCGGGCTTCCGGGTGACCGACTGGACGGTCGCCAACGCGCCGCTGTTCTCGGGCCTGCAACTCGAAAAGTTCACCTACTTCATGGTGCTGCTGTTGATCGTGCTGGTGGCCGCGTTCAACATCATCGCAACCCTCGTGATGGTGGTGATGGAGCGGCGCAAGGAAATTGCGATTCTGCGCGCGATGGGCGCGCGCGCGGGATCGATCGCCGCGATCTTTCTGTGCGAGGGCGCGGCGCTTGGGCTGGTGGGGACGATCGTGGGGGTCGGCTCGGGATTCCTGGCCGCCTGGGCGATCGGGAAATACCATCTGATTCATCTCCCGGCGGACCTGTTCATGGTAAGCGCCGTGCCGGTGCGCCTGTATCCGATCAATTTCATCGTGGTTGCGATCGCGGCTTTGGCGCTGTGCCTGATCGCGGCGCTTTACCCCGCGCTCCACGCGCGTTCGCTCTCGCCGGTCGAGGTGATCCGCTATGAGTGAATCCCAAGCGCGCGCCGCCGTCGAGATGCCGCTTGCCGCACCGCCGCTGCTCGAGGCGCGCGGGCTGGTCAAGACGTTCCACGATGCGGAGCGCGAGATTCACGTCCTGCGCGGATTGGACCTCACGGTGCGCCCCGGCGAGGAGGTCGCGATTATCGGACAATCGGGGGTGGGCAAATCGACCCTGCTCCACGTGCTGGGAAGTCTCGAGGAGCCGACCGCGGGCAAGGTCTATTTCGAGGGCCGCGACCTGTTCGCACTGGATCCCGCGGCGATCGCGGAGTTCAGGAACTTAAAGCTCGGCTTCGTCTTCCAATTCCACTACCTGCTGGCCGACTTCGACGCCGTGGAGAACGTGATGATGCCGGCGCTGATCGCGCGGATGGCGGACCGGGAAGCCGAGCGGCGCGCCACCGAGATCCTGGAACTGGTCGGCCTGGGCGATAAGCTGCATCGCCGGCCCGCCGAACTCTCAGGCGGCGAGCAGCAGCGCGTCGCGGTCGCGCGGGCGGTGGTCCTGAGACCTCGACTGGTGCTCGCGGACGAGCCCACCGGCAACCTCGATCCGCATACCGCCGATGAGGTTCACGAGCTGTTCCACATGCTCAACCGCGAACTCAAGATCACGCTCGTGATTGCCACCCACAATGAGCGCCTGATGCGCAGCATGGGGCGTTCGCTAAGGCTCAGCGAGGGCAAGCTCTTCGACGAGCCGTCGCCGTGAGCGCGCCCGCCGCAAGCGGAGGCCTCGCGGGCCGGCGCTTTACACGCGCGGCGATCATTGGCTAGCTTGTTCGCCGCCTTCGGTGTTTTCGGGTGACCGCAAAAGAACTCAACGCGGGACGCGCTCGTGCGCGTTTGATCCAGTCGTTCCTCTGGCTCGTGGCGATGCTACTGGCGGGCGGGCTGGCATTCGCCCAGGGCCCTCCGATCGTCTCCGAGATTCGCATCGAGGGTAACCAGCGGGTCGAAAGCGAGGCCATCCGCATCCACAT
>DASPOF010000038.1:0-5625 GCA_035626155.1 Binataceae bacterium (SeqCode)
GCGGGCGGAGACGCGGCTGGTGGTGACGTTGGCGATGAGCCCGCTTCGGAAGCGCAGCCGCGCGTTCGCAAGGTCGATGCGATCGGTCAGAATCGCGACGCCGACCGCCTCCACCGATTCGACCTCCGATGGCGCGAGCGAAAGAATCACGTCGAGATCGTGGACCATCAGGTCGAGGATTACATCCACATCGGTGCCGCGCTCGGTGAAGGGCGCAAGGCGGTGGGACTCGACGAACCGGGGCGCCTTTACGATCGAATGCAGGTGAACGACGGCGGGATTGAAGCGCTCCAGGTGGCCGATCTGAAGAATTCGGCCGCTGCGCGCCGCAATCGCCGCAAGCTCGCGCGCCTCGGCCAACGTCGCCGCCATCGGCTTTTCCAGCAGCACGTCGATTCCCGCGGCGAGCAGGCCCGATGCGATCTCAAGATGGGTTACGCCGGGCGATGCGACGGTTGCGATATCGGCCTTGCCCGCAACCGCCCGGTAGTCGGTCAGCGCGGCGGCGCCGGTCTCGCGCGCCAGACGCTCGGCGCGCTCGCGATCGATGTCGGCCACGCAGGCGAGCTTGATTCCGGGGATGGCGGCGTACTTGCGGGCATGAAGGGTGCCGAGCCGCCCCGCACCAATCACCGCGGCGCGAATCTCAGCCATGACCGTACACCGTGACTGCGCGCTCGCGCGCAAGTTCAAGCGTGCGCTCGCGTTCGAGAATGAGAGCGACGCCGGCCTCGACCCCGATCATCGCCGCGCCGATTTCGGCGAGCAGCTCGATCGTCGCCGGGCCGATCGCGGGACGGTCGAAGCGCAAATCCTGGCCGGGCTTCGCCGCCTTGGCGATGACGAGGCCTTTGCCGGCGAGCGCCGCGGCGCGCCTGAGCGCCGCGTTGGTTCCCTCGACCGCCTCCACCGCCGCTACGGTCCCGTCGCGGACCGCGACGGTCTGGCCGATATCGAAGCGTCCGATCTGACGCGCGACGGCGAAGGCGAGTTCGAGATCCTTGAGAGCCGGCTGGCTGGGCTGGGGGCCCGCTTCGAGGCCCGGATGCGCCAGCAATTCCCCGACCCACGGAACGGGATCGATAACCGGGATGCCTTCGCTTTCGATTTCCGCGGCTACACCGCGCAACACCGCATCGTCACTGAATCGCCCGATTCGCGCGAGCATCTTTAGCGCGCGCGCGTCGGGGGCGAACGAGTCCGCCAGCCGCGCGCGCGAGATTCCTCCCGCCATCGCGGCCTCGGTGACGTTGGCCGCCTTGAGAACCCCGATTATGCGTTCGAGTTCGCCGACTTTGATCCAGGTGATTTCGTCCACCTCGGCTTCGAGCGCAGGGTCGGATTCGCCCGCGTGCGCGAGCGCGACGACCGCAATCCCGCGCCGGCGCGCGCCGCGGGCAACCTCGATGGGGAAGACGCCGTTGCCGGCGATCAGGCCGAGCTTATTCACGCTCGCGGCTGACGACTCCGCGTTTGGAATTCGCGATGAAATCCGCGAGGCGGCGGACCTCCGCGCACTCGCCGTGCTCGCGCAGCACGTTCTCCAACGCTTCCTCGCGCGGGAGCTTGGAGTAAAAGAGCGTGCGCATCGCGGCCTTCAGCACCGCGATCGTTTCGGGCGAAAACCCGCTGCGCTGCAGCCCGACCACGTTGACGCCGACCAGATGCGCGCGGTCGCCCGCCACCCTGGCGTAGGGCGGCACGTCGCGCTCGACCTTGGCGCCGGCGGCCAGAAACGCGTGCGCGCCAACGTGGCAAAACTGCTGCACGCCGCACATCCCCTCGATGGTTACGTGCTCATCGAAAATACAATGGCCCGCGACCTGCGTCGAATTGGTGATTATGCAGTGGTCGCCCACGATGCAGTCGTGCGCGATGTGCGTGTAGGGCATCAGCAGGATGTGATTGCCCAGGCGCGTGACCATCCCGCCGACCTCGGTGCCGCGATGGATGGTGGTGAATTCGCGGATGGTGTTGTCGTCGCCGATCTCGAGCGTGGATGGCTCGCCGTGGAACTTGAGATCGGGAGTTGCGGCGCCGACCGAGGCGAACGGGAAGATGCGGTTGCGCCGCCCGATCGTCGTGTTGCACTCGATGACGGTATGGGCGTCCACGATCGTGCCGGCGCCAATCCGGACGTTAGGCCCGATAACAACCGCGGGCCCAATCTGAGAGCTCGTGTCGATTTCGGCGCTGCGATCGATGATCGCGGAAGGATGAATTTTACCGGCTATCGGATCTTCTCCTCGACTTCCATCGCGGACAGCTCGGCCTCCGCGGCAACTTCATCGCCCACCCGCGCCTCGGCCTGCATCCGCCAGAGCGGACGGTGGTGCTTGATGATCTTCACTTCAATCTTCAACTGGTCGCCGGGAACCACCCGGCGGCGAAAGCGGACCTTGTCCAGTCCGGTCAGCATGAACAGCCGCGCCGGGTCGGCGGCGCTCTCCTTGAGAGCCAGGATCGCGCCCGCCTGCGCCATCGACTCGACGATCAGCACCCCGGGCATCACCGGATGCTCCGGGAAGTGGCCGGTGAAGAACGGCTCGTTGAAGGAGACGTTCTTCACCGCGAGCAGGCGGCCCTTGTCCAGTTCCAGGACGCGGTCGATGAGCAGGAACGGGAAGCGGTGGGGCAGAAGCCCGAGCACGCTGCTCAAGTCCGTAATTTTCCCGTCTTCGGCCACAACAATCGCCGGGAAGGAGCGCCCCTTCGGGTTACTTCGAAATACTCGACCGTTTGGTGGCCCCGCCGCCGAAATCGCCCGGCGGCGCGGCGCTGGCCGCCGCCTCGGAACCCGGCTCCCCGAGCGTGCCGATCCTCACGTGCTTGGCGTTGTAGTTGCGGATAACCTCGTCGGTGATGTCGATGCCGGGCGCGCCCCACAGAATCGATCCCTTCTCCATCACCATCGTGAAGCCATCGCGCTCGCCGATCGACCGGATGACGGTCGCAAGATCGTGAACGATCTTGCCGGTGATCTCGTTGTCCTTGCGCTGAAGTTCGTCGCGGGAATCCTTGTAATCGCGGTCGAAGTTGGTGGCCTTCTTCTGCAGCTCCTCCTGGAGCGACTGGCGCTGGTCGGGCTGCATCAGCATCCCCTTCTTCTCGAGCTCGTCCCTGAGCGTCTGGACCTCGCTCTGCTGCTTTTGCAGGCGGGAATCGAGCACCTGGATGCGGCCCTGCATATCGGCCTTGGCCCGCTTGCCGGCATCGCACTCGTTGAGCGCGCGCTGCACATCCACGTAGGCGAATTTCTGTTCGGCGCGTGCGGGGGCGGCCACCGCGAGTGCAAGAAGAACCGCACCGATGATCAACCGCTGTCTCATTGCCTTGCAACTCCTCCGTCGTATGGTCCGGCGGGCCCGGGGCCGATGCGCTCCGGCGGGAACCGAAGCGCGGAAGGCCGCCGACAAGCCGCCGCCCGCCATTAAAGCCGGTTTTACCCTTGCGGCGCTAGAGCGGCGCTCCGGCTCCGATTTCGAACACCGTGCTCAGATCGGATGGCCGCGGATTGATCGGCCGCGCGAGATCGACGGCGAGCGGGCCAAACGGCGACTTCCACCTGATGCCGATCCCATACGATGCCTGCAGTTTGGTCGGGTCCATCGAGTCGCTCAGCCGGAAGGACTGGCCCGCGTCGGCGAAAATGACCCCGCGCAATCCCAGTCCGGTAAGGATCGGGAAGGTAATCTCGTTGCTGAGCAGCAGTTCCTTGCTTCCCCCAATGTCCTGCACGCTAATCGGCTGGCCCGCCGCGTTGTAGATGGTCACTTGCGGGCCGAGCGAATAGAGCTGGTAGCCGCGCACGTCCGCGCCGCCGCCAACTCCGCCCGGGAAGAAGCGCTCGTAAAGCGGCAGCTCGCCGGCGCTGCCGCTGCTTAAGTTGGTGCCGATGCCAAACGTAACGCCTTGCGAGACGACGAACGTGCCAAAGGTCTCACTGCGGATGAACGGATAGAAGTAGCGCCCGTGGAGCACGCCTTTGAGAAAGGAGTTGCCGCCCCCGAGCCCTCCGATTTCTCCGTTGAAGCTCAGGATAGAGCCGGTGCGCGGATCGGTCGGATTGTCCACCGTGAACCGTCGAAAGCTTGGCAACAGCTCGGAGGTCTGTGTGTACCCCTTGTAGCGCAGGATTTGGTAGGTCGTATTCGCCGGGAGGTTGGTGATGCCGACGCTCTGGAACTGGTAGCCCAACCCCACGACCGTATCCTTGAGCGAGATCGGTCCCAGGGTTTTGAAGCCCAGCTCGGTCAGCGGATAGGTCGAGTTGATCTGGAACCCCGCCGCGGCCTGATCGAAGCTCAGCAGAACGGTCTTGTTGTCGAACAGGCTGAGCGCGACGCTGAGCGGGATGTCGAGGAACCAGGGCTCGTTGTAGGTAACGCTGTAGTTCTGGAACAGGAAGCCGATCTGCGCATTCAGGATCAGCGACTCGCCGCCGCCGAACAGATTGGTGTTGCCCAGAGTGAAGTTGCCGAACAGCGACTGGAAGCTGTCGAACCCGCCGGCCACTTGAAGAGTTGCGGTATTCGCTTCGCTGACCGCGACGTCGAGATTGATCTTGTCGGGCTGCGTGGCGGGCGCGGTCGTGAGGCGGGTATCAGTAAAGAAGCCGAGCCGGTCCAGGCGCGTTTTCGACTCGCGAATCGCCTCGGCGGAAAACGGCTCCTGCTCCTGGATCTGGAGTTCGCGGCGGATGACCTTGTCGGAGGTCTTGGTATTGCCCGAGATATTGATTCGGTTAACCAGCACCTCGCGGCCCGGATTGATGTAAAAGACAACGTCGATGATCCGGCGGGCCTGGTCGAGCCGCGTGCGCGGATCGACGTTGACGTAAGCGTAACCGCGATTCAGATAAAAGTCCGACAGAACGAGCTCGTTGTGGTGGAGGTCCGAGCCGCGGAAGCGCTCGCCCCGCTTGAGCGTGATCAGGCGGGCAACCTCATGGTGCGGGAACTTGAGATTCCCGCCGAGCGCGATTTTCCCGACCTTGTAGACCGGCCCCTCGTCGATCGTGATGTTGATCGTCATCGAGTCGCCGACCCGCTCGATCTTAGGCTCGGCGATTTGAGCGTTGAGATAACCGTTATCGTAGTAATAAGCGGTCAGCCGGTCGCGATCGTCCTGGAGCTTCTTTCGGTCGAGCGCGCCGGCTCCGGTAACCCAGCTATAGATCCAGTTGTACGTGCTCGTCTCCATGATGTTGCGCAACTGGAACGTGTTGAATGCCTTGTTGCCGTGGAACTCGATCTTCCTGATTTCGACCTGCGGACCCTCGGTGACGCTGAACACCGCGGTTTCGGTGTTGTCGGGCTGCAAAACCTCGCGAAAAACGATCTTCACGTCCAGGTAGCTCTTTTCCTCGTAGACGCCGGTGAGGTCGTTGATCGTCTCCTTCACCTGGTTGGGATCGAGGATCGAGCCGGGGTGCACTTTGACGGCCGCGATGACTTTGTCGTCGGTCGTCCGGATCGCCTTCATCCCCTCGAGCTTGACGTCGGTGACCTGCGGACGCTCCTTGACGACGTAGACGAGCAGGACGCGGCCGTCGGGAAGAGGGATTTTGCGCGCGGCGACTCCCGTCTCGAAGAAGCCCATCCGAGAGATCGACTTGATGTCCTC
>DASPOF010000039.1:0-34191 GCA_035626155.1 Binataceae bacterium (SeqCode)
TATCTAATCCTGTTTGCTCCCCACGCTTTCGCGTCTCAGCGTCAGCAACGATCCAGAGGGCCGCCTTCGCCGCCGGTGTTCCTCCTGATATCTACGCATTTCACCGCTACACCAGGAATTCCACCCTCCTCTATCGCGCTCAAGCCAGCTAGTTTCCGATGCAGTTCCGGAGCTGAGCCCCGGGCTTTCACATCGGACTTGGCCGGCCGCCTACACGCCCTTTACGCCCAGTCAATCCGAACAACGCTTGCACCCTCCGTCTTACCGCGGCTGCTGGCACGGAGTTAGCCGGTGCTTCCTTTGAGGGTACCGTCAAGAGTCGGCTGGATATTAGCCAACCGACTTTTCTTCCCCTCCGACAGGGCTTTACGACCCGAAGGCCTTCATCACCCACGCGGCGTCGCTGCGTCAGAGTTTCCTCCATTGCGCAATATTCCTAGCTGCTGCGTCCCGTAGGACTCTGGGCCGTGTCTCAGTCCCAGTGTGGCTGACCATCCTCTCAGACCAGCTACCCGTCTTAGCCTTGGTGGGCCGTTACCTCACCAACAAGCTGATAGGCCGCGGACCCCTCCGGGAGTGATAGCTTGCAAGAGCAGAGGCCACCTTTTACCTCGGGAAGCGAACTTCCCGTGGTCTTATCTGGTATTAGCCCGTCTTTCGACGAGTTATCCCAGTCTCCTGGGCAGGTTGTCCACGTGTTACACACCCGTGCGCCGGTTTACTAGCCGAGTTGCCCCGACGTTCTCCCGCGACTTGCATGCCTCAGGCACGCCGCCAGCGTTCGTTCTGAGCCAGGATCAAACTCTCCATAAAAGCTCAGTGTCACCACCGTACCCGGCGCGGCTAACGCGCCCGGAACGGTTGGACTGACCGCATATTCAAAGAAATCGGACGGGCCTGGATCGTTTCCGATCCCCCGCCGTCCGACTTGGACATGCACTACTATTCAGTTTTCAAAGACCAGCCCTCTTGGGGGCGAACGGACAGAATACTGCTGGAATTCACGCGTGTCAACCGAGGGCTTGGTTTCTGGTGTCCGCTCGCTTCCACCGCCGCCACATCCCCGCATCCCAAAATTAATTATACCACCAATTCGGCCCTCGCGCGGGGCGTCCAAGCCCACGTAAGAACGCCGCGATTTCCGCGCCGCCGCGCTGGAACCTGCCCAAGCCGCGCGGTTTACTCACAGTCGAGATAGATATACAAAGTGTATAGACTTGATTGCCGGCTCCCGCGCCGTAGCGGAGCGCCGGCGCTTTGGTGCGCGCGGAGATTCGCGGGGGGATCCTCGGATGAGACGGCTGCTTGGGATGGCCGCGTTCGCGGCCGGTTTCTGGTACCTCTGGAACGCAACCGACGCGGGCGAAAATCTGTATGCGGTCTCGCTGATGGGCGTAGGGATGCTGCTCGAATTCATGGGCGCCGCCTGAGCCGCCCCTCGCGGCTCGCCATCCCAACGGTCACGCGAGCCGGCGGCGAAATGCCTCCGGTTCGACCGCGGCGAAGTACAGCCCGCCAGCCAGCGCGAGCGCGCCCGATATCAGGAACGTCGGACCGTATCCGAGGAAATTGGCCGTGGCCCCCAGCGCATACGGGCCCATCATCCCGCCGAGATCATAGAGCGATGAGTAGATGCTCGCCGAGCGCCCCGTCGCGTTCGTCTGCGTGCGCAGGATTACCAGCGCACTCAGCACGGGGTACAAATATCCGTGGCCCAGGCCCCCGACCACCGCGGAAAACTCCAGCATCCCGAACATCCCGGAGCCCGCGATCATCGCCATCCCAACCGCCAGCACGAGCAGTGACGGAGGGACCATCCGCTCCAGCCCTACGCGATCCATGAGCCGCGAGCCAACCGCCCGTATCACCACCGCCATCCCGGCATAAATCGCGAAATACGATCCGACCTGGCTCAGCCCCCGCTGGTATGCGTAGGGCGCCACGAAGCTGACCCGCGACGAAATCGAGAGCGAGAAAAGCAGCGTGACTATCCACAGCGGCGCAAGCGCCGGGTCGCGGAGCAGCGTCGCGTAACCCGGGCCGCCGTTGGCAGGCCTCGATGCCGCTAACGCCCGCACCGCGGCGCGATCGTCGGGAAGCATCCGTGCGGCCAGCGCCGCCACCAGCGTCAGGGCAATTGCGCTCGCGAAGAACGCGGGAAATCCCGAATGCTTGATAACCCACTCGCCGAAAATCGGCGACAGGCCGGCCGATCCCATCCCGCACAGGCTGAACATCGCCATCGCCTCGCCGGCGCGGCCCTCGGGCAGAAGCTCGTAGACCATCGCGAACAGCGCGACCCGCGCGGTTCCCTCGACCAGACCGTGCAGCGCACGCACGCCGTAAATCGACCAGCCGAGTTGATGGAGCGTGAGATAAAGCACCATCACGAACACGTCGAGCACGAGCAGCCAGGCCGCGGTGCGCTGATGGCCGTTGCGATCGAGCAGCCATCCGACCGCCGGGCGCCCCGCCAGCGCGGCGAGCGAGAAGGTGCCGATCACCGCGCCGATCGTGCCGGCGTCGGCGCCAAGTCCGACCAGAAAAACCGGGAACAGGACGAACAGGTTGCTCGATAAGTTGAGCGCGAAGGTCGCCCAGAAGACCAGCCAGAAGTTGCGGCTATAGCCGAAGAAGCCCGCCCTCGCGGCGGGCGCGCGGCTTGAGTCCGTTTCCGGCGCGCCAGCGGGAGCGGATGCACTCATGGTGCGACGCGCCCCCGAAACGCGACCGGCCCCGCCGGCTTCGGCGCGGCGGCAACCTGCTCGAGCGTAACGAGCACGGACTCAGGCTTCGACTGGGGCAGCGCCATCACGATGGCCGCATCGCCATCCGGGCCCGGGATGAAATCCTCGGCGCGAAGCACGCCGCCGTTCCGGGCAAGCCAGAACACCCGGTAGGTCATCGCCGGGGGCGCGGGCGGCAGTCCCTCCGCTCCAAACACCGCCTTGCCCTGCTTGTCGCTGATGATGAGCGTCGCGGCGCTTGGCTGCGCCAGGCGCGATTGACCTTGCTCCGCCTGCGGCTGGGGCCTGCTGAGCTTGATAGTGCGCCGGTCGGGCGCAGTCAGGATCGGCATCAATGCATCCTTCTCGGATTGACGTCCCGCGGCGAAGGCGGACAGTCTTTCCTTTCGCGCGACATCGAGTTCGCGCCGCATCCGCTGGACTAACGAGTTCAGCGCGGTAATTCGCTGGTGGTAATGCCCCGAGCGGAAAATAAGCGTGTCGGAGAATTCCGCCGCAGTAATCGCACAGGCGAGCGCCGCAGCCGCAGCCATGCCGGCCGCCGCCCGCCACAACCCGACGCGATGCCACCAGCCCGGCCGCACCGCGCCCGCCGCCTCGGTACTGTCCGCCACTTTGTCCCGACCGCCGGCGCGGGACCGGTCGGGCGGTTCTGGTTCAGTTGTATCGCCTGCCACGTTCGCGCGCCAAGACTCCCGCGCCACTTCCCGCCGAGCCTGAGGTTAGGCCCACCGTGAGGGCCGGGCAAGTCTGGCATCGCCGGGCGATCGCGCGGGCGCTTTGTCCTAGCGCGCCTTTTCGATAAAAGTAACTGGTTGGGCCATGCGCAAGATCCAGGATATCCACGTACTCGCGAACGACCCGCTTATCACGCCGCGGCTGCTCAAGGAGCAACTGCCGGTCGATGAAGCGATCGTGCGGACGGTCGTCGATGCGCGCGAGACGATTCGCTCGATCCTCGCCGGACGCGACCCCCGCCTGCTGTGCATAGTCGGCCCGTGCTCGATTCACGATCCGGTGGCGGCGATGGACTATGCGAACCGGCTCGCGAAGCTGCGCGATGAGGTCGCGGATCGGCTGTTCGTGCTGATGCGGGTGTATTTCGAGAAGCCGCGCACCACGGTGGGATGGAAAGGGCTCATCAACGACCCGCACATGGATGACAGTTGCGACATGGGCGAGGGACTTCGGATCGCGCGCCAGCTCCTGTCCGACATCAACCGGCTGGGACTGGCGGCGGGGACCGAGATGCTCGATCCGATCGCGCCCCAGTATATCGCGGACCTCATCTCGTGGTCGGCGATCGGCGCCCGCACGACCGAGTCGCAGACCCATCGGGAGATGGCGAGCGGGCTTTCGATGCCGGTCGGGTTCAAGAATACGACCGAGGGAAATCTGCAGGTTGCGATCAATGCCGTCCAGTCAGCGCGCCACCCGCATTCTTTCCTGGGCATCACGCAGGACGGGGTCGCGGCGATCGTCCGAACCACGGGCAACCCGGACACCCACATCGTGCTGCGCGGCGGGCGGACGCCGAACTACGACGCCCGCAGCATCGCGGAGTCCGTCAAGCTGCTCGAGAAGGCCGGCATGGAGCCGCGCGTGATGGTGGATTGCTCGCACGCGCAGACCAACAAGGACTATCGCAGGCAGCCGGCCGTGCTCGAAGCCCTGGTCGATCAGATTCGCTCCGGCAGCCGTTCGATCCTCGGTGTGATGCTCGAGAGCAACCTCGAGGCGGGCAACCAGCCGCCCTCGCCCGACCGCGCGAAGCTCAAGTACGGCGTCTCGGTCACCGACCCGTGCATCGACTGGGAGACCACCGAGCGATGCCTCCGCGGAGCGGCCAGCGCGCTTAGGTAAGCGGACGGCGGGCTGCGGCCTGCTCTGCTAAATTACCTCATCTCCGAGGCCGCCAGCGCCTTGTCTGTTGCTCCCCTGCAACGTCGCGGTCTGATTCGGGCCTACTTTCCACGGCACGACGCTTGCTCGATTCTTCCTGGATCTCGGGGGACGCGACAGGAACGGGTTGGCAGATGAGCAATCGCGCGAAAATCGACGCCGCTGGTCAGTCCACGGCAACGACTCGCGCCTTGGCTGATCAAGGCCGCCCGGGTCTGGTCCACCAGGTCAGCGGCTGGCTGCGCGATCCCTCCTGGCTGACAGTAAAGCGAGTGAAATTCTATTCCGGTGTTCTGCTGCTAGCGTACCTGGCCGCCGCGATCGCGCAATTCTTCCATGCTCACCACATGATATTTGCGAGCGGCGCCAACATTGGCGGCGATTTCATAAATCCCTACGCGGCTTCAATCGCGGCGCTCAAAGGCGATCCCGCAGCGGTTTACGACATCCATCGCCAGCATCTGCAGGAAATGGCGGCGATGGGCGGCAGGGACACAGGGGTTTTGGGGTTCCACTATCCGCCCACCTACCTGCTGATGGTGCTGCCGCTTTCGATGCTGCCGTTCTTCGCATCGTGGGTCGTGTTCGAGAGCGTAACGCTGGCCGGCTATCTCGTCGTTCTGCGGCGTATCGCGCGCATACCCCTCGGACTTTGGCTGGCGATCACGTTTCCGGCAGTCATCATCAATTTCATGTGCGGGCAAAACGGCTTCCTGACCACCGCGCTCATCGGGGGCGGCCTGCTGATCCTGGGCCGATGGCCGCTGCTCGCCGGGTTGCTGTTCGGCTTGATGACCTACAAGCCGCAATTCGCGGTATTGATTCCACTAGCGCTGATCGCAGCTCGTCGCTGGCGCGCGCTGACGGCCACCGCGATCAGCGCGATTCTGTTCGCGTCGGTTTCATCTGCCGTTCTTGGCGCGCCGGTCTGGCGTGCATTTTTCAGCAGTATCGCGTTCACGCAGAAAATTGTCCTGGAGCATGGTGCGATCGATTTTTCCAGCCTGCAAACGATTTTTGGGGCGATCAGGATGTGGGGCGGCGGCATCGGGGTTTCCTATGTGTTCCAGGCGGCGGTT
The DNA here is from genome assembly GCA_035626155.1 of Binataceae bacterium (SeqCode). Classification (GTDB taxonomy): domain Bacteria; phylum Desulfobacterota; class Binatia; order Binatales; family Binataceae; genus DASPOF01. The sequence goes on from DASPOF010000039.1 coordinate 5,729, forward strand.
GCGATATACGCGGCGTCTGCGGTGGTTTGGATTTGGCGGACCGGATGCCCGTTCGCGCTCAAGTGCGCCGCTCTGGCTGCGGGCTCGTTGATGGTTTCGCCCTACGTCCTGCAATACGATCTGGTCTTGCTCGCGCTTCCGATAGCGTGGCTCGGAATTGAGGGTTTCGAGAAAGGGTTTCTGCCCTATGAGAAGATCGTTCTTCTGGTCGCGTGGGCCGTCCCTCGTATCGCATTGCCCGTCAGTCAGATCGCTGGAATCCCAATTGGGCCAATTGTGATCATCGCATTGATGACGGTAATCGTTCGGCGCGCGAGTTATCGCGAGTCCGCCTTCGACTGGTCACGGCCGCAATTTCTGGCGGGGTCGATTGACGATCAGAGAGCGGCACGTTAGCTTCGCGTTCGTAATTCTACGCATGCCCGGACGACCGAGGTGGGGTGGATTGAGGATGCGGAGCGTCTGCGGCGGATGAATGCAGACACGGCAGTTTCCGGGGATACATCCCGCAGAGCGTTGCGGCTCTTCGCGATTTTTGCCGCCGAAATCGTCGCGCTCAATATTCTGTGGCTCCCGGTCAGCTTGGATTTCCTGCACTTTGCCTTCTGCGACAACGGCGCCAATCTGACGGTTCAGTTTCTGATCTCGCGCGGCTATTTGCCCACGATCGATTTTGGATACCACTACGGCCTGATGCCGCTTTTGATCGGGAAACTCTGGTTCGGACTGTTCGGGCGGAGCCCGTTGGCTTACCAGGCTTTGATGCTCGCATGCGGCCTGCTCATCGCCGGCGCACTGGCGCGCGTCGCCGCCCATTTGCGATTCGGGGCGCTCGGACTCGCGCTGATGGTCATCGCGCTGGGCTTCGCGGTTCGCGTGAGCTATCCAGTGATGGCCCAGGCGGTCGAGGCCGTGCTGCTTAGCAGCGCTCTTGCGGAACAGGCCGCGGGCCGGCGCGCGCGCGCGCTCGGTTTCGCCTGCGCCGCGGTGTTCGCGAAGCCATCGATGGGATTCGTGTACGGGGCATTGCTGTCGGCCTTGGGTGTGATCGACGCATACCGGACGAACCGCGGACTTTCCGGGTTGATCCGATTTGCGATCCCGGCCGCCGCGACGGGCGCCACGCTCGCGGTCGTGCTTGGGGCGTTGTACGGTCCGGCGGCTCTGGTCGAAACGGTCTCCCCGCTCGGAGGCGCAGCCAACTATCGCGTATTGCACTTCGGTTTCTTCTCGGGCGCCGGCCGCGAGTTCTGGAACCCATCGGGCCTGTCGTGGGTGTATTACCTGCTGGGTGTGGCCGGGTTCTGGCTGTCGGCGAGCGTATTTCTGATCGGCTGCGGAATCGCCGCGATGATTCACTGGACGGCGGCGCCCTCAACGCCCGATGTCGCGGCGCATCGCCGCAATGAAATCATCCTGACCTGCGCCGCAGTGCACATCGCATTCGTGGTCCTGATGTTCGGCAACCGCTGGTCGTGGATTTACTACTCATACTTCCTCGTCGCCGGAGCCGCCGCCGCGGCGGACTTCTCGCCATGGCGCCGGCGCATTTCGCTGGTTCTGTGCGTGCTCGCGATCCTCTCTTGCACCGGCGATATCTATTCGTTCCATCGCTCGTGGCAGGTTCGGCAACCGGACGCGATCACTGCGCAGCTATGGTCAACCGCCGAAGAACGCGACGAGTGGACCGCGGTGCTCGGCGAAGCGCGCGGGCGCAGGGCGGCCATTCTCGATACCAAGGGCGCCGCCGAGCTGATGTTTCCCGAGTTCGAAGCTCCCGTCAGCAGTTGCCTGGAGCCCGCATGGATGAACGCGGCGGAGATTCAGCGCAAGGCGGCGCAAATCTCGGGCGCAGACCTGGTCGTCGTGCCGATCGGAATAGATTGGTGCAGCGGGATTCCGCCGGCGCCGGAGATCCGCGCCGCAATGAGCAGCTTTGCGCCGACCTTCAGCGGCCGCCATTTCGTCATCTACCGGCGCACCATTCCACCGGCAGGCTTGCCGAGCGATTCGCAATGAATGCAGGCACGGCAGGTTCCGAGGACACATCGCCCAGAGCGTCGCGGCTGTTTGCGATTTTTGCCGTTGAGATCGTCGCGCTCAATATTCTCTGGCTCCCGGTCAGCCTGGATTTCTCGCACTTTGCCTTCTGCGACAACGGCGCGAATCTGACGGCTCAGTTTCTGATCTCACACGGCTATTTGCCCACGATCGATTTTGGATACCACTACGGCCTGCTGCCGCTTTTGATCGGGAGACTCTGGTTCGGATTGTTCGGGCCGAGTGCGTTCGCGTACCAGGCGCTCATGCTCGCATGCGGCTTGCTTATCGCCCTCGCACTGGCGCGCATCGCCGCTCATTTGCGACTCGGGAGGTTCGGACTCGCGCTGATGGTCATCGCGTTGGGCTTCGCCGTTCGAGCAAGTTATCCGTCGCTGGCCCAGGCGGTCGAGGCCGTGCTGCTCAGCAGCGCCCTGGCGGAACAGGCCGCCGGCCGGCGCGCCCGCGCGCTCGGGTTCGCCTGCGCCGCGGTGTTCGCGAAGCCGTCGATGGGTTTCGTATACGGGGCATTGCTCTCGGCGCTCGTTCTGATCGACGCATACCAGACGAACCGACGACCACGCACGCTGGCCCGCTTCGCGATTCCCGCCGCCGTGACGGGGATCGCGCTCGCGGTGGTTCTCGCGGGGCTTTACGGCCCGGCGGTCCTGGTCCGCACGGTCCTCCCGATCGGAGGCGCAGCCGCCTATCGCGCACTGAACTTCGGTTTCTTCACGGGCGCCGGCCGCGAGTTCTGGAACCCATCGGGCCTGTCGTGGATGTATTACCTGCTGGATGTGGCCGGGTTCTGGCTGTCGGCGAGCGTCTTTCTCATCGGCGGCGGTATCGTCGCGCTGATCCGCTGGACAGCGGCGTCCTCAACGCCGGATATCATGGTGCGTCGCCGCGATGAAATCATCCTGACCTGCGCCGCAGTGCACGTGGCGTTCGTGCTCCTGATTTTCGGCAACCGCTGGTCCTGGATTTACTATTCATACTTCCTCGTCGCCGGTGTCGCCGCCGCGGCGGACTTTTCGGCATGGCGCCGGCGCATTTCGCTGGTTCTGTGCGTGCTCGCGACCCTCGCGTGGACCGACCAGATCTATTGGTTGCATCGCTGGTGGCAGGTTCGGCAACCCGACGCGATGACTGCGCGGCTATGGTCAACCGCCGACGAACGCGATGAGTGGACCACGGTTCTCGGTGAAGCGCGCGGGCGCAGGGCGGCCATTCTCGATACCAAGGGCGCCGCCGAGCTGATGTTTCCCGAGTTCGAAAATCCCGTCAGCCTCTACCTGGACCCTGGATGGATGAATGCGACCGAGATTCAGCGCAAGGTGGCGCAGATTTCCGCGGCAAACCTCGTCGTCGTGCCGATGGGAATAGCTGCGTGCAGCGGGATTCCGGACGCGCCTGAGATTCGCGCCGCGATGACCGGATTCGCGCCGATCTTCAGCGGCCGTCATTTCGTCGTTTACCGGCGCACGCCTCCGCAGGCCGCGCTTCCGGGCGACTCGCAATGAACCGGTCCGGCGATGAGAGATTCATTCGCGGCGCGGGCCGCGGCGCACTCGCGATACTGATCTACAGCGCGCTCTCGTGGTTGATATTCGGGCGTGAATTGAGCGCGGGCCTGACTGCTCGTTACGTAGGCGCAGGCACCGATCCCAGCGCATTCTTCTGGTTCATCGCATGGTGGCCGTACGCGCTCGGACATCATCTCAATCCCATGTTCACGTCTCTGTTGTGGGCGCCCGCAGGAACGAGCCTCGCGTGGGGAACGCCGATACCGCTGCCGGCGCTCATCGCGGCTCCCGTCACGGCAACGCTCGGTCCGGTCGCGTCCTACAATCTTCTGTGCCTGGCGGCGCCGCCGGCCGCGGCTTTTTCCACGTACCTGTTGTGCCGATGGATCACGGGGAAATTCTGGCCGTCGGTTCTGGGCGGGCTGATATTCGGATTTTCTCCATACATGCTCGGGCAGATGATCGCGCACGTCGATTTGGTGATGATCTTTCCGGTTCCGCTCGCGGTGCTGGCGGCGCTCAAATATTTCGCCGGCGAGATTCGAACTCGCACCTATGTGGCCGGGATGGCCGCGCTGATGGTCGCGCAGTTTCTGTGCTTTCCCGAGATTTTCGCAACCGCCGTGATGTTCGGTGCGATCGCGTTTGCGATCGCGCTTAGAGTTTCGCCGGAGCGCCGCGGTCTCCTCGAGATGATCGTTCCCACCGCGATCGCATCGGCGGCGTCGGTGGCTATCCTTTCCCCGTATCTGTACGCGATGTTATCGGCGGGAACTCCGCGCGAGGCGATTTATCCGCCGAGCCTCTATTCGGCGGACCTTTTGAACCTGGTCGTGCCGGAACGTTTCAACTGGCTCGGCTCGTTCGCTCCGATGCGCGCGATAAGCGATCGCTTCCCGGGATTCTGGATCGAGCATGGGGCGTGTTTCGGCGTTCCACTGCTGCTGATTGCGGCTGCCTGGGGCCGTCGCAACTGGGCGGCGCCGGCCGCGAAAATCGCGCTCCTGTGCTTCGGCGCGATCCTAATCGCGGCGCTTGGACCGGCCCTGCTCGCCGGCGGCAGGCCGATTCTGCCGATGCCCTGGATTCTGGCGGCGCGTGCCCCGCTGATCGCAAACGCATTGCCGGTCCGATTTGCGATGTACGGCTTGGTGTGCCTCGCGATCATCGCCGCGCAATGGTTCGCATCCGACCACGCAAGCGCGATCGCCAAGGCGGCCGCGGCAATCGCGATCGTTATCATGATGCTGCCGCGGTTCGACGCCGGCTTCTGGACCACCGAGGTGCGGCAACCCGCGATGTTCCGCGACGGCTCGTGGCGGGCGGTCATTTCGCCGAACGAAATAGTTCTCCCGCTTCCGTACGAACGAAACGGCGCATCGATGTTGTGGCAGGCGTCGGCGGGGATGGGGTTCCGACTGGCGAGCGGTTACACGTCGATCGTTCCCGCGGGCTTCAAGCGATTCCCTGCGGTCAGATTCTTTCTCGGCGCGATCGACCTCCCGGAAGCCGGCGAGCAGATCAAGGCGTTCGTCGCTCATCATGATATCGGCGCGATCGTAATCGACGATGACGACCCGGACATCGCGGCCTGGCGGCGCGCGATCGATCCGATCGGGCTGGTCGCGACCGAAGCCGGCGGAGCGCATTTGTACCAGGTTCCCGCCGGGACCTTCGCCGAGTATGCGCGGATGAGCGCCGGCGACTTGGAGGCGCGCGCGGTCGCGCTCAGGTCGGACGTCCTGATTGAGGCGCTGGCGCGATGGTTCCGCGAGGGAAGGAAACTGGAATCGGTGTCGCCGGCGGCGCTACAGTCCGCCGGATTGCTGCCATCGGACTGGATCGTAAGAAGCGGATTTTTCGACTATCGCGACTACACGGTGGCGCCTGCGGACCCGGGCAACGTCGCGATCGTGCTCGCCGGCAGCTACGCCGCCCTGCGCCCGATCGCCGAGCGGTATCGCAGCCGCGCAACGAAAATCTTTGCGTCGTATCCGGCGCTATGGCGGCCGGAGGCGGCATACGCCGCCGATGCTCCGATGCGCTTTGTCTTTGAGTTCACGCCGGCCGCTCTGGAAGCGGCCGCCGCGGACCTGCAGTCATCGCCGCCGCCCGAGCGAACGACGCCATTCATCGCCGCGGCTCGAAGCGATGCCGCCGCCCAAGCCGCCACCGCCTCGCGCTAGTCCTGCCGGGTCTCGGCGTGAAGCTTCTCGTCGATGATCATCGCGCCCAGCGCCGCGCTGTGACGCACCGGATACTCCGCCGGTTTGCGGATTGCCTTGATGCGGGCGTCGAGTTTCGCAAGCCCGCTGGTGACGCGCTCGCGGGCATCGGCGAGCGTCGGCCGCGGGATGCGGCGCTTCCCATCTTCGAGCTGCACCTCGAGCAGCGCGACGACATCGGCGGGAGCGGGCCTGAACTCGCGCGCGACGGTTTGCGCGGTCTCGTCGATCAGCGCGACCAGGTCCGCATAGCACCCGCCGCTTGGGTTGAGCGCGCGGAATATCTGCTTTCGTCCCGGGACCGAAATCTTTCCGGCCGACGTCTTCAGGCGCGGCTGCCCGTTGTATTCCGTCAGCTTGTAGGTGAAGTCGCCCGCCGGAGCATCGTCGCTGACCGCGAGCGCGGTCCCGACGCCGAATGCGTCGATGGGCGCGCGCTCGGCTAGCAGGTCGGCGATCTTGTACTCATCGAGATTGCCGCTGGCGAAGATTGCAACCTCGCCGAGCCCCGCACGATCGAGAATCGCGCGGGAGCGCACGGCGAGATCGCGGATGTCTCCGCTGTCGAGCCGGACGCCCTGGAGCTTGATGCCCGCCTCGCGCAACGCCGTGCCGAGCGCCGCCGCATTCCTGACCCCGCGCACGGTGTCGTAGGTATCGACGAGGAGGGTGCTCAGCTTCGGAAACGTCGCGGTGAAATCCGCGAAGGCCTCACGCTCGGTCTCGTGCGCCATCACGAAGCTGTGGCTCATCGTGCCGAAGACCGGAATCCCGTAGCGCTTGCCGGCGAGCACGTTGGCCGAGCCATGAAACCCGCCCAGGTAACTCGATCGCGCCGCGATCACCGCCGCGTCGATTCCTTGCGAGCGCCGCGGGCCGAAATCGACCAGCCGCCGCCCGCCCGCGACGCCGACGCATCGCGCCGCCTTGGTCGCGACCATCGATGGGAACCCGATCTGATTCAGCACCAGGGTCTCGACGAGCTGCGCCTCGATCAGCGGCGCGTGGACCTGGAGGACCGGCTCGCCCGCGAAAAATATCGTCCCCTCGGGCAGCGCGCGCACCGTTCCCGACCAGCGCAACTGGCGCAGGTAATCGAGGAAGGCGGGCTTGAACAGCTTGAGCGAGTCGAGATGGGCGATCGCGGCGTCATCGAAGCGGTAGTTCTCGAGCGCCTCGAGCAGCCGCTCGAGCCCGGCCGCGATCATGTAGCCGCGATTGGGCGGGAGCTTGCGCACGGCGACCTCGAAGGTCGCCGGTTCGTTGAATCCGTGATCGAAAAACGCGGCGCTTACCGTCAGCTCGTAGAGATCGGTAAAGAGAACGATTTCGGAGGCGTCGAGCCTCAAGTCAATCGGCATCGCGGATGCTTTTTCGGCGCGGTCAGCGCGGAGGTACCGGCGGGCCCGGCGGGCCGGGCTTCGGTGGCGGCGCGTACGGCTCCACCACGCGTGTTTCTGCCGTCACGCGATTGCGCAGCAAATCGGCCATCTGCCGGAGCCGATCCGCGGCAAGGCAGTTGATCGTGCCCGGTTCCTCGGCAGTCCCGGCGCGCACCCCGGTCAGCATCTCGATTCCCTGATCGATGTTGTCGATCGCGTAGATGTGAAACTCGCCGCGCCCGGCGGCAGCAACGGTCTCCGGGTCGAGCATCAGGTTCGGCACGTTGGCGCGCGGGATAAGCACACCCTGGGTGCCGGTAAGTCCGACCGCTTTGCACACGCGATAGAAGCCCTCGATCTTCTCGTTCACGCCGCCGATCGCCTGCACGTTGCCGTACTGATCAACCGAGCCCGTCACGGCGAGGTCCTGGCGAATCGGCGCTCCGCTCAGCGCGGAAAGGAGCGCGTAGAGTTCGGTGGAACTCGCGCTGTCGCCGTCGATACCGGAATATGACTGTTCGAAGCAGATGCTCGCCGTCATCGCGAGCGGATTCTTCTGGCCGAATCGATTGCGCAGGTAACCGCTCAGGATCATGATGCCCTTGTCGTAGGTCGAGCCCGACAGGCGCGCCTCGCGTTCGATGTTGATCACTCCCGCCTGTCCGAGCGCGACGGTGGCGGTCACGCGCGAGGGGCGGCCGAAGGCGTAGCCGCCCACATCGATCACCGCAAGCCCGTTTATCTGGCCCACGCTCGTGCCGGCGATGTGAACGACCAGGGTGCCACGCGCGATGAGCCTGCGGATCTCCTCCTCGATGAAATTGAGCCGGAGGATTCTCTCGGCAAGGGCCTTCTCGACGTGCGCGGAATCGACCAGCGCGGCGCTTTCGCTGCGCGCGAAGAACGCGGATTCGCGCACCAGGTCGTCGATCGGCTCGAGCATCGCGAGCACCCGCGTCCGGTCCCCGGCCATCCGCATCCCGAACTCCACCACCCGCTCGAGCGCCTCGCCGGTGAATGCGCTCAGATTCTCGCGCCGCACGACCGCGCCGACCCGCGCCGCGTAATGCATCGCCGCCGCCTGGTCCGCATCGACCGCCGGACGCATCTCGGATTTCACCTTGAACAGTTCCGAAAAGTCGGAGTCATAAAAATAGAGCAGGTTGTAGAGATAGGGGCCGCCGAGCACCACCACCTTGGTCCGCACTTCGATCGGCTCGGGACGAAGCCCGCTGAGCGAGAAAAACGGGATCGGCTCCCACGTCTCCAGGGTGAGCCGCCCCGACTTGAGGCTTCGCTTCAGCGCGATCCACACCCCCGGCTCCACGATCGCATCCTCGAGGTCGAAGACGAGGAAGCCGCCGTGCGACTTGAGAAACGACCCGCCGATGATGCGGGTGAAGTTGGTTCCCGCGCGCCCGAACGGATCCATCCACCGCTCGATCGTCCCGAACAGGTTGCGGTAGTTCGGCGCATCCTCGCTGACGATCGGCGCGCCCTCGGTGGCCGAATTGTCGACCAGCACGTTCACCTGGTACTCAAACCACGGCGCGCGGTCATCCGGGACGACCCTGGGCATTCCCTCGGCGGCGCGAGGCTCGCCGGCCTCGCGGAACCGGTCGAGGTGGCTCAGCATGTGTTCGGCGACTTCTCCGAGGTAGGTGGTGACCGCGGGATTGTTAAAGTGACGCTTGAGGTCTTCGATCGCGGGCATGATGAGACGGGCCGCAAACGCCCGCTCGATCGAGCGGATATCCTGGATTAGCTCGCGCATCATTTCCTGCTGCTTGAGCAGCAGCGAGCCGAGCTCGTCCTGGAGCCCGCTTTGCACCTCGGCGAGCCGGTTGCGCTCCTCCTCGCTCATCTCCCCCATCGCGCGCGCGAGGACCTCGGGCGATTCCGGCATTTTCCCGCCGATCAGCGGGATGAAGATGATCTGTCCGGCAGGCGTGCTCTGGATTGCGAATCCGCGCTCGCGCGCCTTTTGCTCGAGATTGCCGAACAGATCCTGGGCGCGTTTGTTGTATTTGTCGCGAAGGGCGCTGCGTTCCTGGTCGAAGTCTTCGTGCCGGAATGCCTTGGGGAGCTGCTCGATTACGAAACTTACCAGCTCGTTCATGCGCCGCATCAATTCGCGGCCCTGACCCGCATGCAGGTAGATTGCCTTGGGCGCTTCGGGAGTGCGGAAGTTATTGACGTACACCCAGTCGCCCGGCGTCGGCAGCGTGGCCGCCTTCGCCGCGAGCAGCCTCAACACGGATTCGCGCTCGTGGCGGCTGCGCAGGCCGGCAACGAACACGTTGTATCCGGGTGCGTCGATACCGATCGCGAGGCGGATCGCGTCGAGCGCCCGATTCTGTCCGAGCAATTCCTCGGCCTGGGCGGCCTCGTATGCGCGCACCAGTTCGGGCGCCTTGAGCGGCGGCGTCCCCCGCAACTCCACGAGCGAGAGTTCGGCTGGCGGCTTGGCCGGGATTAGCGGCGATCCGGCCTGCTGAGCGGGGGGCTCTGATGCCATCGAAGCTCCGGCGGGTGTCCGGCCGATCCTACGCTTCCTTGAGCGCGATGCGCCGCGCTTTGTGCTTGGGCACGAAGATCTTCAGTATGCCATTGGACCATTCCGCGCGCGCGCCCTCGGGGTCGATCGGATCGTGAAAGGTGAATGAGCTTTCGATTCGCCCGCGCACGCCAGCCGGCGCGCGGACGGTCAGGCGCTGCCCGCGGATTTCGACCCCAATCTGATCGGGATCGACGCCCTGGGCCTCCAGCCCTACCTCGTAATGGTCGGGAAGATCGACCAGTTCGGCACGCTCGAACGCCTCGCCTTTGCCTGCTCCCCAGGGTTCGACCAGCAGCGCGTCGAAGATCTCGTCAATTGCGCGCTCGAACTGTTCGAGACTGACTCCGCCTGTCTTGCGAATCGCCATCGATACCCGGGACCCGGGCTAATTCTAATTCGGCGGGGCCACGCGGGTCGAGAGTCCAGGGCCGCCGCGGCCCGCATACGCTCCGCCGGTTGCGCTTGCCACGTCTTGGCCGCCGTCGTATGGTTGGCACCGTGCCTAAGATCAACAAGATCATCGCTGCCACGGACTTTTCCGAAGACTCGGCCCTCGCGCTCAATTATGCCGAGGATCTCGCGCAGAAGTTCGGAGCCGAGATTGTCCTGCTCCACGTCGACCAGCCGCTCGCACCGGTGATGATCAGCCCGGAAATCGGACCGGCGATGGATGTGGGCGCGATGAGCCGCATCGCGGAGGAGCAGCGCCTGATCGCGCAGCGCGAACTCGACAAAATCGTCCAGCGGCTGCGCGACAGCGGGCTTAAGGCGAGGAGCCTGCTCAAGGTGGGCGCGCCATTCCTGGAGATTCTCCGCGCCGCGGTCGGCGAGAATGCGGACCTCATTGTGATGGGGACGCATGGCCGGACCGGGCTCGCTCACGTCCTCATGGGCAGCGTGGCCGAGCGCGTCGTACAGAAGTCGCCCATTCCCGTGCTTACGATCCGGCACCCGGACCGCAAGTTCAAGGACGCGTTCGAGAAGTAGAAGCCTCGAGGCGGGGGAAACGGACATCGAGGCGCCGGGAAGCTCCCGGCGCCTTTTTTTTCGCTGCGTGGCGGCTCCCACTTTCCTTGGCTCTTCGCGGCTGTTAGTAAAGCCCTGATGCTTCGTCCACGTGACCGCGCACGCTTGCGAACCTCGATAGGCCTGCTTGCAGGCGCCATCGCGATCGCGCTGGCATCCGGCGCTCTTGCGGCTGCGCCCGTGGCCGACTCGTCGGTCCACGCGCAGCACGCGATGGTCGTGTCGGAGAGCCAGCCGGCGTCGCTCGCGGGCATCGAAATTCTCAACAAGGGCGGCAACGCAATCGACGCCGCATGCGCGACCGCGCTCGCAACCGGCGTGACCAACGCCAGTTCGTGCGGGATCGGCGGCGGCGGCTTCATGCTCATTTACCTGGCAAGCACGGGCAAGATTTACGCGCTCGATTACCGCGAATGCGCTCCGCTCAAGGCGACCGAGAACATGTATGTCCGCGACGGCAAGCCCGACGAGATGCTTGCCCGCTCGGGGCCGCTCGCCGTGGCGGTGCCGGGCGAGATCGCGGGAATCGACGCGGCGCTGAAGCGGTTCGGCACGATGAAGTTTCACGAGGTCGCCGCGCCCGCCATCAAGCTCGCGCGCGACGGTTTCGCGCTCGAACCGCCGGTCTCACGGGAGCTGCCGCTGATGGCGTCCGAGCTTAAGAAGGACCCTGGCCTCGCCGCGATTTTTTTCCGCCCCGATGGCACGCCCGCGAAAACAGGCGAGTCGATCCACGAAAAGGAACTCGCCGCGACGCTCGAGGCGCTCGGCGACGATCCTGCCCACAAATTCTATAACGGCCAGGTCGCAACGGACCTCGCGGCATTCGTGCAGGAGCACGGCGGAATCTTGAGCGCCGATGACCTCGCGAAGTACCAGCCGATCTGGCGCGAGCCGCTCCATCGCGCGTTCCAGGGCTACGAGATCTATGTGATGCCGCCGCCATCGTCGGGCGGCGTGCTGTTGGAGATGCTCGGGATGCTCGAGCCGGGCCACCTCGGCGGACTCGGCGTCGACTCGCCGCCCTATCTCGCCCGTCTGATCGAGATCATGCGCCAGGGGTTCATCGATCGCGACCAGTATGGCGACCCGGACTTCGTCCATGTGCCGATCGACACGTTGCTCTCGGCCGAGCATATCAACGAGGCGCGCGAACGCGCGCTCCATCATTCGGCCGCCCAACCGGCCCAGCCGCACGATCACGGCACGGCGAACCTGCTGGTAGTCGATAAGGACGGCAACGTCGCCGCGCTCACTACCACCATCAACACGCCGTTCGGAGCCAGGATGATGGTGCCGAAGCTCGGGATCATCCTGAACGACGAAATGGACGACTTCGCGGTGGCGCCGGGCGTCGCGAATGCGTTTCACCTTGCCGGCGCGCAGCCCAATGCGATCGCGCCGGGCAAACGGCCGCTCTCCTCGATGTCGCCGATGATCGCCATCCGAAAAGGAAAACCGATGATGACCGCGGGCGGTTCGGGCGGTCCGGCAATCCTCTCGGGCGTCCTCCAGGTCACACTCAACATTCTCGTGTCGCATCTCGGACCCGCAGAGGCGATTGAAACGCCGCGCGTGCATGAGCAGGCATCGCCGGATGTCGTCGCGGTCGAAGAAGCGATGCCCGCAAAGACGCGCGCGGCGCTCGATAAAATGGGATACCAGATCAGGCCCGTGCGCGGGCTCGGCGCGGTCGGCGCAATCACGATTGCGCCCGGCAACCTGCGCGCCGACTTCGACCATCGCAAGAGCGGCGCCGCGATTGGAAATTGATTCGCCGCTGGCGAGGGCTAAGCCTCATTTCGCGCGGTGGCTCGCTCCCGATAAACTCGTCGATCGTGTCTGAATCAGGTGCAGCCGGCGGGGCGTCCCGTTCGAGCGCGATCGATAGCGCGGCCCACGATAGGTCCGAGTCGCGCGCGCGCGGCCTGGTGGTCGCGGGGACATCCGCGCTCGCCGCGGCCGTCTTCTTCTTTCATCTTGGGCGCTACGGGCTGTGGGAACCGGACGAGGCGCGTTACGCGGAAATCGCTCGCGAGGTGGTTGAAAGCGGAAATCTTCTGCTTCCGCATCTCAATTACGTGCTCTACCTGGAAAAGCCGCCGCTGCTCTATTGGCTGACCGCCGCATCGTTTCGATTGTTCGGTCAAAGCGAGTTTGCGGCGCGCTTCTTCGTCGCTGCGTTCGCGGTGGCCGGGGTCGCCGCCACGTCGTACTTCGCCGCTCGCGCCTTCGGACGCCGCCACGCGATCCTCGCCGGCGCGATCCTCGCAACCACGCCGCTATACGCCGTAATGGCGCAGGTGCTGACCACCGACATGCTGCTCGCTGCGCTGGTGACGGTCGCGATGTTCTCGCTGTACCTGCATTGGCTTGAGGGCGGCGCGTGGTGCTGGCTGGGATACATCGCGATTGCACTCGGCATCCTTACCAAGGGTCCGGTCGCGGCGGCGCTGCCGATTCTAACCGTCGCGATTTTTCTTGCATGGCAGCGCGAGCTTCGCGGAGCGGTGCGCCGGTTCCATGCGGTGGCGGGACTGGCGCTGGTGGCGATCGCCGCGGCGCCATGGTTCATCGCGACCTCGCTTCGCGTTGCGGGTTTCTTCGATTTCTATTTCGCCGGCGAACACTTCCGGCGGATTTTCGAGCCTTCCTACAGTCATGGCGAACCGATCTGGTTCTATCTTCCGGTGCTCGCGGCCGGTCTTCTGCCGTGGTCGATGCTCGTGCCGTTGTTCACCTGGCGCGCGATGACGCCGAATCCCGCGCGGCGGTTCTGCCTGGCCGCGTCCGCGGTGGTCATCGGATCGTTTTCGCTCGCCAGCGCGAAACTGATTCCGTACGTTCTGCCGGCCGCCGCTCCGATCGCCGTCCTTATCGCCGACGGCATCATCTCCTGCGCATGGCCTGCGCGCGCGGGCGAGCCCGGGCTGCGGCCGCCGGACTCGCGGATTCTCGCGGAGGCAGGCCCCCTGCTCGGGCTGCTCGGCGCGGGCGCGATCGCGGCTGCAGCCAGCGCGGGCCGATTTCACTCGCCATACGTGATCGAGGTGCGTCCCGCCCTTTATGCGGTCGGGGCGATAATGGCGGTTGGTGGCGCGGTCACCTTGGCCGCGTTCATGATGCGGCGCACGCGGGCCGTCCTTGCGGCGATCGTGGTCGCGATGGCGGCGGCGCTTGCGGCGGGAACCTGGGCGCGAATCGAGGCTGAGCCGCTGCGCTGCTACGCCGGGCTTGGGCGGTCGCTCTCAGAGCGCGCACCAAACGCGACCGTGATTTGCTACCATCGCTATGTCCAGTCGCTGCCGTTCTACACGCGCCGCCGCGTCATCCTGGTCGGCCCGCAGAGCGAACTGCGGTTCGGCGCCGAGCGAGCGCCCGACGCAGGCGACTACTTTTTCAAGAGCGATGCGGAATTGCTGCGGCTGTGGGACGAGCCGGGAGAGAAAGTGCTCGTCATCGATGAGCCCGACCTGGGGCGGCTCGGCGCGCGGCTGGGCAATTTCGCCATCATCGGCGCCGAGCACCAAAAACGCGCGATCCTGAAACGCAATGAACGAGTCACCAGCAATTGAGCCGATCGAACCGGCGCAAGCACCGCCCCCGCCCGTGCATCCGTACCGCGCCTTCGCGTTCCGCGCCGGACTCGGGTTTGCGGTGGTGGCGTTCCTGCTCTGGCACTTCGATGCGCGTCCGGTGCTGCGCGTTCTCGCGCGCGAGAAGCTCGGACATTTCGCCGCGACGGTTGCGCTCTACGTCGCAAGCCAGGTGATGTCGTCATACCGGTGGAGCCTGCTCGCGGGCCTGTTGCAGGTGCGCGGGCGATATTCGGAATTCCTCGCCTACTACTTCGTCGGGACATTCACCAACCTGTTTGTGCCGGGACTGGTCGGCGGAGATGCGGCACGGGCGATTTATCTGGGCCGCCGCCATGATCGCATGGGCGAGGCGGTTGCGTCGGTGATTGCCGATCGCGGCATCGGACTGGTGGCGCTGTTCTGGTTCGCCGCCGCAGTCGCGATTTTTCTCAATCGCTCGGCGCTGCCGCCGTCGGTGATTCGTCCGACGATTGCCGTGGGAGCGGTCGCGATGCTGGGTTATCTGGCCGCGCCGTATCTCGTCCGACTCACCCGTTATGCGCCGGCGAGGCTGCGCGCGGCAGCCGAAGTCGCAACCCCGTACCTGCTCCATCCGCAATCGCTGATTCCCGCGATCGTGCTGTCCGTGCTGCTCCAGGCGTCGCTCGCCGTATGCCAATGGCTGCTCGCGTGCGGACTCGGACTTGAGACCCCGCTGTCGCTCTTTCTCCTTTGCGTTCCGATCGCCAACGTATTCGCGAGCGTCCCGCTCACTCTGAACGGACTGGGCATCCGCGAGACGGCGTACCTGGTGCTTTTCGGGATGGCGGGGGTCGCGCGGCAGGATGCGATCGCGCTCGGATTGCTCTGGTTCGCGGCGACCATCCTGGGCGGCCTCGTCGGCGGCATCGCGTTCGTCAGAACGCCGATGCCGGTGCTCGTCGCGGCGAAAAGCAAGCGATAACCGGACTTGAGGGGCCGCCCCCTTGCGATCGCAATCGCAGCCGGGCGAATCGCCGCGATTCACGAAGCCTTATTTCCGACTTAACCTTGCGTTCGCGGACACTGGTTTGTATAGTCGGGACTGACCAAGCGGACAGGGCCGGAGTTGCTGCATTTATGGACTACATGAAGACCCTCTTCCTCAACCCGCCGTCATACGACGACTTCGATGGTGGCGCAGGCTCCCGCTATCAGGCGACTCGCGAGGTCTGGTCGTTCTGGTACCCGACGTGGCTCGCCTATCCCGCCGGGTTGATTCCCGGGGCGCGGCTGCTCGACGCGCCGCCTCACCATTACAGCGTCGAGATGACGATCAACGAGGCGAAGAATTACGACCTCATCGTGCTTCACACCTCGACGCCGTCGCTTAAGGCGGACATGCGGACCGCCGAGGCGATCAAAGCCGCGAACCCGAACTCCATCATCGCCTTCGTCGGTGGTCATCCAACCGCCCGTCCCGACGAGGTGCTCAAGCTCTCGGCCGCGGTCGATATCGCAGGACGCAAGGAGTTCGACTACTCGATGGTCGAGGTCGCCCGGGGTATCGAGTGGGAGAAGATCGGCGGAATCAGCTACCGCAGGAACGGCGCGATTCATCACAACCCGGACCGTCAGCCGCTCACCGACGACGAACTCGACGAACTCCCGTTCGTGACCGAGGTGTACGAGCGCAATCTCGATTACCTGAAGTACAACAGCCCGTATTGCCAGTACCCGTACGTCTCGATGTACACGGGGCGCGGATGCCCGGCGCGATGCACGTTCTGCCTGTGGCCGCAGGTAACGCAGGGCCATCGCTACCGCGTGCGCAGCCCCGAGAACGTGTTCGAGGAAGTGTCGGCGATGAAGTCGAAGTTCCCGAAGATGAAGGAGCTGTTCTTCGACGACGACACGTTCACCGCCGATCCGGCTCGCGCGCGCAGGATCGCCGAGCTGCTCAAGCCGCTTGGGATCACGTGGTCCACCAACTCGCGCGCCAACGTCGATTACGAGACCCTGAAGATCATGAAGGAAGGAGGGCTCAGGCTCTTCGTCGTTGGCTATGAGAGCGGCAATGCGGAGATTCTGAAGAACATCAGGAAGGGCGTGCGCCTGGATCGCGCGCGCCGCTTCACCCGCGATTGCCACGAACTCGGCATCCTCATCCACGGCACCTTCATCCTGGGCCTTCCCGGCGAGACCCGGGAAACGATCGAAGAGTCGATGCGGTTTGCGCGGGAGATGGATTGCGAAACCATCCAGGTCTCGCTCGCATCGCCATACCCGGGCACCGAGCTGTTCGAGTACGTCACTCGAAACGGTTATCTCGCGGTCGACCCGCTGCTCGATGAGTCCGGCTACCAGAAGTGCACGATCACCTATCCCGGGCTCTCCAACGATGAGATCTACGCCGCGGTCGAGCGTTTCTATCGCAGCTTCTATTTCCGGCCGCGCTACATCTTCAAGTCGGTCAGGAAGATGATGACCTCGACCGAGGAGACCAAGCGGCTGCTGAAGGAAGGGGTGCAGTTCCTCGCGGCGATGCGGCAGCGGCGCAACCAACTCGAGCAGAATCAATCGGCCTCCTGACGCGCGCTTAAACCCGCCGCGCCTGACTTAAACCGCCACGGCGGCTTATACTCGGGGGCGGTCCATCTCGCGAAATGAGAGTACTCGAGCTTCTGTCGGCCGCAGGCGTGATCTGTTCGCTCGCCTACTATGTAGCCGCATCGCTGGCCGCGCGCAGCTTCGCGCGGCGCGCCCGCGCTCAGGCGCCTGCGCTCCCCAAGCTTCCGCCGCGCGTCGCGATCCTGAAGCCGCTGCACGGGCTCACGCAGAGCCTGGTCGAGAACGTTATCAGCTACCTCGAGCTTTCCTACCCGCGGCTCGACTACTTCTTCTCGGTGGAGGGCTACGATGACGCCGCCGCGCAGGTTCCGGCGGCGCTTCGCGCGCGCTACCAGTTCGCCAATCTCACGCTGGTCGTGGGCGAGGAGCCCGATTGCGCCAATCGAAAGATCGCCAAGGTCATCCGGATGGCCGAGCGCGCCGACAAGG
Source organism: Binataceae bacterium (SeqCode) (assembly GCA_035626155.1). GTDB lineage: Bacteria > Desulfobacterota > Binatia > Binatales > Binataceae > DASPOF01. The sequence continues at coordinate 23,105 of DASPOF010000039.1, forward strand.
CCGAGGTCTTCGTCCTCAGCGACGCGGACGTGTCGGTGGAGCGCGACCATCTAATCCGCGTGATCGGCGAACTCATCGCCGACGAGAAGATCGGGATTGTAACCTGCGCTTACCGCGCGCGGCCGCTCGGACCGCTCGGCTCGCGACTCGAGGCGTTGTTCGTGAACACGGATTTCGCGCCGCAGGTGATGCTCTCGGCGGCGATCGAGCCGATGCGTCACGCGCTCGGCGCAACCATCGCGGTGCGGCGGGCCACGCTCGATGCGATCGGCGGGTTTCGCGCGCTGAAGGACCTCCTCGCCGACGATTTCTATCTGGGCCGGATGGCCGCGGAACGCGGATGGAAAGTGAGGCTCTCCGATTCGCTGGTCACCGTCGCATGCGAGGAGCGGAGCGTGGCCGAGTTCTGGAACCATCAGCTCCGCTGGGCGCGCACCTACCGCACCGTGCGCCCGGTGAGCCTCGCCACAATCGCGATCCACGGCCCTTCGTGGGCGCTCATGTTGATTATCTCGAGCGCGATTAGCCCCCTGTCGCTCGTCGTGCTCGGCATCGTGCTCGCAGCGCGATGTGCGATGGCGGCGTTCCTGCTCGTGCGCGTGCTCAAGCTGCCCGAATTCGTGCGCGACGTGTGGCTGGTGCCGATCAAGGATCTGCTGATGACCGGGATCTGGTTCGCCAGCCTGGCGGGCAACAGCGTGATGTGGGCCGGGCGGCGTTACCGGATCATGCGCGGCGGCGCGATGCGCGAGCTTGCGGGCTGAACGCGCGGCGATCGATGGCGCTCTATTTCGCCCTGGCGGTTCTCGCGAGCACGCTTCTGACCAGCGGGCTCCTCATGATGAAGAGCCGCGCCGCCGCACTGCCAGTGGCGGCCGGGGCGCGGATTCCAAGCGCGATCCTCGCCTGGATTCGCGACCCGATGTGGTCGGGCGGCCTGCTCATCCAGACGGCCGGCTACGGGCTTTATATCGCCGCACTTACCGGCGCGCCGGTGTCGATCGTCTCGGTCATGATGCAGGGCGGCATTGCGCTGTTCGTGCTGTTCGCGGTGGTAATCCTGGGCGAGCGCGCGGCGCCCCGCGAGTGGGCCGGCATCGGCGCGATCGTCGCCGCAATGCTTCTGCTTGGGCTTTCGCTCACGGCCGGGCAGGCGCAGGGCGCACTCGATGGGCGCTCGCTGCTCGAATTCTCCGCGCTGCTGGCCGCGCTTGCGCTCTTGCCCATGAGCGCGGCAAGGCTCAAGCGCAACGGGGCGGCCGCGGCGATTTTCTCGGGCGTCGCATTCGGGCTCGGCGCGCTTTACACCAAGGCGCTGAGTGGGGATTTCCTGGTGCGGCCCGGCTGCGAGATCGCGCTTCGACTCGCAACCGATCCGTACGTCTATTATGCGGTGATCGCCAACATCACCGGCATCGTGATGCTTCAGAACGCGTTTCACGCCACCCGCGGAATCATCGCGGCGCCGCTGTCATCGGCGCTTTCGAATCTCGTTCCGATTGCGGGCGGAATAATCGCGTTCGGCGAACGGCTCCCGGCCGAACCGCTTCCCGCCGCGATGCGAATCCTATCGTTTGCGCTCACGATCGCGGCTGCCACGCTGATCGCAGGAACCCGCGACGGCGCGATCTCGCCACACCCGGCCCAGGCGCCGCGCACAACCGCGGCCCACGCCGCCCCGGAATAATCTCGGCGCCAGCGGCTCAGATGCCCGCCGCGGGCTCCATTGGCGGAGGCAGCCGGTCGGCCAACCGCAGCCTGCGATGGCACAGGTAGATGAGCACCGGTTGCAGCAACCGGGTCAGGATCATAATCGCCAGCGCGCCGCCGATTACCACGATCGCAAGCGGCCTCTGCGCTTGCGCTCCGATTCGCGTGGACAGCGCCGCGGGCAGCAGTCCCACGCAATCAACCATCTCGGTCATGATGATCGCGCGGAACCGGCGATCCGACCCCATGATGATCGATTCCAGGAACGGATGGCCTTCCTGCCACAACTGGCGGATGTAGAAGCTCAGCAGAATACCGTCCATCACGGCGATGCCGAAGATCGAGATGAAGCCGACCGCGGCCGAGATGCTGAATGGCGTGCCCGTCACAAAGAGCGCGAGAATTCCGCCCAGGCAGGCCACCGGGAGCTGCGCCATGATGATCAGGGTGTCGATGAACGAGGTGGTCGCGCTGTACAACACGCCCATGATCAGCAGCAGCGCGAACGGCACGACCACCATCAAGCGGCGGTTGGCGGCCTGCAGTTCGCCGTACTCGCCTGTCCATTCGAGATGGATGCCCTCGGGCAGATGAATTTCTTTACCGATGCGCTGCCTGGCCTCGGTAACCGCGCCCGCCAGGTCGCGGCCGGTCACCGAAAAGCGCAACGGCACGTAACGTTGAAGGTCACCGCGGTAAATGAAAGACGCGCCTTCGACGGCTTCGACCCTGGCGATTTGCCCAAGCGGAATATTGCCCCCGGCCGGAACGTTGATCCGGATGTTGCGCATCGCCTCGACGCTCTTGCGATACTCGGGCTTCCATCGCACGACCAGGTTGAAGCGCTGGTCGCCCTCGAGTACCTGCGTCAAGGCCTGCCCGCCGATCGCGGCCTGCACGATCGCTGAGACATCGCCGGAGTTGAGGCCAAAGCGAGCAGCGGCCGCGCGGTCGGGCTTAATCACAATGTTGGGTTGCCCGAGCGACCTGTACACGAATACGTCGGTGATGCCGCGAATGCCCCGGAGCACCTCGGCGATTCGGTTGGCGAGCGATTCGTCGGTGTCCAGATCGTAACCGAACACCTTGACTGCATTCGCTCCCGCCTTGACGCCCGACAGCGCCTCGTCGACGTTGTCCTCGATATTCTGCGAGAACGAAAAGCCTGCGCCGGGGAATTTGCGGCGCAGTTGCGCGTCCATATCGCTTACCAGCCGGTCCTTGGTCATCCCCGGCGGCCACTCAGAGTCGGGCTTCAAATCCACCGAGAGCTCGATGTTGAAGAAGCCGGTGGTCTCGGTCCCGTCATCGGGGCGGCCGAGCTGCGAGACCACGGTGGTCACCTCGGGATATGAGAGGAAAACCTGCCGGATCTCGCTCACCAGCTTGGCACCGTGCTCGAGTGATGTAGTGGAGGGCAGAATCGCGTGCGCCCAGATATTGCCCTCCTCGAGCTTTGGCAGGAACTGTCCGCCAAGGCGCGGAAACAGCGAGAATCCAGCCGCGATCGTCACGACGATCATCGCAAGCGTCAGGCGCGGCCGATTGAGGATCCACACGAAGACGCCATGATAGAACCGCCGGACGGCTTCCCATATCGGATTGTGCGCCTCGTGCACGCCTTTGGCGAAAACGTAGGAGGCGAGCACCGGCGAGAGCGTGACCGCGAGCAGGATGGCCGTCCCCAGCGCATATGCGTAGGTGTGCGACATCGGCGAAAAGATCGCGCCCTCGACTCCACGCATCGTGAACAGCGGCAGGAAGGCGATTATGAAGATGACCGTGGAAAACAGCATCGGGCCGCCGACTTCCTGCGCGGCCAGCAGGATTCTCCCGTACGTACTTTCGTGCGCGAGTTCCTCCGCCGTCAGATGGCGGTAGATGTTCTCCATCACGATGACGGTCGAGTCGATGATGATTCCGAAGTCGATCGCGCCGAGCGAGATCAGATTGGCCGGCGTGTTCCCGACGTGCATCAGCACGAACGCCCCGCACAGCGCGAGCGGGATATTGATCGCGGCCACCACTGCCGCGCGCAGATTGCCTAAAAAGAAAATCAGGACGAGGAACACCAGCGCGATCCCGACCGTGACGTTTTCGAGCACCGTCCTGAGCGTGGTGTGGACCAAGCCGGTGCGGTCGTAGTACGGGACCATCTTGTAGCCCGCCGGCATGATCCCGGAGGTATTGAGTTCGCCGACCTTCTTCTCGACGCCCGCCAGCGTCTGGAGCGTGTTGCTCCCCTTGCGCATCAGGACGATGCCCTCGACCACTTCGCTCTGGTTGTTCATCCCGACGATGCCGAGCCGCGGCGCGTAACCAACCTCGACGTCGGCCACGTTGGAGACCTTGATCGGAGTCGATTTGTTCGCCGCCAGCACGACGTTGCGGATGTCATCGAGCGAGTGGATGAGTCCGATTCCGCGCACGTCGAACGCCTGCTCGCCGACGGTAAGATAATTCCCGCCGGCGTTGATGTTCGCGTTCTGAATCGAGCTGATTAGAGTTGAAAGAGGAACCGCGTAATAGCTGAGCTTCTGGGGATCGACGTCGACGTGGTATTCCTTCGTCAGGCCGCCGAAGCCGGACACGTCGATCACGCCGGGAACCGTCTTGAGCTGTTTCTCGCAGATCCAGTCCTCGACGCTCTTTTCCTTGATCAGGTCATGGTCCAGCCCCTGGACCGTGTAGCGATAGATCTCGCCAATCGGATTTTCGGGCGAGATGCCGGGCTGGAGGCCCTGCGGGAGCGTGATGAAAGTCAGTTGATTGATGGTCTGGATGCGATCCTGCTCGTAGTCGCTGTCCCAATCGAAATAGAGCCGGATGTCCGACAGCCCGTAGAGCGAGATCGATTCCATCGCCTGCAAGTGCAGCATCCCGGACAGGCCGTACTCCGAAGGCACCGTCACCAGTTTCTCGACTTCCTCGGCGCTGAACCCGTTGGGCAGAGTCAGCACCTCGACCATCGGCTGGACCGGATCGGGATAGGCCTCGATGTCAAGGCTGTTGAAGGAGTAAATTCCAGCCAGCACGAGCACGAGCGCGAGCCCAAGGACTATGACGCGTTCGCGCAGCGCCAGCGCCATCAACGCCTGGATCATCGTTTGCCCGCGACCGTGGGGGCGGCCGGGAAGATGGCCGCGCTAGAACCTGTCAGCATGCGCCTCGTGCCAGAGCGCGTTGACCTGGATCGTTTCGCCGGTCACGACGTGATCGCCGGCCTTGAGGCCGGACAACACGCGCGCGAATCCTTCCTTGTTCCACGAGCCGATCGCAATCTTCCTGCGCTCGATGCGGTTTTCGCCGGCTTCGACGTAAACGTAGTAACTGTCGGTCTCGAAAATGAGCGCGTCCTCCGGAATGATGAGCGCCGTCCCGGCCTGCGTGACAATCTTCACGCGCGCGAGCATCTGCGGCTTGAGTGCGCCGTCCGGATTACTGATTTCGCATCGGATTTGCGCCGTGTGGGTATTGGGGTCGATGGCCGGGCTGATGCGCGCGACGACACCCTTGAACGCCCGGTCCGGATAAGCCATCGTGACCGCCTCTAAAGGCTGGCCGAGCTTCACGCGCGCAAGGTCGTCCTCGTAGATGTCGCCGGTAATCCAGACCTTATCGAGCGTGCCAAGCGAGTAGAGCGCGTCGCCGGGATTCACCGCCGCCCCGCGCACCGCCTTGTTCTCGACCACCGTGCCGCTGATCGGGGCGCGCATCGTGAAGGTCGGAGCGGCGGACTTGATCGTCGCGATCTGGTCGGGCTCGATGCCAAGCAGGGCGAGCTTGCGAATGGCCGCCTCGACCATCGCCTTCCCGAACGCGTCGTCCTCGTCGCTGGCCGCACCTATCCTGGACGACATCAGCTTGGCCTGCAGATACTCGGCTTCGGCGGTCATGAAATCAGGGCTGTATAAAGTCAGGATAGATTGCCCGCGCCGCACGGTGTCCCATTGCGAGACGCGGACCTCCTCGATTCGCCCGGAAACCCGCGAAATTATCGATGACACCCGGCGGTCATCGAACGTGACCTGCCCGGAGGTCTCCAGTACGTTCGACGGCGCCGTCTGAATGACCTCGGTGATCGTCAGGCCGGGGAGCTGATTGGCTGTAAGCTGCATCAGTTCGGGACCTGTACTCTGCTGAACCAGGTGCGGCAGAGGGGCGGCCGGTTGCTCGGTCGCGGCGCTTTCCTTGGGCTCGCGGCCGCATCCGCCGGCGGCGCCCACGATGAGCGCGAGCAGCGCCAGCGCAAGCGCCCTGCAATGCGCGGTGGCGATCGACGGGATTCTCATCGCAGGTTTCCTCCGGCCGCTTGCTCCTGAATCATTTTCCCGGCCAGAAATTAATCTATTACCTCAACAGATAATCCTAGCGCGCATCACTCCCCTGGTGGAACGCGCCAAGTGGAATTTTCTTCATTTTTCGGCGCGCTGGCGGATTTACGGCTTACAAGACGAGACGCGCGCAAGCAGTCGGCATCCAATTAAATCGATTCGTGCCCGTTAGGGGAAGCGGGGTCGCGACTGAGGGTCGGCCGGCGGTGCCACGGGCCCAGCAGGCACTCAAAGACGGGGGCTCAGCGAGGAGCACCCTTTGCGCTTGCCGCGACCGGGTGCTGGAGCGATCGCACGTAGAGCACGACCTGCCAGCGCTCGGATGCCGACATCGCATCGGCGTACGAGGGCATCAATTGGACCCCGTCGCGAATCGCCCCGTAGATGTACCCATCGGGACGGTCCTTGCTGTCGCCCGTCACCAGGTTCTTGGGCTGATCCTTGAGGAGAAACGCGACCGAGCCGTTGCCCACGCCCGTTTCACCGTGGCACGGCGCGCAAGTGTTGGTGAAGATCTCCTTGCCGTGCGCAAGATTTTCGGGCGTCGGCTGTAGCGGGTTGTGCATCTTGATCGCAGCCTGATCGATACTCATCGGCGGCTCGCCGCCGTGGGCGGGCAGAGTATCTGACGGCATCACGCGCGGCGCCTGCGAGAACGATTGGACCGCGGCTTCGCGGTACATGTCGATGCTCCACGGGAACGAGTACGCGGGCCGCGCAGCCGCAAGACTCGCACACGCGAATGCGAGCGATAACGCGGCGCTGAGCCCCATGCGCCCGACGAACACTGAAGACCTGGCCGGATTCACAATCACCTCATCCCGACCACCAATCCAACCACACACGTCTTCTTATGCGCAACGCACAATCAGCGACGGGTAGTGGGCGGTTTTGGGTGGCCTGCCTATGGAGGCTCACCAACTCGATGTGAAATCGGGTGCGCCGCTTGCGGACAATCTGAGCCCTCTCCCTGTGATCAATGGGAGAGGCCCGCGCTCGCCGAGGACCTCCGCCAAGGCGATATCACCACCGCCGCGGCGCGTGCTTGGTTTTTCCCTCTCCCCGACGGGGAGAAGATAAAGTGAGGGTCCTTTCGCAGCGCGCTCGCCATTTCGAGCGCGCGATTAAAGTACTGCCTGCGCGGTTGTCCGGTCACAGATTCGCGGCGCACCAGACATCCGCGCCGCGAAGCGGTCCCTCTCCCCCACCCTCTCCCAGCAATAGGGAGAGGGCTCAGAATACTGAGGGTCCGGCCGACGGCAAATGATCGTCGCCGCGATCAGACGGCGGTCGCCAGCGGGCGGCTCGTGAATTCGAGCCCCCGCGCATTCGCATCGACACTCACCCGCGAGTTGTCGCGAACCTCGCCGGCGATCAGCTTGCGGCTGAGCGCCGTTTCCAGTTCGCGCTGGATGAGGCGCTTGAGCGGGCGCGCGCCGTATGACGGATCGTAGCCGTGCTCGGCAAGGTAGTCGCGCGCGCGGTCGGTCAGCTCGAGCTCGATCTTGCGCTCCTCGAGCCGCTTGCGAAGCAGCGCGAGCTGAATGTCCACGATCTGGCGCAGCTCATCTTTTGCAAGCGGATGGAACACCACAATCTCGTCCACGCGGTTGAGGAACTCGGGCCGAAAACTCCGGCGCAGCACGTCGAGCGCCTCCGCCTTCATCTTCTCGTAGTCCTTGCCCTTGAACGAGAGGATGAGCTGGCTTGCGATGTTCGACGTCATGATGACGACGCAGTTGCGGAAATCGACCGTGCGCCCGTGACCGTCGGTCAGCCTGCCGTCATCGAGCAACTGAAGCAGGATGTTGAAAACGTCCTGGTGCGCCTTTTCGATCTCATCGAACAGCAGGACCGAGTACGGACGCCGGCGCACGGCCTCGGTCAACTGGCCGCCCTCTTCGAAGCCCACGTACCCGGGAGGCGCGCCCACCAGCCGCGATACGGTGTGCTTTTCCATGTACTCGGACATGTCGATCCGGACCATCGCCGCTTCATCATCAAAGAGGAACTCGGCGAGAGCGCGCGCAAGCTCGGTCTTGCCCACGCCGGTAGGCCCCAGGAAGATGAACGAGCCGACCGGGCGATTGGGGTCCTTCAGTCCCGAGCGCGCGCGAATCACCGCGTCGGAAACCGCCGAGACCGCCTCGTCCTGCCCGACGACGCGCTTGTGGAGATGCTCCTCGAGATGCGCGAGCTTCTGGATTTCCCCCTCCATGAGGCGCGCAACCGGAATCCGCGTCCATCGCGAGACCACGTCCGCGATGTCGTCCTCGTCCACCTCCTCCTTGATCAGCCTCTCTCCGCCGCCCGCCTTCTTGATGAGCTTGTCCTCTTCCGCGCCGAGCTGCTTCTCCAGCGATGCGAGCTTGCCGTACTGGAGTTCGGCGACCTTGTTGAGGTCGTACTCGCGCTTGGCCTTTTCGATCGCAAGCCTGGTCTGCTCGATTTCCGCCTTCACGCGGGAGAGCTTCTCCAGCCCGCCCTTCTCGCTCTCCCATTGCGCCTGTAGCGCGCCACGGCGATCCTTGACCTCGGCAAGTTCCTTCTCGAGCTTCTCCAGCCGCTCGCGCGAGGCCGGATCGGTCTCGCGCTTGAGCGCCTCGCGCTCGATCTCTAGCTGCATCACGCGCCGATTGACCTCGTCGAGATCCATCGGCATCGACTCCTTCTCGGTGCGCAGCTTCGCCGCCGCCTCATCGACCAGGTCTATCGCCTTGTCGGGCAGGAAGCGGTCGGTGATGTAGCGCTTGGCGAGCGTCGCCGCGGTCACCAGCGCCGAATCCTTGATGCGAATCCCGTGATGGACCTCGTAGCGCTCTTTGAGGCCGCGCAGTATCGAGATCGTGTCCTCGACGCTGGGCTCCTCGACCATCACCGGCTGGAACCGGCGTTCGAGCGCCGCGTCCTTCTCGATATGCTTGCGGTACTCATCGAGCGTGGTCGCCCCGATGCAATGTAATTCGCCGCGCGCGAGCATGGGCTTGAGCAGGTTCGATGCGTCCATCGCACCCTCAGCCGCGCCCGCGCCGACGACCGTATGCAACTCATCGATGAACAGGATGATTTCGCCGGCCGCCTCCTGCACTTCCTTCAGAACGGCCTTGAGGCGCTCCTCGAACTCGCCGCGGAACTTCGCGCCTGCGATCAGCGCGCCCATGTCGAGCGTGACTACGCGATGGTTCTTGAGGCTCTCGGGCACGTCGCCCCGGATGATGCGCTGGGCGAGCCCCTCGACGATGGCCGTCTTGCCGACTCCGGGCTCGCCGATCAGCACCGGGTTGTTCTTGGTGCGGCGCGAGAGCACCTGGATGACGCGGCGGATCTCCTCGTCGCGGCCGATGACTGGATCGACCTTGCCCTGCGATGCGAGCTTGGTGAGATCGCGGCCGTAGCGTTCGAGCGCCTGGTAAGTCGCCTCGGGATTGGACGAGGTAACGCGCTGGCTGCCGCGCACCTTTTGCAGCGTCGCCAGCAGCAGGTCGTGGGTGAGTCCCGCATCGCGCAGGATCCGCGATGCGGCCCCGGGCTCATCGAGCATCGCGATCAGGACGTGCTCGACCGAGATGTACTCGTCCTTGAGCTTGCCGGCCTCCTGCTCCGCGCGCGCCAGCACGCGGCCGAGCCGCTGCGTCGCATAGACCTGGCTTGCGTCCGTGCCGGCTCCGGTGACCTTCGGGATTTTCGCCAACTCGGCATCGAGCTTGCGGCGCACCGTGGCGCCATCGATGCCGGCGAGCTTGAGGACCGATGCGGCCAGGCCCTCGTCATCCTCGAGCATCGCGCGCAGCAGATGCTCGACGTCTATGGCCTGGTTTTGCGCGGTGAGGGCGGCATTCTGCGCGCGTCCCAGCGCTTCCTGGAGCTTTTCGGTGAATCGGTTCGCGTCCATACCCGTGGTGCCGGTCCCTCCGGATTCAAGGTAATCATTCCGGGGCATTCGGCAACCGACCGGTTATGGCGGGCGCGCCGTCGTTGCTGGATTAGCTTGAGTTTAGTGGGGCAGGCCGCCGTGCCCGCCGTCGATGCGCGGGCCTCCTCGCCCGCGCCACCTTCAACTCTTCTCCGTCTTTTCTAACTCCTCTCCCGGACCGGGAGAGGTTAGGGTGAGGGTCCTCAGCGTCGCGCGCTCGCCTAGGAGCGCTCGACATATGATTCCGATCGCAGCCACGGATGCAGAATCCTTAGCCCGCGCCGCAAACGATGCGTCGGTCCATAATGACCCTTACCTTGCCTCTCCCTTGTAGGGAGAGGGATTGGAGAAGGGAGAGGGCCGGCGGCCTGCGCTTGCGCCGCATTCACCAGCCCGATCGTGGACCCGCTCGCATCGATCAGCGGCACCCAGGTCGTAGTGGTCGCGGAATTAGTATACGCGCCCGCCAGCGCTCCGCCCCTGGTACCACGGGCTCTTCCACTGATGGTTTTGGCCACTCAGCGTTGGTTACAAAGGTAGCGATTTGAGCGCTCTATAGGTCACACCGCCGGAATAAGCCAAAAGCGCGACCGCCGGTCCAAACATGGAGAAGAGTGCAAAATAGCCAGCCCGGGCCAGTGTGATCAGCGCCATAACACCCAATACTGCTTGCCAGATCGTCAAGCACTGCACCTGGCGTCTCAGGGCCCCGGATCGCCTGATCTCCTGTGGCAGGTCGGTCCAACAAATTACATATAGGAAAATTGCGTTTCCAAACGCAACTATATGCCAGCGGAGCACCGGGGCAGCCGGATTAAGCCACTCATAGCCGAATGCGAAAACCGCGCCAACCACAAATACCACACTAGCTACAAGGAACACAAAAAGTCCCACAGCGATAAGCTTTTCATATTTAGGCGTCATTGTAGACCCTCGTTGGGCATCAGCCTCCTACTTGGTCCTCCCAATGGCGACTTGGGGTACGCTGCACCGTAACACATCCCCACTCCACCTAAATAAGTACCGCATGTGATCGCGGCGGCTACGCATGCCGGAGGAGCCAGAAAGATGCGCGGGTGGCCGCGCCACCTTCTATGTATCAGCTAGCCGGCAGTTTCGCGAGGGCCGAC
>DASPOF010000040.1:0-13151 GCA_035626155.1 Binataceae bacterium (SeqCode)
CCCTCGAACAATCCGAGCACCGCGCGCATCTCCTCGGCCGCATCGAGCGCCACGACCAGCGGCATTTCCGTCGTGCCGGGATTCGCGAAACAGACCCGCACTCCCGCGCCGGCTGCGGTTCGGATTAGGCTCTCGGCTCCGTTCATGATTCCGCCCGTCGCGCGAACAGCTTCAGCGCCGGCCCGCCGCATCGGCGCCGCGGCGCGTTCTCAGAGGGCGCAGAGACATTCGACCTGCTAGCGCGCGGGTCGAAGCGGTGTCAAGCGGATGGGTGATTTCGCGCGGTCGATCGCGAGGTGCGGCGGATGCGCGTGTCAGTTGTTTCGGGAGCCGCGAGCGCCGCGGGCCAGCGCGGGATCCGACGCCAACTGCATCGCGGCGAACTCTCCCGCGCATCGCAGATGCATCGGCGGATCACCGCTGATCTTCGCGCCGAAGCCGAGCAGCCGCAAGCATTGAGGACATCGCCGGGCGGCGAGCTCGCGGACGCGCAGACATCGCGGATGCATGCACGAGCCGCGGCACGGTCCGCCGGCGGCCCCGGGGGTGGGTATCAGTGTAAACTGCATATTTCGCCAGCCTCCGCTTGATCCGATCCCCTTTTACAATCTGTAGGATAATATAACCGATAGGAGATTGGAACCCCCGCCGCCTGCCCCGCCCCCGGCGCGCGTCGTCAATCGGATGTGTGCTAGCCGAGCGGGAGGCGCGCGAGCAGCGTCCGCATCCGTTCCAGGTTTCTGCGGACGTAGCCGCGCACCTGGCGCGCGACCGGGCCGTCGAGCTTGCCCAGCGCGAGCGCGGTCACGAACGCGGCCATCGCGGCTTCCATCTCGCCCCGCGGCGCGGGCGCCTTGGCGGTCGCGCGCTTGAGCGCGCGCGCAAGCTCGCTTCGGCGCGGGATGTGCCGCGCGGAAAGACGCTTGATTGCGGACAAGGTGGCGGCCAGGTCCTTGATTTCCCCGGTATCGTACGCCGGAGCCGCCTCCAGCGTTGAGGCCGCGAACGCGAGCGCCCCCATCATCACCATCGCCTGCGTCTGCGCATACGGCGAGGTCAATTCGGGCACCAGCGTCTCCATGATCGTGCGTTGCAGCCCCATCAGGCGTTCATTCGCGGTCGGTCTCAGCATAGGAACACTCGTTAAGGCGCCACCGGCAAGCCGAGTAGCGGCGTTTTGACTGGCGCGGCGATCCCGACGAATTCGGTCACCGAGCTGCCGTTGTCATTGTTTACCCACAGATTTCCCGACGCATCAAGCGCCATGTCATGCGGTCCGTTCAGGCCGGCGCCGATGAATCCGGTCGATGGCGAAATCGCGGTGCCGGTGTTGGCGAACTCGCTGATCGTGGTGCCGTTGTCTCCGCTGGTCTGATTGCCGGCAAAGACGTGGCCCAGTGAATCGACCGCGATGCCGTTGGGAGCGTTCAGTCCGCCGCCAGTGAAACCGCCGGACCCGGAGAGCGGCGATCCCGAGGAGTTGAACTCGCTGAGAGTGCTGTTGTTTCTGTTGGTCGTCCACAGATGGCCCGATGGGTCGAATGCAACCTCATGCGGATTGGCCAGGCCTCCGCCGGTAAACCCGCCCGATGGCGAAAGCGGGGAGCCGGAGGAACTCAACTCGGTAATCGAGGAGTTCCCGCCGTTGCCGGTCCACACATGACCCTCGGCATCGATTGCGAGCCCATGTGGCGTGGACAGGCCACCGCCGGTAAACCCACCCGAACCCGAAATCGGCGAACCGGAGGAGTTGAGTTCGCTCACGCTCGAGTTGGATTTGTTGGACACCCAAACGTTGCCCGACGTATCGATCGCCGGAGTATCGCAGCCGTCAAGTCCGCCGCCGGTATAGCCGCCGCTCGGAGACAGCGGCGTGCCGTTGGATGAAAATTCGCTCACCGAACCCGCCTGATTGGCAACCCACACGTTGCCATCGGTGTCGATGGCGAGTTCGTTCGGCGTGTTCACGCCAGCGCCGCTGTAACCGCCCGCGGGCGAAAGCAGCGCGCCGGCGGGATTGAGCTCGCCGATCGTGGTGCTTGTCTCCGAGAACCACACATCACCCGAGCCATCGATTGCGATGCCGACACTGCTGCCCCCTTCGGGAAAATTGAGCGACAGCGTCAAGTCGTTAGGCGTCGACGGCGGACGCGGTTGGAAGGGTGACGATCCTGTCACCAACTCGGCCGGCACGCTCAGGAGGCTGGTTGGATTCACGACCAGCGGATTGAGCGCGATCGTTACGGCAACCTTGAGCGTGTCGGTCACTTGCCCTGCCCAGCAGAAGATTTGGTCGCAGGCGGGCGAAGAAGCGGAAATCGTCGAGCAATCCGACGGAAAAGAACCCGATGGGCCCGACGATTCCACGCAAGCCGCGAGAAGGTCGGCCGCCCCGTTCAAGAGTTCCTCGCCCAGGCAGTTCGGGGCTGGCGATCCTCCGGTGCAGGCCGACCCCGGCGGCATGGAACTCGCCAACTGGCCGGTTGAGATGTTGACCAGGTTCGGGTAGCCCGATGCGGCATTGGCGAGGCCGGTTAAGTTGGTCGATGAGGTTCCGATTTGCGACGGGTTGCTCGCCTGGAAGAACTGGGCCATCGAATATGCGCCCGCCATCGTGGTCAATTCGTTGATGGTTGCCGACGTAGCCGGCGAGGAATTCGACATCCCGAGGATGCCCATGAGCGCGATCGCGCTGTTGGAGCCCCCGCCGCCATTTCCTCCGGTCGCAACCAGGTAAAGCAGGGTCGCGCTGGCGGGCGGATTGTAGCCGATCAAAAACGATCCGTCGGCGCCTGATGATGTCGTGCCAAGCGTCGTGGGCGCCGAACCATAGCCACTGGTACCCGCCGCGTAGAGAGTCACGCTGGAGCCGGAGATTGAGCTGAGACCGCCTTCAATCGTGCCGCTTACGGTCGCTTTCGGGGTCGGCGATGCCGTCGGCGTTGGGGTGCGCGTCGGCGTGGGGGTCGCGGTTGGCGTCGCCGCGGTCTGCGTCGGGGTCGGCGATGCCGTTGGTGTCGGCGTCGGCGTTGCGGTCGGAGTCGGTGTAGGAGGGGCGCCCTTCGCGCTGCCCTTCAACTTGACCGTAGCGCTCGATTTGCCCCTGCTCGCGTTGCTGGTGATAGGGATCGAATCCTTGAAGGTCCCGGCCGATGACGGCGCGAACCGCACTGTGACCGTCACCGAGGCTTTGGGCGCCAGAACTGTCTCTCCCGCGCCCGACGTGACCGAGAATACGTGGGTGGAGGGCTGTCCGACCGTCACGGTAAGCGACGCCGTCCCGGTATCCTCGACCACAAAGGGCTTCGACTCGCTGGTGGCGGTCTTGCCAAAGGTTATCTTGCTGAAGCTGAGGCTTGGCGGCGCAACCTTCAACTGGCTGAACGGCGTGGACTTCGCATCGGGCTGAAACTCCTGGGCGGCGGCTGAAAGGGCCGCACCGAGGAGCAGGATCACGGCGAAGAGTCCGGCTATAGAGCCAGCGGCAGAATTCGAGCGAGATCGAAGTGGCTTGAACATAAATCCCCCCAAACTCAGCAGGAGTTCTCCCTCTTCACGCTCGCGGCTATCTAGCGCCCCGCCAATCCATCGTCAAGCCGCACCCCGCGCGCGCGCCCTGCTGTTCTGTCATTCCCGCGCGCGCCAGACACGCGCGCGGGAATGACAAATTAAGAGGGCGCGCTCCCGCCCGCAACGGGCGCGCGCGAACGGCGGACTCGGGCGGCACCCGCACCTTCGAAGCCGCGCGGGATTGATTAATTCGAAGGTCGTCGCACGAATCAGATCAGGGCGCGGGCGGACGTTCGATGGTGCTTCCGCAAGTCGAGCCGCACTGCGGGCACAGGTACTCGTACTTGTCGCCCTCGGGCAGCACGAGGAGGAGACGCTTGCGGACCTGAACGGCGCGCCTGCACTTCGGACAGGCGAGCAAAGTCGCCTCGAATCTCTCGAAGGCGGGCCGCGGCGGTTGCTTCATGACTGCGACTCCGTGACAGAGATTAACTGCGCCGCGCGCGCCGGAGCAAGAATGCCCGCGCGCGCTTGGGGCGCCGGCGTTGTGTCGGGATGCGCGGCGGGCCTAAGATTTCCTCTCACCTTATGCGCGATCATGTTGAGCCGCTTAGGCAGCCACGGGTCTATCTCGAGACCTACGGATGCCAGATGAACATCGCCGACTCGCAGACGGTCACCGCCGTGCTGCGCCGCGCTGGATACGTATCGACCGACCGCGCCGAGGATGCGGACGTCATTCTGCTCAACACGTGCGCGATACGCGAGCACGCCGAGGAGCGCGTGCTCGGCCGGCTAAGCGATCTTGCGCGGCTGAAGAATCGGCGTCCCGAACTCAAGCTCGGGCTGCTCGGATGCATGGCGCAGCATAACCGCGCGGCTCTGCTCGAGCAGGCGCCGTGGGTCGATGTGGTCGCGGGTCCGGATGCCTACCGGCGGCTGCCCGAGATGCTCGGCGGATTCGACCCGGCGGTCGACGTGCGGCTCGATCGCGCGGAGACGTATGCCGACATCTCGCCGGCTCACGAGGGAGGGGTGCGGGCGTACGTCACCGCGATGCGCGGATGCGACAAGTTTTGCGCCTTCTGCGTGGTTCCATACGTGCGCGGCCGCGAACGCTCGATTCCGCCGGCCGACCTGCTGCGCGAGATTGGCGCGCTGGCGGAGCGCGGCGCGCGGGAGGTCGTCCTGCTCGGTCAGACGGTGAACGCGTACCGCTACGAGGCGACGGACTTCGCCGCGCTGCTTAGACTCGTCGCGCGCGTGGACGGGATCGAGCGAATCCGTTTCACCTCGCCGCATCCGGCCGACATGAGCGATTCGCTCATCGATGCGATGGCGACCGAGCCCAAGGTGCAGCCGTACCTTCATCTGCCGGTGCAATCGGGCTCCGGCCGGGTGCTCGCCGCGATGGAGCGCGGGTACACGGTCGATGAGTATCTCGCGCTGGTCGAGCGGCTTCGCGCGGCGATTCCCGCCCTTGCGCTATCGACCGATATCATCGTGGGCTTCCATGGCGAGGAGGAGCGCGACTTCGAGGCGACGCTCGCCCTCATGCGCGCGGTTCAATACGACCACGCATTCACGTTCAAGTACTCGGTGCGCGAGCATACGCGAGCCTTCAAGCTCGGCGACACGGTCAGCGAAGAGGAAAAGGGGCGGCGGCTCGCCGCGGTGATCGCGTTGCAGGAGTCGATATCGCTCGAGCGTAACCGCGCAAGCATCGGGCGCGTCTACCCGGTCCTGGTCGAGGGTCCGGCGCGCCGGGGCGGCGGGATGCTCGCGGGCAAGACCCCGCAATTCAAGACCGCGGTGTTTGCGGCAGGCGAAGGCGTCCGTCCCGGCGACACGATCGGCGTGCGGGTCGATTCCGCAAGCGCCCACACGCTGGTTTGTTCGCAGGCGCAACCCTGACGGCTATCGGACGTAAACCGGATTCGAGAAAATCCAGGGGCGGCCGCTGCGGAACGCCTCGATCCGATAGGCGCCGGCGGACGTGGGCGCGAACTCCAGCGTCGATGCGTTGGTCGCCGATGCGATTTCGCTCCCGTTCAGAACCAGCGCGATCCTGTCGGCGGCGGCGGGCAGCTCCGCCTTGAGCGCAAGCCCGGGCGCGAGCTGAACTTCATCGCCCATCATCGTCTTTGCCGATCCGGTTTGCGCATAGAATGCGAACTGGTTCACGTAGCCCATCAGATCGAAGCTCACATACGCGTGCCCATGCTTGATCGCATCGATGAGCGCATCGGCGGTGCGCTCGGCCGCAATCAGGTGGGTCGAGTAGAACAGGAACAATTGTTCGAATGTGCCCACCCTCGAGCCCATCACCGCCATGTTCTCCGCGCCGCCCATCCCGGCGAGCAGAGTCACACGCGCGCCCGCCGCCAGGCGGTCGTAGGCGGCGAGGTTGCGGTCCGGGCGCTGATCGATGGCGCCGAGGAAGCGGTCGGCGCTGAAAAAAATCGCGCGCAGGAAAAGCGCCCTCGGGCTTTGCTCGGCCCAGACCTGCTGCTGGCTGTAAATCCCGATCGCATCGGCGAGCGCGTAATCATCGGGCGTCCGGAAATTCGCAGGCCCCAAAGCGATCGCGAGCGCTCCCTGCTCGTGAATCGCCCCGATCAGGTCGGACGCCGACTTTCCCGGATCGATCGGCGCATGAAGGTTCACCGCGACGATCTCCCCGCCGCCGGCTTCAAAGGAACCGCCGGGGATGAACAGAACCTCGGAGGTGTAACCGCCGACGCCGAAATCGGACTGGCCCGGCTTCACGCGGTCGCCGGGAACGATGAAATCCATCTGCGCGTTCCTGGCCAGCTCGGCGATTTTGACCTGGTCCAGGCCGCTTGCGGCGAACCGGCAATCGATCACGCCGCGATAGTCGCGCAGGTCGGGGAACTCAGGCGCGTTCGCCACCACCCGCGTCGGCGGAAGCTCGGTCGTCGGCAGCGGCGCGGCGCATCCGGCCACGAGCGCCGCCAGGGCAAGCGCAAGCGCGAAGGTCGAAGCGCAGGGAAGTTCAGGGCGAGTCACGACAGTCAGACGATCGATCGGCCTTGCGCTCCGTCAACCGGGATGCAGGCGCCGGTGATCCAGCTCGCGCGCGGCGATGCGAGCATCAGGACCGCATACGCGACTTCCTCGGGACGGCCGAGCCGGCCCGCGGGAAGCTCGTGGCTAATGAAGTCGCGCTCGAAAGCGGGGTTCTGCTTGAACATGCGCTCCCAGGTTCCGCCGGGGTAGAGAATCGATCCGGGCGCGACCGCGTTGACGCGAATCCGCCTGGGCGCGAACTCGCGCGCGAGCATCTTGGTGAAGGAATGCAGCGCGGCCTTGGACGCATTGTAGGCGAGCGGGCCGCCCGACTCGCGGCCGTAGATCGAGCCGATATTGATGATCGAGCCGGAACCGGCTTTCTCCAGGTGCGGCGCGACCAGCCGCGTCAGCCTCACCGCCGCAAACAGGTTCAAGCCGAACTGCTCATCCCACGCAGAGTCCGGCAGATCGGCCAGCGCGCCGGGCTGCGCGAAACCCGCATTGTTCACCAGCACGTCGATGCGGCCGTATTGCTGGAGGACCGCCGCGACCCAGGCTTCCGCATCGGCGGGCCGGGTCACATCGCCGTTGAAGCCGCCCGCGCTCGCGCCGCCGCTCTTAAGACTCGCCTGCGACAGTTCGGCACGTGCGGCCGCGACCGCATCGGCGGTGCGCGCGCAGATGCTGACCGAGACGCCCTCCTCGGCGAGCGCCTGCGCGATCGCGCGGCCAATCCCTCGGCTGCCGCCGCTGACCATCGCGACCTTTCCCTTAAGGCCCAAATCCATGATGCGCTCCCGCGCGGCCGCCTCGCGCCCGAGTTCGACGCATATCATTTAGCAGAGCGCGCCCCGGCGCTTGAAGAAGGGAATCCGCGCCCGGGCACCCTCAAAATCCCGCGCTCCGGACATTTGCAATGTTTGCGACCGCCTTTGCCCCGGAGTAATGCTCCGGTCTTGTGTTGATGCTTCACCGTTACCGTGCCCTGGAATCCTGCAAATTGGAGGGAATCAAACTATGAAGAAACGCACCGGTGATCCATGGATGCCGGCCGACCAATACGGGCGATCGCTCCCGAATCTCACGGTCAACCTGCTGGTCAAGGATATGGCCCGCTCTGAAGCTTTCTATCGGAAGGTATTGGAGGCCGATTTCCGCTACTCGGATCCGGACTTTGCTGCTGCCCGGGTGGCCGGTGTCGACCTGATGCTTCACGCGGATCACACCTACGATAAGCATCCCTGGTACCCGCGCCTGCTGGCAGGGGAACGGCGCGGCTTGGGCGCCGAATTGCGCCTGTTAGGGATTGGACCCGATGGGGTCGAAGCGCGAGCACGTGAGTTTGGCTCGACCATCGTGCGGCCGCCCGTGACTACACGTCATGGATGGCGTGAAATGATGGTCGAAGACCCCGATGGTTACGTGTGGGCAGTCGGCGAACCAACTCCCAAGTGACTCCCAAAGTGCCGGGGCGCAATCGGAGGCCCTGCCGACACACAATCAGAGCAGCACCCAGCCCCGGGGTCCGTTGACACTACTTGGAGGCGGACTTAAGCTTAGCCGGTTAAATCGCAGGCAAACGGAGGACTATGGAAATACGAGTTGAAGGCTCCCTGGACCAGGCGATGCGGGTGCTCAAGCGCAAGCTCGCCAAGGAGGGAGTATTCAAGGAAATGAAGAAGCGGGCCTTTTACGAGAAGCCCAGCGTCCGCCGCAAACGCAAACGCTCCGAGGCACAACGCCGCCGGCGCAAGGAACAACGCCGCCGCCGCGCGTCGTCGCTCTGATTCACCGCCAAGCTCGAATATGACCTGATCGCCCGGCACGCTCCGGGCGTTCAGTTGCCGCCTACCGGCAGTGGCCGCCAGGTGAAGATCGCCTGCGTGCCTGCGACGTAACAGTCGAGGTCGTAGTGCGGCAGACCGGCCGCCGCGCGCGATGAGCGGAAGTCCTCGACGGCGCGATGGATCGCGGCCGAGATGCGCGCGATGGTCGAGGCGGCCGACTGCTCGGCGCGCAGCGCGGAGCCTATATCGACCGCGACGCAGTCACCGCAATCATGCCCGTCAAGCGCGCCCGTCCCGATACAAGCGCATCGCAGGCACAGCACCGCCGGAGCGGGGGCCTTTTCGCCTGCGCCGAAGAATTCGTGCTCGAGACGGCTGATCCCGATCACCAGTTCGATCCACGCCTCGCGCGCCCGTTGCGCCGAGAAGCGGCGGATCGCGCGCGCCAGCTCGCGCATCAGCACGTCCATCGAGCGCGGCGTCAGCGCGACGATCGCGTCATCCTCCACTCGCGCCAGGGGGCCAAGCTGATCGGCCAGAAAAGATCGCAGATTGATGGGCAGGCGGCTGCCAAGATGGATCCGCCTCGGCTTCCAATCGGAAAACTCCGGCTGCGAGGCGCGCCGGGCCAGCGCATGAGGTGCGCCGAACGGGGCGATGGATGCGAGGCGATCCAGGGGTGGGATCGTTCCATGAGCGAATCTCGATACGTGGGCGCTTCTGTGGACCAACGGACCGTTTCGCACAGGCTCAACCTCCATCTGCCAGATGACTGGGACGGCGTTTCGAGCGCGCGGCGGTGCGCGGAACCGAATCCCGCGCAACGCCAGCGAAATTCAAAGACATCCATTCGCGGCTTAAGCTTATCGAATTCCTGCCAATCGCTGCGGTCGAATCAAGCCGATGGCCGCCTGCGCCGGCAGGCAGGAGCAAACTCGAATGAAAAGGAAATACGCGGCTGACCCCGATCCGGGGACCGGTCAGTGAACAAGGGCCGTAACTGAACCGCGTCATGCGCTAAGGCTCGACTCACCAGCCCACCAGCCCACTCCGCATCGACTTCCTCTGCCCGCCCATTCCCCTCACGATCGAAGCAGGGGCTCGATGGAGTTGCGCACGACCGAGACCACCCAGACGCAACAGGCCCTGGGTCGTCTCACATCGTGCGGCGTTCACCAGGCCAACGGCAATGCGCTCGCTACGTACGCTCCCTTTCTTAGCGCGCGGTCACAGGCGGGGCAACGCCCGAAAATTACGAATAATTCCAATCACCGGCTTGACAATCGATTCGGCGCGGTTATTTTTTCGCGGCGATCCGCTTAACCCCGGTCGCGCGCGTATGAGAAGGACTTATGGACCTTGATTCGAATTTCCAGCCGGCGATCACGAATTTCCGAGCACGAGGCGCGCGAATCCTTCGGTCTGCAAGGGGCTTCGTAGCGCGGGGGAAGTTCGCCGATGCGGTCTCGATCGGCGCGATCTCGCATCGATCGGGCGATTTCGGTCGGCGCCCGTGGATTAAGAGAACAAATCCCGCTCGACGGCGGCCTGGCCCGCCCGGGACCGCCTAACCCGGTCCATGGCCGCCATCATTCGACCCCGGCGTGCGTCGGCAGATTGCGGCGGTCGCGTTGGAGGAGCAGGAACGTCGGTATCAGCACCACCATCTGCAGGCACAGCAGCCGGTAGATATCATTGAACGACAGCATCATCGCCTGCCGCTGCACCATCCCGTACAGCATCGCGATTCCCCGCCCGTGACCCGCCGCCAATTGGCGAACGAGATCGCCCCCGCCCGCTCCCGGCATCCTCACGTGCCCCAAGGTGAAGGTCGTAACGTGCTCGACCAGATAGCTCTGGCGGACCTGCTCGCGATGGATGAGCAGGGTCGTGAGGTAGGAGGTTCCGACGGCGGCGCCGAGATTGCGCGTAACCGAGTAGAGGCTCGCCGCGTTCTGCATCTTGAACTTTTCCATCGAGCTTAGCGCCGCAGCCGACAGGCAGGGGAATATCAGCCCGGTGCCGACGCCCTGGATGACGGTCGGCGTCACGATTCGCGCCGTGTCCGCCTCGAGATCAAGTCCCGCGAGCGACCACATCGCATACGCGACCAGGATGAATCCGATGCCGACCAGAGGACGGGTATCGATACCGCGGCGCGACAGGTTCCCCAGCAGAATCATCGCGAACATCGTTCCGGCGCCGCGCGGCGCCATCACCAGGCCCGCCTTGGAGGCCGTGTAGCCAAGCAGCTCCTGCAGGAAAATCGGATTGAGAATGCCCGTCCCGTAAAGCGAGAAGGTGAGGAAGATCACCAACGTCATCGGGAGCGTGAATTTCGTGTTGGTCAGGATGCGCAGGTCGACGACCGGGTCCTCGGTGCTAAGCTCGTGATAAACCAGTATGACCGTCGCCAGGATCGCCGCAATCGTGCTGTAAACGACCCACGGGCTTGCAAACCACTCGGCCCGCTCGCCGCGGTCGAGCACGATCTGGAAGAGCCCGAGCGATACGAACAGGCACAGGATGCCGAGGTAATCGACCTTGACGCGGCGATGCTCGCGCATGTAGGGCGGGTCCTCGATAAATCGCGCGACCATGAATGCGCCGAGCGTTCCTATCGGCACATTGATGTAGAAGTTCCAGCGCCAGGACCAGGTATCGGTGATCCAGCCGCCGACGGTAGGCCCCATAATCGGCGCAACCATGATCCCCACGCCCCACACCGCCATCGCCAGCGCCTGCTCGCGCGGCGGGAACGTCTCCATCAGAATCGCCTGCGACAGCGGCATCATCGCGGCGCCCGCGGCGCCCTGCAGGAGCCGGAACAACACGATCTGGTTGAGCGACTGGGCCACCCCGCACAATGCCGACGCGATGACGAACAGAGTGATCGAAACGACGAAGTAGCGCTTGCGGCCGAAGCGCTCGGCGATCCAGCTCGTCATCGGTATCATGATGCCCGCGGCGACCAGGTAGCTCGTGATCACCCACGCGATCTCATCCACGCTGGCGGAAAACGCGCCCTGCATGTGCGGCAGCGAGACGTTCACGATCGAGCTGTCGAGCACCTCGAGCACCGTGCCGAGCATGACGGAGATCGCGATTATCCACTTGTTCGCGTTGGCAGCCGCTTGCGGTGCTTCGTCGACGATCGCTTTGGGCGATGCGCTCATCGTGGGGCTAACCTATCCGCCGAGCCGCAAGGATGCAAAGTGCAACGCGCCAGCCAACGCGCGACGGAAAGTGAATTGACTCTGCGCGCACGCGATACATACGGTAGCGATGCGTCCGGCGCAGAATCGGCCTGCCGCGGCCGATAAGGACGCGGAGCCATGCCGCACGAATCACGATTATCATTCAGCGCTGATGAGCTGCTCGCCAATGTGCCCGTCAAGGAGCCGCTGATCGTCAAAGGCATCAAGTGCCACGGCGGTTTCGATGCCGATGGCAGCTATCGCTCGCCGCGCACCTTGTGGCGCGTTCCGGCGATTTCAGCCTGGCAGGAACAGCATATCAGGACTTCGCCCGAGCCGCTCGTCGAAATCCCCGCCGATACCATCTCCGCGCAGATGCCCAATGTCGCGCAGGCGAAGATGCTCCTGCGCGAGGGCATCCGGGCGCCGATGGTGCGGCAACTGACGGAAATCGGGATCGTCGAGGGCTTCGGCGCGATGATTCGCGAACTGCCCGTGCCGCCGCTTGAATCCTTCATCCGCGAGGACACCGGCGGCACCGCGCTCGCGCATCTTGCGGGCGGGCTTTTCGAGGCGCACGCGCGCGATGAGGCGGGATGGTCGGAGGAAGGCGGCCATCGCCAGATGTGGTTTGCCGCACGCGATGCAGCGCTTTCCAACCCGCACGTCCCCGATGAGATTTTCACCGCGGTCGCGGCGCGGCGCGGCAATCCGCCGCCGCCGATGTTCCCCGAGCTGGGCGAGCCGGTCGAGCGCCTGGTGCGCTTCATGATCAACGTGCTCGCGATCGAGGTCTATGCCGCATCGACGTTCGCATGGGCGGAAGAGGTGCTCGCGGACCCCGCGGTGTCGGATGCGCCCGAGGAGGCGGCCGGTTTGGTGCGCTTCATCCGATCGGATGAGTCGCCGCACGTCGAATACCTGCGCACGGCGCTCTCCGAAATCAGCGCGCGCACCCTCATCACCACCGTCGGCAAGCATCTGCGCGGCAAGGATGTGGTCGCCAGCTTGATCGACCGCACCGTGCGCACGATGCTCCGGCAGCGGCTCGTGGAGCGGCCGGCGATGGTTCGCGAGGAGATTCGCGCGGCCGCAAAGGGGAGGGACGTCGAGGAGCTGCTCGCGCGCTTCGATGCGCTCGCGACGCCGTGGACTCCTCCCGAGCGATTTCGCGATCTCGCCCCCTGACCTGCCGCACCGAGCGTCCATCGCGACAGAACTCGCCTAAATCTGATCGCCTATCAGCGAGAAGGCAGCGGTATGGTCAGCGCATCGTAGACCGTGATTCTCGGACCGTATGCAGCTTGGAAAACTCCGATGCCGCTGGAAAGCCGGATCAAATTCGTCCGGTCGAAGATATTTTGCAAAATGATGCGGTTCGTGAATTTGCCGAGCCCGGGCACCGTGAAATCTTTCGCGCCGCTCAGGTTGAACTGCCACACTTTGGGAAGCTGCGTCTTGTCCGCGAACCCTCCCCGTAGCCCGCTGCTGAACAGCCCGTCCGCGGTGAACTGGTACTCTTTCCAGCGGTATGCCGCTCCGCCAGAGGCGCCGACCAGGGGCGTGTGATCCAGAACAAAGTAGTGGCGATCCATGTATGAGACTTCGTCCGCCGGAAAATTGT
>DASPOF010000041.1:0-67800 GCA_035626155.1 Binataceae bacterium (SeqCode)
GGGCATGTCGAGGTCCTGCATCTCGCTGCCGCTGCCACCGCCGCCGCCCGCCTCCAGGTTCACCATGATCAGTTCGCGGCCGCGCTGCTCGTGCACCGTGATGATCAGGAACAGGAGGGCGATAACGTGAATCGCCACCGAAAGTGGGAAAGGACCGATCATGAAGCGGACGGCGCGGCGAATCGCGGCGGTGATTCCCTCATCGCCGCCAGAACTACTCTCGCGCTCGGCGAGATCGCGCGCCGTGGCCGGTCCGCGCGAGAGCCCGACAGCCGCGCGCGCGGGCGCCGGGCGAATAGGTGCAGCCGACTCGGCCTCGAGCGCGCCACCACGGGCGAGCAGAGCGAGATCGCGCTGGCATAATGCACATCCCGCGACGTGCCGTTCCCAGCGCTCGTACTCGGATGGTTCGAGCGCGCGGGTGGCGAAGCATGCGAGCAGGTCGGCGTCCGGGCACTCCCGTCCCGACTCATCGAGCCCCGAGGCGAGCTGGCGCTTCATCAGCGTGTCGAAAGCGTCATGATTTTCGCCGCGGTTAGCCATCACTTCCCTTGCGCGAGCGCCTGTTTCAAATCGAACATCCAGTCTTCGGTCGCGTACTCAAAGCATCTGCCGATCTGGTCGTCACTGAGGCGATGTTCGCGGCGCAGCCGGCGCTCGACGTGCCGGCGGATGGCGAGCCGCGTCCTGGCGAGATTGCGCGATGCGGTCGATTCATGCTCGCCGATCAGCGATGCGGTTTCCGCGAGCGTCAGGCCCTGGACGTAATAATAGGATAGCCGCAATCTGTCGCGCGGACTTACCGCCGTCAGTGCGCACGTCAACGCCTCGCCCACGAGCGCGAGATAGCGAGGCCGGTCGGGATCGCCCGGTTCGGCGCCGCCGGTGTTCGCATCGGCGGCGGCGCGCTCCGCGGTCATCTCATCGATCGGCTCTGTGCGCCTCTGCTTGCGCCACGCATCAGCCTCGCGCCGCGCGATCACAACCCGCAACCACGAGGAGAGTGCGCTTCGGCCATGGTAATGAGCGAGCGGCGAGCTGAGCGCGTCCGGCGAGCAGGTGAGCCCGTAAAGATCGGCCCACAAGGAGTCGGCAATCTCGCGTGCGCGCACGGGGTCGCGAACCAACGCGCGCGCGAAACGCTGGACGATCGGCCCGTGACTTTCCTGCAGATGCTGCCACGCCTGCTCGTTTCCGGCACGGCAGCCGATCGCCAGCGCGAGATCCTCAACGTGCAACGATTCAAGAAAGGATTCGACCGCTGACTCGCTGGATGCCTCCGGTTCGCCGGCAAAGCGATGCTCGAAGCTTTGATGGAGCATCGCGGCGAATTCGTCGATTCCCACTT
This sequence comes from Binataceae bacterium (SeqCode), assembly GCA_035626155.1. Taxonomy (GTDB): domain Bacteria; phylum Desulfobacterota; class Binatia; order Binatales; family Binataceae; genus DASPOF01. Next base: position 1,349 of record DASPOF010000041.1, read on the forward strand.
GCCATCGCGCGCCGCCGCTGCGGACGTACAGCCGCTCGATCGTCGCGCGGTGGATGCTCAGAAATTGCCCGAGCGGCTCCATCGCTACGATCCTCGTCCTGCGCCTGCGTTTGCTCAAGACCCGCCAGCCGCGCCGTCCGAGTCGCTTCCTCGATGCGCTCGGCTTGGCTAATGTCGAACGGCGGCCGGCGAGCGTCGCGCGCGTGGAGTTGCGATGCTCGAGATGCGAACGGGGTCGCCCCGGCTCAGTTGGTAGAGCAGCGGATTCGTAACAGGCAGGTCGTCGGTCCAAGTCCGACGGGTGGCTCCCAAAGAACGAATAACATCAAGCGATTCGAGCGATGGTCGAGCTATCTATCAGAGGAGACGATCTTCATCTTGAGGTCCTCGGCTGGAGCAAATTCTTCGCCCTGAAAAGCAGCATCGATATTCCGCGCACCTCGATAAAGGACGCCCGGGTCGGGCGGCATTTGCCTGCGCGGCGCTGGACAGATTTGCGCGCCCTTGGCACGGGATTTCCGGGGATAATTAGCGCCGGCACCTTTTGGATGGGTTCGCCCCGCCAATGGGTATTTGTCGATCTTACGCGATGGTCGAAGGAAGTGATTACACTGTTTACTGAAGGCCAGCGGTACTCAGTAATTTGCATTGAGGTCAAAGACGCCGCGGACGCTCTTAACACCATTCGATCTTTTGCCGGCCTTTCATCTCAAGCCGGATAGCAATGAAACACCGAGCCATCCGTAACGTGGCTGAACAGTTGCCAATGGCTATAGCAGGCTGGTGATAAATCACCGCCTGCTCCCGCTCTCTTATCTCCCCCGGAAAACACCAGGGGAGAAGATAGAGGAAAGCGGCCATCTTTCGCGCAGGATGTTGAGAGCCCGCTGCAAGCGAACTGCGATACTCGTTCAGTCCGGTTGACTCGCGCGCAGCGACGCTTGTAGATTGTTGCCTCTATGAAAACTCTGCTCCGAGTCGCTGTCATGTACGTCAGCCGGGCGGGCGGGGTGTGCGTGCGCCGCTAAGGGCGCATCGGAAAACGCAACCGGACCCCTCCCGCCAGATCGGCTGGAGGGGTTTTCTTTTTGCCCGATTGCCCCATCCCTCCACCGGCTCCGAGAGACGGTCCCACAAGACGAAGAGGCGCGACGATGAGCGCATGGTTTCAGGACGAAACGTTCTGGGAGACGTTCGAACCAATTCTTTTCAATGAGGAGCGCGTGGCGCTGGCGCGCATCGAGGCCGAGAAGGTCGCCGGACTGCTCGGACTCACGCCGGGCGCGAAGCTGCTCGACCTATGCTGCGGCGTCGGCAGGCATTCGGTTGAATTCGCGCGCCAGGGGTTCTCGGTGACGGGCGTCGACTTGAATCAAGCCTATCTCGACCGCGCGCGAAGCAGGGCCGAGGCGGAGAACCTTGCAATCGAATTCGTTCAGTCCGACATGCGCGATTTCATCCGCGCCCGAGCGTTCGACGGCGCCGTGAATCTCTTCACTTCGCTCGGTTACTTCGACGATCCGGCCGACAATCTGCGCGTGCTGACCAACGTCCATACCTCATTGAAGGCCGGCGCGAGGTTCGTAATCGATGTCCTCGGCAAGGAGATCCTCGCCCGCATCTTTCAGGAGCGCGTATGGCGCAACGCGCCGGACGGAAGCCTGATACTCGAGGAACATCATCTGCGCAGCGGATGGGATCGAATCGAAAACCGCTGGATCCTGATCAAGGGCGACCGCCGCGAGGAGTTCAGCTTCTCGCACTGGCTCTATTCGGGAGCTGAACTCGCGGCGATGCTGAGGCAGGCCGGTTTCCGCGAAGTGCAGCTCTACGGGAGTCTGTCCCGGACGCCATACGACCACCGCGCGGAACGCCTCGTCGCCGTATCGGTGAAGTGAATGCCGGTTGGCCGACGCGATCGGGCCAGGAGCCCCAAACTTTCTGTCTGGCCGCTAAGCGACCCCGGATGTAATGTTTTCCGTGGGAGGCGAGAACGCGGATTTGTGGACCGGACCGACCGTCGCGAACCGTACGCTCGCGCCCCGGGACCATAACAAAAGGAGAAATCCCCATGGCCTTTACCCTTCCACCACTGCCCTATTCAAAGGACGCGCTGGCGCCGCAAATTTCGGCTGAGACGCTCGAGTACCACCACGGCAAACATCACGCGGCGTATGTGAACAAGCTCAACGAGCTTGTCGCGGGCACGAAGTTCGCCGAAATGCCGCTCGAGCAGATCATCAAGACGGCCGGGCCCGGCGCGATTTTCAACAACGCGGCGCAACACTGGAATCACAGCTTCTATTGGAATTGCCTGAAGCCCGCGGGCGGTGGCGCCCCGTCGGGCACCGTTGGTGATGCTATCCGAAAGTCGTTTGGCAATTTCGAGAACTTCAAAAAGCAGTTCACCGAAGCCGCAATTACCCAGTTTGGCAGCGGATGGGCATGGCTGGTGAAAAATCGCGACGGCTCGCTCGCGGTCGAAAAAACCGGGAACGCCGACACCCCGATTATGAATGACAAGCCGACGCTGCTGACCTGCGACGTGTGGGAGCACGCATACTACATTGACTATCGCAACGCGCGGGCGAACTATGTCGATGCGTTCTGGAACCTGGTCAACTGGGAGTTCGTCGCTTCCAATTTGAAGTGATCGCGCACCGAGCCCGGATTCCCGTTTTGCATTGGCGGGGCTTCGCGCGCCGGCGCGTTCGCACGGGTCCGGCGCAAAATTACGCAGTCGGTGGGTGACCCGAGACCGCGCTCTCGCGGCTCAACTCCTCTGCCCAGGATCGCACGCGGTCGAGCGCACGCTTCAACGCCGGGCGCATCGTTTGGCTGAGGGTAAAGGCTCGGCGCGCCGGCGCGGGAGCGATTTCGATCGCGAAGATTTTCCCGCGCTCGGGTGCGCATCCCAACTTTCGCGCGAGCGCGACCGCCTCCGCGACCCCCATGTCGTGCGAGGAAACGAACCGAGCGGCGCATCGAGCCACGTCATCGAAACTCAGCTCATGGAGAGTGCCGGCGCGCGCGCCGGATCGCACGGCGTCGATAAGGATGGCGGCATCGATTCCGCGCATCAGTTCGAGAAGGCTCACCCCGGGACGATCGGCAACGATTACTTCGCAGTTGGGCGGCGGCGCCTCGGCGAGGATTCGCGCGACCTCGAGCCCGCACGCATCGTCGCCGAACGGGCTTCCGATCCCGATGATCCGAATCAACATCGTTCGGTCTCCAGGCGGAGAAAGTGCGTCGAGCACGAGATGCACGGGTCGTAATTGCGAATTGCCATTTCGCAGGCGTGAGTCGCTTCCGCCTCAGTCTTCTGAATTATGCCGGGAACGAGTTCGCGCAGGTCGGCCTCGATTCGCGCCTGGTTCTGCGCGGTGGGCGGGACGATCCGCGCGGATCGGATCGATCCGCGCTCATCGGTCTCGAACGCGTTATAGAGCAGGCCGCGCGGCGCCTCGGTGATCGCGCGTCCGATTCCGGCGCGCGGATGGAACGGCGCGGCAGAGGGTGATGGCGGTTCGTATGCGTCGATGATCCTGAGCGCTTCGTCGATCGCATAAAGAATCTCGAGCGCGCGGGCGACGATGCTCGTGTAGGGATTCGAATTCGGCCACGGGATGCCGGTGTCGCGCGCGACGGAGGCGACGTCGGGCCCCAGCCGATCGAAATTCAGGTTGATGCGGGCGAGCGGTCCGAGGAAGTACGATTCGCGGCCTTTGACCTTCGAGCGGAGCGCATTCGAATACGGCACCTGGTGCTCCTCGAAAAAGTCGTCGAAGTTCTCCTGGGGCGCATCGATGCCTTTGCTCGAGACGATCCTCCCTTCGTTCATCGGATATTCGTCCGGATGGCGGAGCGAAACGAATTCGATGTCGCGATTGGCGGCGGGCAAATCGAATCGGGAAACCCAGCGCACGCACTCGACCGCATCGGCGCGCCCGCGCAGGAGTTGCTCGCGCAAAACCGCAAGCTCGTCGCGCCTGGGGACGCGAGTAAAGCCGCCGATGCAGGCGCCGACCGGATGGACCGAGCGGCCGCCGAGCTTTGCCACGATCGCGTTGCCGAGCTTCCTGATTCTGAGGCCGCGCTCGACGGCGTCGCGATGTTTCTCGGCCATCGCGATCACGCCGTCGCATCCCAGGAAATCCGGCGCCGCGAGGACGTGGACGTGGAGGGCGTGGCTTTCTATCCACTCGCCGCAGTAGTAGAGCCGGCGCAGGGCGCGGATCGCGGGATCGATCGCGATATCGAACAATCGCTCGAAAGCATGTACCGCGGTCATCTGATACGCGACCGGGCAGATGCCGCAGATTCGCGCGGTGAGGTCGGGCGCCTCCCGGCAATCGCGGCCCCGCAGCAATGCCTCGAAGAAGCGGGGCGGCTCGAAAATTTCCAGGCGCAGGTCCGCCAACTGGTCATCGTGCAATCTGATCCGCAAGGCGCTTTCGCCCTCGACGCGGGTCAGATAGTTGACCTCGATCGTCCTAGTTTTTTTTCGCCGCGATGGCATCCGCGGTCTCCCGCCACGGCCTTACGTAACCGTTGATTGCACGCAAGCGGCGCAGCGCGTCGTCGCCGGCAATCCCCTGATTTGCGAGCAGGCGCGTGAACGATTCCATGTTCTGATCGTCGGCTGGCCCGAAACATCCGTAGCATCCGCGCCGCAACGACGGGCACAGCGCGCCGCATCCCGTGCGCGTTACCGGTCCGAGGCACGGCTCTCCGCGCGCAACCACCACGCACGCATTGCCGCGCCGCTTGCACTCCATGCACACGCTATGGGCGGGCAGCACCGGCTTCGCCCCGGATAGCAACGAGCGCACCACGCTCAACAGCTCGCGCACATCCACGGGGCAGCCCCAGATCTCGAAATCGACCCGGACATGCTCGGAGATGGGAGTGGAGGTCGAGAGCGTCGAGATGAATTCGGGGCTGGGATAGACGACGCTCCGGTATTGTTCGACGTCGGCCCAGTTGCGCAGCGCCTGGATTCCGCCTGCGGTGGCGCACGCCCCGATCGTGACGAGAAAGCGGCTGTCTTCGCGCACCCGGATGATCCGCCGGGCATCGTCGGGGGTGGTGATGCTGCCCTCGACGAACGCGATGTCGTACGGTCCGTCGAGATGGCGGCTTCGAATCTGCGGAAAATGGGCGAAATCAACCAGCCCGGCGAGCTTCAGCAGCTCGTCCTCGGCGTTCAGGAACTGCAACTGGCAGCCGTCGCACGAAGCGAACTTGAATACCGCGATTCGGGGTTTCATATCCCGGATTCTCCGAAGCGCTGCCTCACCGTGTGATAGGAAAATATCGGGCCATCTTTGCAGACAAAGTGTTCGCGATACTGGCAATGGCCGCAGAGCCCGACCGCGCACTCCATCCGCCGTTCCATCGAGAGGTAAATGGCATCATCGGTGATGCCCTTCTGGCGCAGCGAACGTGCGGCGAATCTCATCATCATTTCCGGTCCGCACATCATCACGATCGACGATGGTGGCACTGTTACCTCATCGAACAATTCCGTCACCACGCCGATCTTATAATGCCAGCTTTTATCCGGGTGGTCGGTCGTCAGGTAAACCTTGGTGCGCGGCGCGCGGCGCCATTCATCGAAGCGCTCGCGGTAGAGGAGATCGTTGGGCGTTTTGACGCCATGAATAATATGCAGTTCGCCATAGTCGGCGCGGCGGCGGAAAATGTAGTTAATCAGTCCAACGACCGGCGCGCATCCCAGCCCCCCGGTGATAATTACTACGTCCCGCCCGCGCGCCACATTGACCGGCCATCCGTTGCCATATGGGCCGCGCACGCCGACGATGTCGCCGACCTTCCACTTCGCCATCACGCCCGTAACGCGTCCCGCGATCCGGATGGTGTGTTCCAGGATTTCCGGCTCCGCCGGATCGGAAACGATCGAGATGGGCACCTCGCCGACGCCGAAGACGTAGATCATGTTGAACTGCCCCGCCTCGAAGCGATATGAGCGGCGCACCTCGGCATCGAGCAAACGCATCGTGAACGTATAGATACCTTCGGTCTCGGTCCTGCGCGCGATGATGCGGGCCGGATGCATGGCGTAAGGAGTCATCGTTTCCCCCGCTGGGCGCGAATTGCCGCGACTTCCTCGGTGAGGTCGATTCCGACCGGGCACCACGTGATGCACCGGCCGCATCCGACGCATCCCGACGTTCCGAACTGATCGATCCATGAAGCGAGCTTGTGAGTGAGCCACTGCCGGTAGCGGTCGTGGATTTTCGGGCGGAAGTTGATGCCGCGGATGTGCGCATGTTCGAGCGAGAAGCAGGAGTCCCACTTGCGCACGCGACGGCTCATGTTCCCGTCGATTTCCTGAACGTCGATGACGGTGTTGCAGAAGCAGGTCGGACACACCATCGTGCAGTTGGTGCAAGAGAGGCACCGCGCGGCGACATCGTTCCATCGCGGATTCTCGGCTTCTTCGTAGAGCAGGCCCGGCATATCCGACGTATCGAGGCGCCGTTGCATGCTCGCCGCGCGTTGGCCGATCCGCGCCTGCGCCGCCGCGATTTGGTCATCCGGCGCCGCACTCAGGCGGAGCTTGGCGACGATCGCGTCGCCGGCGGGAGAGTTGCTGCGCACCACGAAACCATCTTCCATTTCGGTGAGGGAGAGGTCGAAGCCCGCCGTCGCTTCCGGCCCGGTTTTCATCGAAACGCAAAAACACGTGGGCGCGCATCGCGTGCAGTTGACCGCGACCATGAAGGCGTCCTTGCGCCTCGCCTCGTAATGCGTGTCGCGAAAGCTGTCGTGCAGGAAGATGCGATCCTGGATTGCAATCGCGGCAAGATCGCACGCGCGGACCCCGATGAATGCAAGGCGCGGCGCCTGCGGGATTGTCTCCCTGACCTGGAAGCCGCGCCGCTCCCGCTGCACCTCGAGCAGCGGTTCTTCCGGCGCGAAAAAGAACGGCTTGAGCGATCCGGCGCCGTTTACTACGCCAAAAATCTCGCCCGCGACGCCCGCAGAGAGCCGGTAGCGGCCGGGCTCCTGCGATTCGCGCATCCCGACCGCCATGTCGGAAACCGCGCGCACCTCGGCGAAGGTCACGCCGCCATCGTTCGCGACCGGGCCGAGAACCTTGAGTCCCTCGCCGCGCAGTAACGCGATGAGATCGTCGAGCACAGCCTTGGGCATGCTCAGAGGTTCGTTCATGCACAACTTCCGCGAACGCAGAGCGATCTCGCGCGAGCCCGCCTCATCGACGGTTTATCCCGCGATGGGATGGCGGCCAAAGAAGCTCGCCAGCGCTTCTCCGACCGCCTTGGGATTCTCCATCTGCAGCATGTGCCCGGCGTCCGGTATCTCGATCGATTTCGCCTGGGGCAGGATCGCCACAATCGCGCGATGGATTTCCCGGAAGACGGGGACGCTGTTTCCGCCGACGCCTGCGAGCACGGGGCTGCGAAGGCGGCGAAGGTCGCCGGCCGAAAAGGCCGTCATGAATTCCTGAATCGCGGGCATCTCGATCTGGAAGAACGTGTCGCCATCGGCGACCGCGGCCTCGCAACCACCGGGCAGAACGCGCTCGAGATTCGCGCGATAATCCGTTCCCGCCACGCGCATGAGGAAACCTTCGATCGCACCCCGCTTGTTTCCTCCGAAGTAACTCTGGATCGCCGCCGCCAGGTCCAGTCCGGGCGTCATCGAGGCCGGGAGTAGACCGACCAGCGCCGGCTCCAGGAGCGAAAGCGAATGGACGGCGTCGGGCGCGTCGAGCGCGACCCGGGTCGCGATCACCCCTCCGTACGAATGCCCTACGACGTGCGCCTTGCGGATGCCGAGATGACGAATCAGCCCGAGGCAATCATTCGCCTGGTCCGCGATGCTCACCGGGGGACGCGAATGCGAGCTGCCTCCGTAACCTCGGCGGCGGTATCGGATCAGCCGATAGCGCCCGGAAAGCGAGCGCTCGCCCATCAGCGGCAGGTAAGAATCGGCGACTACGCTGCCGTGAATGAGCACGACCGGCTCACCCTGCCCGCGGCTTTCGAATTCGATTTTGATTCCGCTCAAGTCTGCCGTTTCCATATGAGCACCTCTCCGCGCTGGCAGCGCCCGGCCGTCTTATGGCTCCTTGCGCCGGAACGCTGCAAGCTCCTCGAAAAGGGAACGAGCGCCCCGCGTTTTCGGTTCCGGGTCGGCGCAAATTCCGCGCTGGTCAGCAACCGCCGGCTGCGCAATAGTGGACAGCAACCAACCGGCGCTGTGCAAGAGCGCGCGAGCATGCGAGGAGAGACATAGCCCATGGAATATCGCTATCTCGGAAAGAGCGGCCTCCAGGTTTCAGCAATCGGACTGGGATGCAACAACTTCGGCATGCGCTGCGATGCGGAGCAGACTCGCGCCGTTGTACACCGCGCCCTCGACGAGGGCATCACGCTGTTCGACACCGCGGACGTTTATGGCGGCCGCGGCGTCTCCGAGGACCTCCTCGCCAAAGCACTGGGAAACCGCCGCAACGACGTGATCGTCGCGACCAAGTTCGGCATGCCGATGGGCGATGGCCCTTACCTGCGCGGAGGATCGCGCCGCTACATCATGGCCGCCGCCGAGGCGAGCCTCAAACGCCTGGCGACCGACTACATCGACCTGTATCAAATCCACCAGCCCGATCCCGCGACACCTCAGCAGGAAACCCTCGAGGCGCTCGATGCGCTGGTTCGTTCCGGCAAGGTTCGCTACGTCGGATGCAGCAACTTCGCCGGATGGCAGTTGGCCGACGCGATGTGGACCTCGCGCGCGGGCGGCCTTGCCGCGTACATTTCCGCACAGAACCTGTACAACCTGCTCGATCGGCGCGTCGAGCGCGAGCTGGTGCCCGCCTGCCGGCATTTCGGGGTGGGAATTTTGCCCTACTTCCCGCTCGCCAGCGGATTTCTGACCGGCAAATATCGCCGCGGCGCGGAGCCGCCCAAGGGAACTCGCCTCGCGCTGATGGGGCGGATGGCGGGCCAGTATCTAACCGACGCGAATTTCACGGCGCTCGAAAGCCTCGAGGAGTTCGCGCGCGCTCACGACCACACCATGGTCGAGCTTGCAACCAGCTGGCTCGCCTGTCAGCCGGAAGTCTCGAGCGTGATTTCCGGTGCGACCCGGCCCGAACAGGTCGCCGAGAACGTGAACGCCGGAAACTGGAAGCTCACCGCCAACGAGCTGGCCGACATCGATAAGATTACGAAGCATTAGAAGCGCGATCGCGCCGGCCAGCCGTCAGGCGCCGATCACCGCAAGGAACTGAATGATGCGCCGTCGCGTTAATCTAGTAGGGACGCGCTCAAAGCAGCGTGCGAAGCAGCCGAAAGCACCAACGGTATAATTACACCATCCAGCTTGAGCGAGATGCTCCTTCGGCGGGCGGCTGATGGAATCACTATTACGGTCGGCGCACGCATCGAATAGCCAGACATGACCGGGATTGGCGGCGGTCTCTCGCGCGAAGTCACTCCGGAGAGCGTGTATCTTCGGCGCCGGGAATTTCTTAAGAATGCAATTCTGTTCGCGGCGACGAGCACCGGCGTCGGCGCTACTCTGCTCTGGTTGATGCGCGGTTTGCGCGCGGCAGACCACCAGAAATCAACCAGCGCCGAGATCGCAAGGAATCCTGCCGGGCTCTCGATTGCCAGGCACTCAGACTACTCGGGCGGCGAAGCCAAAACCCCATACGACAGCGTGACCAGCTACAACAATTTCTATGAGTTCGGATCGGACAAGAGCGATCCCGCGCAATACGCAACGACGCTGAAACCTCGTCCGTGGACGGTGAGAATCGAAGGGGAAGTAGCGCGCCCGCAAACCGTCGATATCGATGAGCTGATGCGATGGTTCCCTCTCGAGGAGCGCATCTACCGCATGCGCTGCGTGGAAGCCTGGTCGATGGTCATCCCGTGGGTCGGCATTCCGCTGCGGGATCTTCTCAAGCGGGTCCAGCCAACTTCGCGCGCGAAATATGTCGCGTTCACTTCGCTTCTCGACCCTGCGCAAATGCCCGGTCAACGCACCGCGCTCCTGCCCTGGCCCTATGTCGAGGGCCTGCGGATCGATGAAGCGATGCATCCGCTGACGATACTGGCCGTCGGCCTGTACGGGCGGCCTCTTCCCAATCAGGATGGCGCGCCGCTGCGCCTGGTGGTTCCCTGGAAGTATGGATTCAAGGGGATCAAGTCGATCGTGAAGATTCGGCTAACCGAGGAGCAACCGCCGACCACCTGGAATCTGGTCGCGCCCGATGAGTACGGGTTCTATGCGAACGTGAATCCTGCGGTCGATCATCCCCGCTGGAGCCAGGCGACCGAGAGACGCATCGGCGAGTTTCGCCGCCGTCCGACTTTGCCGTTCAACGGATACGCCGAGCAGGTGGCGGCGCTTTATGCGGGAATGGACCTTCGGAGGAATTTCTAAATCGTGGCCGGAGCAACAAGGACGCCACTTCCATGGCTGAAGCCGGCGGTGCTCACCGGCTCGTTAGTCCCGGTCGCCGCCATTGTTCTGCGCGCATCGCAAAATGAGCTAGGCGCGGATCCCATCGCACAGGCGCTTAACCAGCTCGGCCTGATCGCACTTGTCTTCCTTGTTGCCGCGCTTGCCTGCACGCCGCTCAAGGCGATCGCCGGCTGGACATGGCCGATGCGCGTGCGCCGTATGCTTGGCCTGCTCGCGTTCTTTTACGCTTCGCTCCACGTCACCACGTACGCTCTGATCGATCAGGGATTGGACTGGCACGCGATTGAGGCTGACATCCTGAAGCGCAAATTCATCTTCGTTGGGTTCGCGACCTTTGTGCTCCTGGTGCCGCTGGCTGCGACCTCCACGAACGCCGCGCTCAGGCGCCTCGGTTTCGTCCGATGGAAGCAACTTCATCGCATCGCCTACCTGGCGGCGGCGCTCGCAGTCATCCACTTCACGTGGCGGGTAAAGCGCGACGTGCGCGAACCGGTGACCTACGGACTCATTCTCGCAAGCCTGCTCGCCGCAAGAGCCGTCGTCTACCTACGCACCCGGACGATCCAGTGGAGGCAGGGCTTGCGCCGCCGCGCGGCGGAAACCGGCCGGCCGCGATTCCCGAACTGGTCGCTCCCGTTTCGGTTCGGGCGGGAACGATAAGAGCGCTCGCGGTTACGCGCGGCCGCCGCGCTGCATCGCCGCCATCGCCTCGGCCATCTCGGCGAGGCCTTTCTTGACCGATGGCCGGCTCTGCACGTGATGCCACCACGCGGTGAGCTTCGGGCGTCCCTCGACGGCCGGCTTCGCGCCGAACATCGGGAGCAGATTCGCGATGAAGAACATCGTCGGCGCAAGCGCGCAATCGGCAAGCGTGAAATCCGCGCCGCAGGCGAACCCGCTGTCCGCGAGCATCTTCTCGAGCTGATCGAGCCGGGCGCTCAAGTCCTTCAGCTTCTCGGCGACCACTTTTTCGTCGCGAGTCTTCGGGTTCATCATCGGGAACAACGCGCGCAGGGGCGGTTCAAGATACAGATCGTGGAAGCGGGTGAAGAGCCTCACGCGCGCCCGTCCCTCGGCCGACTTCGGAAGCAGCGCCGGCGTGGGAAACTTGTCCTCGAGGTACTCGTTGATTACCTCGGACTCGGCGATGATCAACCCGTCCGCATCGAGCGCGGGAATCTTGCCGAGCGGATTGACCTTTAGATACTCGGTCGAGTGCAAATCGCCGCCCGGCGGCGCGACGATCTCGATTTTGAGGCCCTTGTCGTAAATCGCGATTCGCGATTTGGTCGCGAAGTTGGAGAGATTCATGCTGTACAACTTCATCGTCATCGCTCCTCGGGTTGGAATTGCACGCTCCGCTTATCGCAAAGCACCGCCGATCGCGCAAGAGCAAATCGCGCGGCCGCTTGGGTCAGCGGCCGCCCTCGGTCTGCTTCAAGATGAACAGCAAGGCCTCGGCGAAGTCGGCGGGATGCTCGAGTTGCGGGTAGGGCCCTGAAGTTTTGAAGATGACGGTTGCCGACCCGGGCAGCGCGACGTGAAGCGCCTGGCCGTCTGCGTTCGAGAAACGCGGATTCCTGCCGCTCCACATGACGATTGTGAGCGTGTTGATAATCCGGCCGAGGTTGGAGCGGATGTGCGCCTCGTCGCGCACAACCGAGTTCAGCATCGCCGTCTCCGCCTGACGATCGTTGGCCAGCGCCGCCATCATCCGCTCGTACATGAATTCCGGCATCGGCGGCAGGCCGAAGAAGCTCGTCTCGACCTCCGCGCGCGCGCCTTCCACGGTCGCCGGGATCATAGCCGCGCGCAGTTTGGCCGCGCCGCGCGCGCCGATTAACCCTCCCGAGATCAGGATCAGCCGCTCGACTTTGTCGGGATGCTCGACCGCATAGTAGAGCGCGACGTCGGCGCCGAGTTCATCGCCGATGACGTTGACGTGGCCGAGATTGAACCGGTCGATCATTTGGGCGATCGCGCCGGCCTGATATGCGATGCTGTAATCGATTTGCTTGTGCTCGGACGATGCGAATCCGAAAAGATTCGGCGCAATCACCTTGAAGTTGCCCTCGGCCAGCGGAGGAATCACACCGCGCCACAGCAGCGCGGCGTTGGGCCCCAGCCCGTGAATCAGGACGACGGGCTCGTGATCCCAGTAGCCTGCCGAGGCCAGGTAGGTCATCAAGCCGTCATCGAGCGCGACCTCGTTCTGCGTCACGCCCGACCATCCCAGGCGCGTGAGCTGGAGCCATCGAAGCACCCCGATCGGGTGCAGGTACATCGCGGCCGCGAAGATGCCAAGGAAGATCGCTGACAGAGGGCCAGCGATGCGGATCCATGAGTGGCGGCGAATCGGCGGGCGATCGAGATCCGTTCCGGCGGCGGCTTTTGATCGCGCTGTTGTTGATTGCGCCATGAATCCCTGCGCGCCCGGCGCGCTAACTTGCGGGCGCTATTTCGCGGGCGACGGCCCGGCGGCGGGCGATGGCCCGGCGGCTGACGACGGCTCGGCCGCAGGCGCCGACGCGACGGGCGCAGGCGCGGACGCCACGGTCGGCGGCGTCTTCGCCTTGGCGTGGACGGGGCGATGCGATCGCGCCCTTTGCGCCTCGCGCCGGCGTTCCAGCTCCTCGAAGCGCGCCGATGCGCGATCGATCGATTTGGTCGCCTCTTCCACGGCCTTGGCCGCCTTATCGGCCTCCGCCGCCGCCTGCTGGGCCGCTACCAGTGCCTTCGCAGCCGCCTCCTCGGCGCGCGCGGCGGCCTCCTGCGCACGGTCCGCCGCGGCCTCCGCCTGCGCGGCCTGCTCCTGCTGCCGCGATGCGGAACATCCCGAGAGCATCGCGATCAGCACGATCGCCGCCGCGCACATCGCGGCGGATCGGAGAAGCGGGAAAATCGACGGCGCAGCTTGCTTGCCCGCAACCCTCATCGCGGGGCGAACGCCTCGATTACGCGATCGTCCGGGAGCGGCGAGCCATCGGCGCGAAGCGGCAGAATGCATACGTGCGTCGCGCCGGCCTTGAGATGCGCGTCGATGCGGTCGCGGATTTTTGCCTCCGTTCCCCAAGCTACGATCGCATCGACCAGCCGGTCGCTGCATCCGTTCTCGAACTCGGCGTCCGCCCATCCGAGCGCCTTCAGGTTGTTGGTGTAGTTGGGCAGCCGCGGGACGTAAGTCCTCATATATTCGCGAGCGGCGGCGCGCGCCTTTGCGGGGTCGGTCTCGAGAAATACGGCCTGCGCCACGCAAATCCACGGCTTCGGGCCGATCTGCGCGCGCGCCTTTGCGGTGTGCTCGGGCGGAACGAAATAGGTGTGCGTCCCGTCGGCCTCCGTCGCGGCAAGCTTGAGCATCTTGGGATGGAGCGCCGCGAGCACGATCGGCGCCGGTTCCTTCGGTTCGGGCGCACGGTAGAGCGCGCCCTTCACCCGCGGCAGGTACTCCTTCATAAAGCTGTAGGGCTTATCGTAAGCGTGCCCGCGCAGATTGGTGACGAGCGGTTTGTGGCTCACCCCGATGCCGAGGACGAAGCGTCCGTCCGAGAGCTCGGCTACGGTCTTCGTCGCTGCGGCCATCGTGATCGGGTCGCGCGCGTAAATGTTCGCGATCCCGGTGGCGATCACCAAACGCTCGGTCCGGCTTAGCAAGTAAGCGGCATGCGCGAATGGCTCGCGGCCGACCGCCTCGGGAATCCACAGCGTCCGGTAGCCGAGCTTCTCGAGCTTTTTTACGAACTCGGCGCTCTGAGGCCCGGCCATCCCATCGAGAAAGAACCAGATTCCGACTTTTCCGATTTCCATAGGCCCCTTCTTACCGCCACAGCCGAGTTCTCACAAGCGATTCGTGAACGATTTTTCGGCCATCCCAGCGGCTTGTTCCGGGCGACGCCTGCGCGGACTTGCCGAACTCGGGAAAATCGCCGCGGCGCGCCGCAGAGCGCGTCATTCGCTTTCCATTTCGTCGTCATCGGGCGGGTTCGACGGAGGCGCCAGCCGCTTGAAGAAAAATACCTCAGGATCGCCTTCATCGAGGTTTTCGACCATCCCGCTTCTGACGAATCCGATTTTCTCGCACAAGCGCTGCATCGGAATGTTCGACTGGTTGGTCGAGGTGAAGAGCTTCTCGGTGGCCGCATCGAGTTCCGCGGCGCGCATCAGAGCGGTTGCGATTCCGTGCCGCCGGAAGTCGGGATGAACGTGGAGCAACTCGATGAACGTGTGGCCGAAGAACCTGTCGTCGGCGACGAGGAACCCGCGCACCGATCCGTCCACGCGCGCCACCACGCATCGCCCCCGCCCGAGCGCGGCGCCGATCAAGCTCCTTTGCTCGGGGCGCGCGAGCGCGATAATTTGCTCAAAGTCGCCGCTGAGCGCTTTTTCGATGATAACCATGGGTTCGACCCAAACGAGGTCATAGACCGCCGTGAGCGAACAAGCCGCACCAGACCCGCTGATCGTCCGACACGAGCCGCCCCTGGGATGGCTCGTGCTGAACCGCCCGCAGGTGCGCAACGCCCTGAATCTTAGGACGTGGCAGCGCATCTCGGAAGGTGTGGCGGAACTGGAGGGTGACCCGTCGGTGCGGGTGATTGTGATGCGGGGGGCGACGGCGGAGGCGTTCATCTCGGGCGCGGATATCTCGGAGTTTCCCGCGATGCGATCCGATGCCGCGCAGGCGCGCGCATACCGCGATGCGCCCAACCGCGCGGTCGCATCGATGCTGCAATGCTCCAAGCCGGTCATCGCGATGATTTCGGGCGCATGCGTCGGCGGCGGCGTCCAGGTCGCGCTCGCGTGCGACATCCGAATCGCGGCGCGCGGCACGCGCTTCGGTGTTCCGGCCGCGCGGCTCGGACTCGCCTATCCGCTCGAGGGCGTGATTGCGCTCACGCACACCGTGGGGCACGCCAACGCGCGCGATATCCTGCTCTCGGCGCGGCTGTTCGATGCCGATGAGGCGTTCGCCATGGGACTGGTCAACCGCGTCACCGAGCCCGCAGAACTCGAATCGGCGGTACGCGACTATGCGACCCGGATGGCGACCAATGCGCCGCTCACGATGCTTGCGGCAAAGGCCGCAATTCGCGAGGCGCTCAAGGACCCCGACCAGCGCGACACCAAGTCCGTTTCCGAGCAGGTCGCAAGATGCTTCGACAGCGAGGATTATCGCGAGGGCGTGCGCGCCTTTCTCGAAAAGCGGCGTCCCAACTTCTCGGGACGGTGAGCATCGCGGCGACCCCGCCACGGCGAATCGAATTGCGACACGCGGCGCGCGCCCGGCGCCGGCAGCGGTGACCGGCCAAGGACGCGATCAGCGAGTGAAGGAAGCATGAAATCCGCACGCCTGCGAGTGATTCGAGACGTTCTCGTGGTGCTGCTCGCCCACGCCGCGATCGCCGCCTGCACGCATTCGCCCGCGGTATCGATCGTCGCGCCCGACGGCAGGTCGCTCGCTCGCGTGAGGGTCGAGGTCGTGAGCACGCCGGCCGCCCGCAACACCGGACTGATGTACCGGAATCATCTGGACGAGGATGCCGGGATGCTGTTCGTGTTTGCAGAGCCGGGCCAGCTTCAGTTCTACATGAAAAACACGGAGATTCCCCTCGATATGATCTTCGTGGGCAGCGACCGCCGGGTGCTGGGGATCGTCGCCAACGCAGAACCGTACTCCGAGAAGCATCTCGGCGTTCGGGGCGATTCGCTATACGTGCTGGAGGTCAACGGCGGATTCGCCGCGCGCCGGGGAATCGCGCCGGGCGATCGCTTCGAGTTCCTGGGCTTCACCCCGCGCGCCGCGAACTGACCCCTGATGCGAAACGGAAGGGGCGCGCGGGCGCTTTAACCCGTCTCTGACATGCGGTATCTATCAGGCGGTCGCCAGGGTTTGCGCCGCCGGGACTGAGCGCCGTATCATTCCACGATCGCGCGAATTCTGAAGTATGGGACTTAAGGAAAATCTCGACCGCATAGAGGAACTCTCGCGACAGGCCGAGGCCGGCGGGGGCGCGGAGCGCGTCAAGCGCCAGCACGAGAACGGGCGCATGACCGCGCGCGAGCGCATCGACTTTCTGCTCGACCGCGGCTCCTTCGTCGAACTCGACAAATTCAAGACCCATCGCTGCACCGATTTCGACATGGCTGAGCGGCGCATCCCGGGCGATGGGGTCGTGACGGGCCACGGCATGATCGACGGCCGGCAGGTGTGCGTCTTCTCGCAGGACTTCACCGTGTTCGGCGGAACGCTGTCGGGCGCATACGCCGAGAAGATCTGCAAGGTGATGGATCTCGCGACCAAGACCGGGTGCCCGGTGATCGGGCTCAATGATGGCGGCGGCGCAAGGATCCAGGAGGGCGTCGTCTCGCTCGCCGGATACGCGGATATCTTCCTGCGCAACGTCCTCTCATCGGGCGTGGTGCCGCAGATCTCGGCAGTCCTGGGGCCGTGCGCCGGCGGCGCGGTCTATTCGCCCGCCATAACCGACTTCATCGTGATGGTGCGCGACACCTCGTACATGTTCATCACCGGGCCCGACGTGGTTAAGGCGGCGACCAACGAGGAAGTCACGATGCAGCAGCTCGGCGGCGCCGACACCCATTCGACGCGCTCCGGCGTCTGCCATCTCGAGGCCCCCGATGACCAGGGCGCGCTGCTGATGGTCCGCGAGCTGCTTTCCTACATACCGTCGAACAATCTCGATGAGCCGCCGTTCGTGGCGACCACCGACGACACCAACCGGCGCGAAGCGGCGCTCGACCTGATCGTGCCTGAAAATCCGAACAAGCCGTACGATATCGGCGAAATAATTCGGCGCGTGGTGGACGACGGCCATTTCTTCGAAATCCAGAAGGATTGGGCGCGCAACATCATGATCGGCTTCGCCCGGATGGGCGGCTACTCGATCGGCGTGGTGGCGAACCAGCCCGCCTACCTGGCCGGATGCCTCGATATCGACGCATCGGTCAAGGCCGCCCGCTTCGTTCGCTTCTGCGACGCGTTCAATATCCCGATCGTCACTTTCGTGGATGTGCCGGGCTATCTGCCGGGCACCGACCAGGAGTTCGGCGGGATAATCCGCCACGGGGCGAAGCTGCTCTACGCGTACTGCGAGGCGACCGTGCCCAAGGTGACGGTAATCACGCGCAAGGGGTATGGCGGCGCCTACGACGTGATGTCATCGAAGCACATCCGCGGCGATTTCAACTTCGCCTATCCTACGGCCGAGATCGCGGTGATGGGGCCCGAGCAGGCGATCAATATCGTGTTCCGAAACGAGATCGCACGCGCGGGCGACGCCGCGGCCGAGCGCAGCCGGCTGGCCGACGACTACCGGCGCACGTTCGCCAACCCGTTCAAGGCGGCGGAACTCGGGTACATCGATGAGATCGTGATGCCGCGCGACACGCGGCCGAAATTAATCGGCGCGTTGCGCGCGCTGGAAAACAAGCGTGATCGCAATCCGCCGCGCAAGCACGGCAATATCCCCCTGTGACGACGGTTTCCACCCGCCGCCGGCGCAATTCCAGCGCGCGGCCGGTATTGAGTATAAAATAAAAAGAGTCTGGGGTTCCGGTCTCCGAACCGCGAACTGTGCAGGATAACGGATGTTCAAGAGAGTACTGATCGCGAATCGTGGCGAAATCGCCGTCCGCGTCATCCGCGCCTGCCGCGAGCTTGGCATTGAAACCGTCGCGGTATACTCGGAGGCCGATCGCACCGCGCTCCACGTCCGCCAGGCCGACTACGCCGTCCTGGTCGGTCCGCCTCCCGTCTCGCTGAGCTACCTCAACGTCGAACGCATCCTGGAGGCGGCCCGCAGCACCGGCGCCGATGCCGTCCATCCCGGTTACGGATTCTTCTCCGAGAACGCCGGCTTCGCCCGCGCGATCGAGGATGCCGGCCTGGTCTGGATCGGTCCTCCGCCCGATGCGATCGAGCGCATGGGTGACAAGGTCGAGGCGCGCAAAGTGATGGCCGCGGCCGGCGTGCCAATCGTCCCCGGCTCGCCCGGAACGCTCGAGAACGAAGGGCAAGTGCTTGCCGTCGCGCGGGAGCTTGGTTTCCCGATCATGGTCAAGGCGGCCGCCGGCGGCGGCGGAAAGGGATTGCGCCTGGTCGAGAACGAAAGTGACCTCGCCTCGGTGGTTCGGACCGTCGCGAGCGAGGCCAAGGCATCATTCGGCGACGGACGCTTCTACGTCGAGAAGGTGCTGAGCCGTCCGCGCCACATCGAGGTTCAGGTCCTGGCCGACAAGCACGGCAACACCGTCCACGTGTTCGAGCGCGAATGCTCGATTCAGCGCCGCCATCAGAAAGTCGTCGAAGAATCGCCATCCCCGTTCGTCACGCCCGAGATGCGCCGCAAGATGGGCGAGGTCGCGGTGCGCGCCGCCAAAGCGGTGAAATATTGCAGCGCCGGGACGATCGAGTTCCTCGCCGATGCCGAGCACAACTTCTACTTCCTCGAGATGAACACGCGCATCCAGGTCGAGCATCCGGTGACCGAGATGGTGTGCGGAATCGACCTGGTGCGCGCGCAAATCGAGATTGCCGCGGGCAAGCCGCTCGGCCTCAAGCAGGAGGACATCGCTCAGCGCGGATCGGCGATCGAATGCCGCATCTATGCCGAGGATCCGCTCAACGGGTTCGTGCCGGCGCCCGGCAGGATTGAGACGCTGCGATTCCCCGAGGGACCGGGAGTTCGCAACGACGCCGGCGTCTATGCCGGCAGCGAGGTGCCGGTGTTCTACGACCCGATGATCTCGAAGCTGGCGGTGTGGGGCGCCGACCGCGCTCAGGCGATCGATCGGATGCGCCGCGCGCTCGGCGAGTTCGCGATCTCGGGCGAGCTTAAGACCAACCTCGCGTTTCACCGCTGGATCATCAGCCACCCGCGCTTCATCTCGGGCGATTTCGACACCCAATTCATCGACCACGAATATCGCCCCGGCGCCGGCGGCGCGGCGGCCGACCGCGAGCGGCTGGCCGCAACCCTGCTCGCGGCCGCGATCGCGCAGAGGAGCGCAAACCATGCCAACGGGCAGCCGGCGCAGGCCGCGCCTCGCACCTCTGCGTGGCGAAACTTCGCGCGCCTCGAGGGCCTTCGGAGATAAGAAGGAATCGCGCGCATGCGTTACGTCGCGACCCTGCACGGAACCGAGCACGAGATCGACGTCGAGGAACTCGCGGCCGACTCCTACGCGATTCGCTTCGGCGAGCAGCGCTTCGAGGCCGACCTGCGCAAGGTCGGCCCGGCCAGTTTTTCCGTTATCGTCGGCCATCGTTCGTTCGACTTTGACGTGGTGCGCGATGGCGACGACCTGATCGTCGCATCGGGCAACTCCGCCGCCCGCGTCACGCTGGTGGACGCCGCGCGCCGTGCGCTGCGCGCGGGTTCGCGGCGGCGCGAAGTGAGCGGGCGCGCCGAGATAAGGGCCGCGATGCCCGGGCGGGTGGTCGACGTGCTGGTCGCGCCCGGCGATGAGGTCGCCGCGGATCAGGGCGTGCTGATCGTCGAAGCGATGAAGATGGAGAACGAACTGAAGAGTCCCAAGGCCGGCAAGGTGATCGAGGTGAAGATCGTCGCGGGGCAAACGGTCGAGAAGAACGAGCTTTTGCTGGTAATCGAGTAATCCGGGGCAATCGACGATGCCTGAAAACGACCGCGCCGCAATCGATAAGGCGCGCAAGCAATGGGATGAGCGCAAGCTTGGGCCCGCGCTCAAGCGCGGACCGGAGCGAAAGAAGCAATTCGCCACCAGCTCGGGAATCGAGGTCCGGCGCACCTACGATCCGGCCGACCTCGCGAGCTTAGACTTCCTCGGCGCGCTCGGCTTCCCCGGCGAGTATCCCTTCACGCGCGGCGTGCAGCCCACGATGTATCGCGGGCGGCTGTGGACGATGCGGCAGTACGCCGGCTTCGGCACCGCCGAGGAGTCCAACCGCCGCTACCGCTATCTCTTCGACCAGGGACAGACCGGGCTCTCGGTCGCATTCGATTTGCCGACCCAGATGGGCCGCGATGCGGACCATCACCTCGCCGCGGGCGAGGTCGGCCGGGTGGGAGTTTCGATCTGCTCGCTGGCCGACATGGAAACGCTGCTCGACGGGCTTCCGCTCGACAAGATTTCGACCTCGATGACGATCAACGCGACCGCATCGATCCTGCTCGCGCTATACCTGGTCGTGGCCGAGCGGCGCAACGTCGGCTGGGACAAGGTCAACGGCACGATCCAGAACGACGTCCTCAAGGAATACGTCGCGCGCGGGACTTACATTTACCCGCCGCGCGGTTCGATGCGGATCATCACCGACATCTTCAGCTTCGCATCGAAGGAAGTGCCCAACTGGAACACGATTTCGATCTCCGGCTACCACATCCGCGAGGCCGGCTCGACCGCCGCGCAGGAACTCGCTTTCACGTTGGCTGACGGGATCGCGTATGTCGATGCGGCGGTGAAGGCGGGGCTGAAGGTCGACAGTTTCGCAAGCCGCCTGTCCTTCTTCTTCAACGTGCACAACAATTTTTTCGAGGAAATCGCGAAGTTCCGCGCTGCGCGCAGGATGTGGGCGCGGATCGTCAAGGAACGGTTCGGCGCGAACGACGAGCGCTCGATGATGATGCGGTTTCACGCGCAGACCGCGGGCTCGACCTTGACCGCGCAGCAGGTGGACAACAATGTCGTCCGCGTGACGTTGCAGGCGCTCGCCGCGGTGCTGGGCGGGGCGCAATCGCTGCACACCAATTCGCGCGACGAGGCGCTCGCGCTCCCCACCGAGCAGTCCGTGCTGCTCGCGCTGCGCACCCAGCAGGTAATCGCGCACGAGTCGGACGTCGCCGACACGATCGATCCGCTCGGCGGCGCATACTACATCGAGACGCTCACCGACGAGATCGAGAAGCGAGCCTGGGAGTACATCTCGAAGATCGACGATCTGGGCGGCGCGGTCGCGGCCATCGAGCGTGGTTACATGCAGCGCGAAATCCAGAACGCGGCCTACCTCTACCAGCGCGAGATTGAGACCAAAGAGCGCGTCATCGTCGGCGTAAACGAGTTCACCGCCGGCGACGAGCCGCCATCCGATATTCTGAAGGTCAAACCCGAGCTCGAAGACAAGCAAAAGCAGGCGGTTGCCCGCGTGCGCGCCGGGCGCAATGCCGATGCGGCTCGCGATGCGCTCGCGCGAGTCGAGGCCGCCGCGCATGACGGCTCCAACCTGATGCCGGTGATAATCGACGCGGTGCGCAAATGGTGCACGCTCGGCGAGATTTCGGACGCGATGCGCCGGGTGTTCGGCGAGTACAGACCGATAAATACACTCTGAGGTAGCGCCGGTCCTTTGAATTATATTAAAGAGGCACCGTTTTGGACGGGAGCCGAACGGCGGATGCGAACCAGCGCGCCGCCGCCCAAATCGGCCGGTCAAAGGACCTTGGCATTACGGCGGGCTTAGGCGGAGAGTGAATCGATGGGACCAATTCCCAAGGGCGTTTTCTTGACCAAGGGCGCGGGGAAGCATCGCGAGAAGCTCACCTCATTCGAGATGGCGCTCAGAAGCGCCGGAATCGCGGAATTCAACCTGGTCCGCGTCAAATCGATCTTCCCGCCCAACTGCAAGCTCATCACGCAGCAGGAGGGCCTCAAGTATCTCACCCAGGGACAAATCGTCTTTACCGTGATGAGCGATAACGCGACCAACGAACCGCACCGGCTGATCGCCGCATCGGTCGGCGTCGCGATTCCCGCCAATCCGCAGCACTACGGCTATCTGTCCGAGCATCACAGCTTCGGCGAGACCGATGAGAAGGCCGGCGAGTATGCCGAAGACCTGGCGGCGACGATGCTCGCGACGATCCTGGGGGTCGATTTCGACCCCAACGCCAGTTACGACGAGCGCAAGGACATCTGGCGCCTGTCGGACAAGATCGTCACCACGCGCAACGTAACCCAGTCCGCGATCGGCGACCGCGACGGATTGTGGTCGTCGGTGGTGGCCGCTGCGGTATTCGTCGATCTGCCAAACGGCCGCTCAGGATAGGAGTCCCGCTCGTCAGCGCAACTGCGCATCGCTTGAGCGCGGTCGTGGGCGCGCGATAAGTTGCGCCGCTTACGCGACGGCGAGCAGGCCGCGCGAGAGTTCGCGCAAATCGCGCGACGGCAGCAGCGCGCGCACCTCGCGCGCGTACTGGTTAATCGCACTGTCGCCGGTGCCCCATCGAGCCGGGTCCTCGGGATTGAGCCACACAACGCCGCGCACGATGCCCGCGATCTCGCGCAACAGATCGGCGCGCGCCGGGCGGCGGTTGTTGCGACCGTCGCCCATCACGACCACCAACGTCCGGCGGTTGAGCAACTCCGCGCGCCGCTCCCACAACTCCCCAAGCACGCGGCCGAAGTCGGAGCGCGCGTGAAGATCGAGCGCCGGGGTCATCACCAGATGGCCCTGCTCGAATTCGGCCTCCGCAAGACGGTCGATATAAACGAAACTTCGCACGCGCCGGAAGCATCCGCTTGCTCCCGCCGCCAGCGCGAGCATCAGCTCGGCCGCATAGCGGACCGAACCTGAAATATCGGCGAGGATCACCAAATCGACGTGGCGCGGCCGGCGCGCGCGAAAGCGCAGGTCTGCCAGCGCGCCGCCGTGCTGGATTGCAGCCCGGATCGTGCGGCGGAAATCGACGCGGCCCGCGTTTGCGATTCGAAGCCGGCGGCCAAGCCGGATCCTGAAGCGGCGCTCCAGCGGCACGAGCGCCGCGCGCGCCTCATCGTAATCCAGGTCCGAGTAATCCCGAAACGGCTTGCGCTCGATTGCACGCAGCCTCGCCAGTCGGCGGCTTTCCGCGCCCGATTCGTGCTCATCCGCCGATTTCCCCGCGGCCTCATCGCGCTCGCGCGGCGATTTCCGCACCGCTCCGCGATCGTCCCGGTCCCGCGTCTCGTGCCGCGCGCGATCGCGGTCTTTACTCTCGCGCGTTTCTTCTTTTCCGGCGCGCGCCGATTGCGGCGGCCTGGCATGAACGTGTCGCGGCTCCTCGGGGACGGCATGCGGCGATGGCTCCTCGCCCGGGCGGCCGCGTCCGCTCGCGGCGGATTGCGCAAGTCCGCGACGGACGTCGCGATGCTCGCCCCGCAGGCGCGCGGCCGCGGCGAAAAAGCGTTCGAAGGCGGCGTCGAAGGTGACCCGGTCGGCCTCGTCCTTGATGACCGCGGCGGCGAGCGCCTCGCGCATCCGGGCGCGCTCGAGTCCCGCGGCCGCGACTGCGTTCATCGCATCGATGGTTTCGGCGACCGAGATTCTCACCCCTTCGGCGCGAAGCCCGTCGATGAACTCGAGCAACTGATCTCGAAGCGGAGTCATCGGGTGCGCGCGGCAAGCGCGCTCGCCTTCGCCTCGACCTTTTCCCGATCGTCCTCGTGCTTGAGCAGCAGCCCGAGAGTCGCGCGAATCGCATCGGTGTCGAGTTCCTTGACGCCCAGGCGCACGAGCGCGCGGCACCAGTCCAGCGTCTCGGCGATCGAGGGCGGCTTGCGCAACTGCATCTTGCGCACCGCGCCGACGAATCGGGCGGCCTCGGCAGCCAGCCGTTCATCGAGGTCCGGCACCTTGAGCTCGATGATCCGGCGTTCCTGCTC
Source organism: Binataceae bacterium (SeqCode) (assembly GCA_035626155.1). Classification (GTDB taxonomy): domain Bacteria; phylum Desulfobacterota; class Binatia; order Binatales; family Binataceae; genus DASPOF01. The sequence goes on from DASPOF010000041.1 coordinate 25,475, forward strand.
GATGCCGGGAAAGTCGATGAACAGATGGAGGCATCGCCGCCGCAGCGCCTCTGAAAGCTCGCGTGCGCGGTTGGAGGTGAGCACGACGACCGGATGCTCGCGCGCGCGGATGGTGCCCAGCTCGGGGATGCTCACCTGGAAGTCGGAAAGCAGCTCGAGCAGGAACGCCTCGAACTCCTCGTCGGACTTGTCCACCTCATCGATCAGCAGCACGACGCGGCGCGGCGCGGTGATCGCGCGAAGCAGCGGGCGTTCGAGCAGATACTCGCGCGAAAAGATGTGCTCGGACAGGTCCTCCCATCGAAGCCCCGCCGCCTCATCAGCCTGCATGCGCAGAAGCTGCTTCTGGTAGTTCCATTCGTAGAGCGCGCGCGCCTCATCGAGTCCCTCGTAGCACTGGAGGCGGACCAGGTCGGTCGAGAGCAAATCGGCGAGCACCTTGGCGACCTCGGTCTTGCCTGCGCCGGCGGGTCCCTCGATGAGGAGCGGCTTGTCGATGGCGAGTGCGAGAAAGATCGCGGTCTCGACGCGCTCGTTGGTGACATAGCGCGAGCGCTTGAGGCCCTCGCGAACGATTTCAGGGGTTATTTCCATCGTCGGCGCCGCGCGCGCCGTGCCCCGCCGCGGCGGGCGGAATGCGGCTTGATGTTCATCGTGCAAGTCGAGGCGCAAGAACCGGTCGCCTCGACTAAATATAGCATCAATCCGGTAGGCCTGAGATGCGGGCGGAGAGCCGGCCGTTCATCGGCGCCGGGTTATCTTCGGCGCGCGGCGGCGCTGGAGAAAGATTCGCGCGCGATGCGCTATGCCGGTGCGCTCGCCGCGCCCCTCGGCGCGAATCTCCTCGGTGAGCGCGCCAATCTCGGCGAACAGCCGTTCGACATCAAAACCGCCGCGCTCCGGTTTCATCTCGTCGAGCACCGCCATCGCCTGCGACAGCAGGTTAATCGATGACTGCCGCGCGCCGCGCTCGAAGCGCATGTGCAGCGCCGCGGCGATCCGGTTCAGCGCCGCGGCCAGATCGCGCAGCTCGGCATCGATCGCCGGGGCGGCGAGTTCGAACATCTCGGCGGCATCGAAATACTCGCCGCGATTGAACGCGGCGATCGCTTCATCGAGCGATGGGTGCGGACGGTTCTCGGTCATATCGCTTGCGCGGCGCAATCGGCTTGTCGCGCGATCGAAACCCGCCGGACGGAAACGGACTCCGCAAAAGGAATCGCGACGCGCGGGCCGCGCTACAGTTCTTCCTTTTCCTCGACCGCGCGGAATTCCTCATCGCCGAGCGCGCGTGCCTTGCGGGTGCCGAACTTCTCGTAAAGCTCGAACAGCGATGACTTGTGCGGACGCACCCTGCCGAGCGGGCACTTCTGCCAGTCCTCGAGCGACTCATCGCAGTAGCCCATCCGGTTCTCGCCGCACTTGGGCTGCAACGAGATCGCAATCTCGGGCAGGACGCGCATGATTTCCGCCCGCATCAGCGCAACCATCCGGCGTATCTCCCATTGCGCGCGCACGCACAAGCGGAGATCGCAGATGTGGAGCATCTCCGCGAAATTCACCATCACGTGAAAGTTGGTCGGCGCGGCGTTGGGCAGGACGAAACGCGCATCCTCGGCCGGAATGCCCGCCTGGAGCGCCCTGGCGTACAGCTCCGAGGTTTTGGCGAGCAGCGCCTCGTAGTCGGCGCCGAGCCCGGCGCGCTCCCACGAATCCGGCATCACGAACGCGATGCGCTCCTGCTTGAACTTCACGTAGCGCTGGCTCTGCTGCTCGAAGCTGATGCCGATGCGATGGCGGACGAACTGGTGCGAGAGCGAGCGTGACACCCCCGCGATCGCGAACCAGAAGACGATCTGTTCGAGCGGAGAGCCGTGGCCGGTCTTGAGCCGCTCGGCGATGAACTCGCGGATTTTCTCGCGGCTGATCTTCTCCGCATCGATCTTGCGCCAGATCTCAATCGGCGTATCGGACGAGTAGCAGGTGCGGAACGCGGCGTAGAGTTTTTCGAGCGGGACGCTCGCGTGGTCGATGAGCTTGACCTGCATGGTGGCCCGGTTGTTCACGGTTTCGCCGCGCGCCTCGTGCGAGAATCTTACGCCATCGACACGCCCGCGGTCATCATCAGGATTCGGCCTTATGCACATGGCCGGATTGCGCGGCGGGCGCGCACCGTCTGGCAGGATGTTGAGACCCTGGCGCGGTCGAGCGGGGGCGGTCACGTTTTTCTCGACATCCTGCTACGCTTCGCGGTCGAAGCTTTCGATGATCGACGTGCTTTACAACCGGTTCCTCAGGCACCTGATGCTGCGCTTCGATGCCGAGACGGCGCATCGGATGACGCTCAAGCTTCTCGCGGCGTGGCCGTTTGCGCACATCCCCGCCGCCGATCCGCCCGAGCTTCGCGTGCGGCTGTGGGACGTCGATTTTCCCAATCCGGTGGGGCTGGCGGCCGGGATGGACAAGGATGCGGTGGCCGTCGCGGCGTGGCAATCGCTCGGATTCGGATTTGCAGAACTGGGCACGATAACGCCGCGTCCGCAGCCGGGAAATCCGCGCCCGCGAATCTTCCGGCTCCCCGAGCATCGCGCGCTCATCAACCGGCTCGGCTTCCCAAGCGACGGGATGGACGTGGTCGCGCCGCGAATCGAGCGGATGCGCCGGCGCGGAATCAGGCTCAGAGTCGGGCTCAACTTCGGTCCCAACAAGGACACGCCCGCGGATCGGGTCGCCGGCGATTATCGGGCGCTGATGGAGCGGCTCGGCGCGATGGCGGACTTTGTCGTCATCAACGTGAGTTCGCCGAATACGCCCGGGCTGCGCGAGTGGCAATCGCCCGAGCGAATGAAGCAGATTTTCGCCGCGATCGCGGATGCAATCCCGCCGTCGGCGCGCCGCCCTCCGATTCTGATCAAGGTCGCGCCCGATCTCGTGGAGTCCGATCTGATCCCGATTTGCGATGCGGCGCTGGAGGCGGGCGCGGGCGGAATCGTCGCGACCAACACGACGCTCAAACGTGCGGAGGTCGGCGTCGCGAGCGCGTACGAGGGCGGGCTCAGCGGCGAGCCGCTTCGGGAGAGCGCCCGCGCGATCATCCGGCAGATTTTCCGCCACGTCGGGCGCCGCCTCCCGATAATCGGAGTCGGCGGAATCGCGAGCGCCGATGATGCGTGGGGTCACATCCGCGCGGGAGCGAGCCTGGTCGAACTCTACACGGGATTGATCTACGCGGGGCCCGGCCTGCCGGCCGCGATCAAGGCGGGACTTGCCGGCTTGCTCCGCCGCGACGGATTTAGCTCTATTAATGATGCGGTGGGAACCGAATCCTAGCGACGATCACGGCGCGAGGCGGCGATGGCTGTTAACCCGAGGCCGGCAAGATACCTGGTGGATGCGCGATGGCTGAGAGAGCATCGCGGCGACAAGAACATTGTCCTCATCGACACGCGTCCCGCCGACGAATACTGGGCGGGGCATCTTCGCGGCGCGCGCCATTTCGATCCATTCCCGTTTCACTACTACGACACGAGCGAGCGCGGGATGGCCGAGTTCCGCTCGCAGCTCGAATGGATATTCTCGGCGCTCGGAATCACCGGCAAGGAGACGGTCGTCTTTTACGAGAATGATTCCGGGATGCGCACGACGCGCGGCGCGTGGGCGCTCGAACACCTGGGACATCCGCGCGCGCGGGCGCTCGATGGCGGCCTTAAGCTCGCCTCGGCTGAGCCGCTCACCGCAAAGCCACCCTCGTTTGCGCCGGCGCGTTTCAGAGCCAAAGCGCGCGATGAAACTGCGGCGTCGTTCGCATACGTGCTCGAGCGAATCGGGCGGCCCGGCGCGCAGATCTTCGATGTCAGGAGCGACGAGGAGTATTACGGCGAGCGAATCCGGGCCAAGCGCGGCGGCGCGATTCCCGGCGCGATCCATCGCGACTGGACCGCGGCGAACACCGATGCGGGCGAATTCAAGCCGCCGAAAGAATTGCGCGCAGAATTCGAGGCGCTCGGTCTCAATCCCGACTCGGAGATAATTCCCTACTGTCAGGGCGGCTATCGCGCCGCGCACGCATACATCGCGCTCAAGCTCGCGGGCTATCCCCGCGTGCGCAACTATTTCGGGTCGTGGGCCGAATGGGGCAACCGCGACGATTTGCCGATCGACCATCCCGCGCGCCCCGGCTGACGCGCGCGTTGAATCATGCCGCCGATTTTTCTTCTGACCGGATTCGCGCCGTTTCGCGGCGAGAGGATCAATCCTTCGTGGGAAGTTGCGCGCCGTCTCGATGGGGACGTGATCGGCGGCCTCCAGGTCAAGTCGGTGCGCGCGCCGGTCGGATGCGCGACCGCATCGCGGCGTGTAACCGGCGCGATCGTTCGATACCGGCCGAGCGCGGTGCTCGGCCTGGGCGAGGCGGGAGGCCGCACGGCGCTGTCGCTTGAAAAAGTCGCGATTAACCTCGCCGATGAGCGCCGCAGCGCCGCCGGGCATTTCGGGACGGGCGCCCTGCCCGTGATTCGCGATGCGCCGGAGGCGTACTTCGCGCGACTTCCATTCGCCGCGATTCTGCGCGCGCTCCACCGCCGGGGCATCCCGGCTGGCGTTTCGCTGAGCGCGGGCGCATACGCGTGCAACGCGCTCATGTACACGAGCCTCCACATGCTGCGGCGCCAGCCGCAGGTGCCGGTCGGGTTCATCCACCTGCCATACGAGACGCGCCAGGCCGTGCGTCAGCACAGCCGGCCGAGCATGTCGATCGACATGATGGAGCGCGCGATTCGCGCCGTGATCGCGGTGGTCGCGCGGGGGCGCAGTCTCCCCTGATGGCGCGCGATCAGCGGCCGCCTGGACGTTCGAGGTGCCCGCCGAACTGATAGCGCATCGCCGAGAGCACCTTGTCCGCGTAACCCGCCGCGCCGCGCGAGCTGAATCGTTCGTAGAGGGCCGCCGTCAGCACGTGGGCCGGAACGCCCTCCTCGATCGCCGCCTCGACCGTCCAGCGGCCCTCGCCCGAATCCGATACCCGGCCCGTGAATCTCTCGAGATGCGGATCCTCGAGCAGCGCGGCGGTGGTCAGGTCGAGCAGCCACGATGCGATCACGCTCCCGCGCCGCCACAACTCGGTTATCTCACCGAGGTTGAAATCGTATTGATATTTCTCCGGATCGCGCAGCGGCGTCGTCTCGGCATCGACGCTCGCCTGCTGCTTGCCGACGTTGGCGTGATGCAAAATGTTCAGGCCCTCGGCGTACGCCGCCATGATTCCGTACTCGATTCCGTTGTGCACCATCTTGACGAAGTGGCCGGCTCCGTTCGGGCCGCAGTGCAGGTAGCCGCGCTCGGCAGTGCTGCCTTTGACGTTCTCGCGGCCCGATGTGCGCGGCGCAGAAGCCATCGGCGGCGCCAGAGTCGCGAACAGCGGATCGAGATGGCTCACGACGTCGGCCTCGCCGCCGATCATCTGGCAATAGCCGCGCTCCAATCCCCACACGCCTCCGCTGGTGCCCGAATCGACGTAATGGATTCCCTTGGCCTTGAGCGCGGGGGCGCGCCGGATGTCATCGATGTAATAGGTGTTGCCGCCATCGACGATGATGTCGCCCGGCTCAAAGCGGCTCGACAGTTGGCCGAGCGTTTCCTCGACCGCGGCCGCCGGCACCATCATCCACGCGGCTCTCGGCTTGGTGAGCTTCGCGACAAAGTCATCGAGCGATGCAGCCGCGATCGCGCCATCGCCGGTGAGTTGCCGGACCGCCTGGGGGTTCGCGTCATAGACGACGCACTCGTGGCCGCCGCGAAGCAGGCGGCGCACCATGTTCGCGCCCATTCTGCCGAGACCAATCATGCCCACCTGCATCGGCTTGCCTCCTTGTTCGATTGGTATCGCGTCGCCCATTCTTGAGACGGACGAGAATCGAGGCGGCGGGCGTCCGCCTGGCCCGCCTGTTGCGGCGAATTCCGCTTATCGCAATGCCGCATCGATCGCGGACCGAAGCGCGCGCAGGCCCGCGATGATGTCCTTACCGACGTGCACCCTGAGCGCGCGTCTCCCACGCTCGGCGAGGACCTGAAAGTCGCCGCGCGCCTGCGCCGCCTTGACGATCCCGAACGTGTACATCTGCCCCGGGACCGCCACATCGTTCGCATCGTCGCACGTAATCTGAAGGAACACACCGGTGTTGGGACCGCCCTTGTACGCCTGCCCGGTCGAGTGGAGGAATCGCGGACCGAAACCGAGGCACGTCGCGACGCGCTTGCGATCGCGCACGGCGTGGCGGAGCGCCTGCAACTCGGCCTCGTGCGCGTCGTTCATCTCCACGTAGGCCAGCGTCGCGAAATAATCCCCGGCCTTGATGCGGTTCAGATGCGCGCGCAGGTATCCCGCGATCGACCGGTCGCTGCCGGCGGCCTTTGCCAGTTCGGCAGCGTTGCGCGGATCGGAGAAGAGCTTCATCCCGTCCGCCTCGATGACCGCCGTCTCGGGCGCAAGTGCGCCGGTCTTTTCGTACTCGGCGGTGAGCTTGCGAGTCTCTTCCTTGCTCGCCTCGACGTCGGGCTGATTGAACGGGTTGATTCCGATAATCGAGCCGGCCACCGCGGTCGCCATCTCCCAGCGGAAAAATTCCCGGCCGATATCGTAGATGTCGGCGACCGGGATTCGCACCACCGGCTGCCCCGCCCTTTCGAGCGCATCGATGGCGGCATCCTGATTGGGGTCCGCGTCCTTCTCGAATCTGAGATAAGCGAACAAACGATCGTCGCCGTATGCGCCGGGCGCTGCCAGCCGCTCGCGATCGACGGGGATCACGCCCTTGCCGATTTTGCCGGTCGATTCGGCGAGCAACTGCTCGAGCCACGCGCCGAGATCGTGGATTGCCGGCGATGCGACGATGGTGAGTTTGTCGCGCCCGTTGTTCGCCAGCACGCCGATTATCGCGCCGAGCACGACGCCGGGGTTGTCCTCGGCCGCGACGCTTACCGCGCACGCCCGCACCATCACCTGGGTGCTGTCGAGAAACCGCGCCGTATCGACGCCCATCACCGCCGCCGGCACCATCCCGAAGTCCGACAGCGCCGAGTAGCGGCCGCCAATGGCGGGCACGCCGAAAAAAATCCGCCGGAAGCCCTCCGTCTCGGCGACCTGCTGCAACTTTGAGCTGGGGTCGGTAATCGCGATGAAGTGCATGCCGGGCTTGGCCGGCCCGAGCGCCTGGCGCGCGCGCCCGAAGAAGTACTGCTTGAAGATGTTGGGCTCGAGCGTGCTCCCGGACTTGCTCGACACGATGAAGAGCGTCTTCTTGAGATCGATCTTGTTCTCGACCGCCTTGACCTGCGCCGGGTCGGTCGAGTCGAGCACGAACAGCTCGGGAAACCCGGTCACGCGCGGGAACGTCATCTTCATCACTTCGGGGCACAGGCTCGATCCGCCCATCCCGAGCAGGACCGCATGAGTGAAGCCCGCCGCGCGAACGTCCTCGGCGATGCTTTTCAGATTCCCGATGTGCGCGAGTTGATCGCCGGCCACGTCGAGCCATCCCAGCCATCCGCTTTCATCGGTATTGGTCCACAGCAATGCGTCGCGGGCCCAGAGGCGGCGCACCTTGTCGTTGGCGCGCCAATCGGCGATCGCGGCTTTGACCTTCGCGGCCAGCGCGTCCGGCAGGTGGTACCTCATGCGATCGATGGCCGCCTCAAGCTACGCGTTGCGCCGCTGATCGACCGCCTCGAGCAGCTTGTCGAACGCATCGGCGAAAAGCTGGACCCCATCGCGGACCAGACGATCGGTCACATCCTTGATCGAGATGCCGGCCTGCGCGAGGGTCTTCATCGCGTGCGCCGCCGAATCGAGGTCGGCCTCGAGCGTCGGGCGCACTTGCCCGTGCTCGCGAAACGCATCGAGCGTCGCCAGCGGAATCGTGTTGACGGTGTCGGGTCCGATCAGCTCCTCGATGTACATGACGTCGCGATAGTTGGGGTTCTTGGTGCTGGTGCTTGCCCAAAGCAGCCGCTGCGTGTGCGCACCTCGCGCCTTAAGCGCGCGCCACTGCTCCGAATGGCAGATCTCGCCGTAGCGCTGATAGGCGAGCTTCGCGTTTGCGACCGCGATCTTGCCCCGGATGCTCTCCAACATCGCGCGCTCGGCAGCGCTCGGCGACGCTTTGAGCCGCTCATCGATGATCGAATCGACAAGGGTGTCGATGCGGCTCACGAAAAAACTCGCGACGCTCGCGATTTGACTCACGTCGCCGCCGGCGCGCGCGCGCTCGGCGAGACCGTCGATATATGCCTGCGCGACCTGCTCGTAGGCGCTTTGCGCGAAGAGCAGGGTCACGTTGACGTTGATCCCCTCGCTGATGAGCTGGCGGATGGCCGGGATTCCCGCCGGCGTGGCGGGCACCTTGATCAGCACGTTGGGACGTCCGACCGTCTTCCAGAGCCGGCGCGCCTCTGCGATGGATCGTTGGGTGTCGTCGGCGAGATGGGGCGAGACCTCGAGGCTCACGTAGCCGTCGCGCCGCCGGGTCGCCTCGTAAACCGGTTTCATGATGTCCGCGGCGTCCTGGATGTCCTCGATCGCGAGCGACTCGTAGAGCGCCATCGCATCACGGTCCTTCTTGCGCGCAAGCGCCAGGGCGTCGGCGTAATCGGCGCTGCCGGCGATTGCTTTCTCGAAAATCGAGGGATTGGAGGTCACGCCGCAAACGCCGTCCTCATCGATGAGCCGGCGCAACTCGCCGCTCGTGATCAGGTTGCGGCGGATGAAATCCAGCCACACGGACTGGCCAAACTCCTTCAATGCTATAAGCGGATTCATAACGGGTCTCCTCGTATCGATCGGCTGGCGCCGCATTGCGCGCGGAGGAAGTTCCCTGCCCGAAACGGGCGGGCGTCCGCGTCATCATGCGGCCTACTGCCGATAAGAGACAGTTTAATTTGACGGCGATACGGATGAAACGAGCAAACGCCGCTCGCGCCTCGCGGTTCATCGCGCAAGCTCGGCGTTCAGGCGCTCCGCCAGCCCGCAGTAACGCTCCGCTTTGCGAGCGACGCCCTCCGCAAGCCGTTCCGCATCGCCGATCAGGACGACCGACTGCCTTCCCCGCGTCACCGCAGTGTAAAGAATTTCGCGGGTGAGAATCGACAACGAGCGGCGCGGAAGCAGCATCGCGACCGAATCGAACTCGGAGCCCTGCGCCTTGTGCACCGTCATCGCGTAGCACAACTCGATGCGGTCGCGGAGCATGTCGGATGCAAACGCGATGAAATTGTCGCCGCGCGCGAAGACGGCCATCGGCGACGCCGCGCCGCGCCCCGCACGCTCGACCGAAAGGATCACGCCCTGATCGCCATTGAAAAGTCCGCGCTCATAATCGTTGCGCAGCACAATCACGGGTTCGCCGAGAAGGTAGCCGCGCCGCCCTGGCGCGATTTCCAGTTGCGCGGCCCGTTGGTCATGCATCCATTCGTTAATCCGCTCGGCTCCGGTTTCGAACATCCGCGTCGCGCAAAGAATCCGCGAGCCGGAGAGATGGGCGAAGATGCGCCTTAAGCGCGCACAATCGTCATCGTCGAAACCATTCTCGCGCTCCACGTACTTCCCGTTGCTGAGCGCCTCGATTTCAGGCGATCCGATCGCGCGCTCGCGGAGCCATCGGCCGAGGAATTTGCCCACGGTGCCCGGCGCCGCGGCGATGAATTCCACGCCCTGGAATTGAATCTCATCCACCGATCCGCGCCGGATGATCGCCGGCGCGCCATCAGCGCCGCCCGCCTCGAGCAGGCCGGTGCGTTGCGCGTTGATCGCATCGGCGGCCGATCGGATCGCGGCTCCGCTCGTGCCCGCGCCGCCGGTGCGAAAATTGTGGCTCAGCCGAACGCAATTCGCGCTGAGCGATGCGTTGTGATCCGGGCCGCTCGCCTCGCACGATGCGACCAGGTCGCGGAAGACCGCGCCCGCCGACACCGACGGGAGCTGGTCGGCATCGCCGAGGATTACCAGCCGCGCATCCGGCCGAAGCGCGCCCGCCAGCCGCTCCATCAGCGCCAGGTCGAGCATCGATCCCTCATCGACGATCACCGCCGACGCGGCGAGCGGATTGTTGCGATGGTGAAGGAAGCGTCCCGACTCCGGCGAGTAGCCGAGCAGCCGATGTATCGTGGACGCCTCGATTCTGTGAGCGAAAAGGGCCTCATCGGGGGCGGCGCGGCTGGCTACCTGCGAGAGACCGTCGAACACGCACCGGCTCATCCGGTGAGCGGCCTTTCCCGTAGGGGCCGTGAGGACGATTTCGCCGGCGGCCACGCCAAGGCGCGCGAGCACGCGGACGATCGCGACCACGATCGAGGTTTTGCCGGTGCCGGGTCCTCCGGAAATTATCGCCAGGCGCGCCCTTGCCGCCGCTTCGACCGCGCGGAGCTGCTCCGGCGTCAGTTCAAGCGGTTTGCCATCACTCACCGCAGGACGGGCGATCGCGTCGGCGAGCGCGGATTCGATCGCGCTATCGCCTGCCGCCGCGCCTCGCTCGGCTCTCACCAGCTCTGCAAGCCGGCGCGCGAGCCCGCGCTCGGCGTGCAGGATTTTCTGATGGCAGATATGAGGATCGAGAAAGAGAAGCGGCCTGTAATCTTCCTCGCTTCGCCCGATGATGCGCGCCGCGCCGCCGGACTTGAGCAGAAGCGCAATCTCCGATGCGATACCATCCGCCTCGCCGCCACCGTCGCCGAGAAGACCGTGGAGCATCCGCCGCATCGGTTCCGTCGATTCCTCGCCCACCGCCGGGAACCGCGTGCTTCCCTCCTCGAGCGCGGCGAGCGAGACGAGGATCAGCACGACGAGTGCGATACGCTGTCGATCATCGAGATCGGGTTCCAGCGCAGCGAGCTCGGCCGCGACGTGGACCGAATCGGCGGTCAGATTGACCGCATCCGCGCCCGCCTCGAGGTCGCGCAACCCGCGTTCGAAAACAGAGAGCGCGGCGCCGGATGTGCGCGCGATCTCGAAACGCCGCCAGGCGGTGTCGATCCCCAGAAGATCGTATTTTTCGCCGGTCAGATCCATCCCATCGCCGCCATCGTCATCAGAGACGATTCATCGGATTCGATTTCGGACCAGTCCGGGCGATGAAAGTACAACCCGCGCTCCCCATTGCCGTCGGGCCTGATTCCGCGCAGGAAGACATACAAGAGTCCGCCGAATCGAGCGTCGTACTGCTGCCGGTCCCTTATGCGGAGCAGGCGCACGACGCCGAGCGAGTAGATCTTCGCCTGGAGGCCGTAATGGCGGTGAACATGATCCTCGACCGCGGTCTTTTCGTACGATGGCAGCAGGTCGCTCTTCCAATCAGCAAAATAAAAGAGCCCGCTGTGCTGGAACACGAAATCGATGAAGCCCTTGAGGTAGCCGCGCTCGACCGTCCAGAGCCCATCTCCGCCCGATGAGAGCAGAGGTTGGCTCTTCTCAGGGATGGGATAGACGAACTCCATTTCGCGCGCGCTCGGACATCGCGCGAGCGCATCGGCGATCGCACCGCCGCGCAGCGCGACCGGCGAGCGCAGGGCGTTGAAGACCAGTTCGGGCGCGCGCTCGGCCCACAGGTCGGCGGGCACCTGATGGCGCCGCATCGAGGCCGCGAACAGTTCGCGCACATCCGCGCGCTCCCTCCAGTCCGGCAGATCGACGGCCCCGGCGAGCACGTCAAGATCGATCTGCTCGATAACCTCGTGCAGAAAAATGCCGACGTTCGCGCCGCCGGGCGGTTCGGCCGCATCGGGAGGAGGCGGCTCGGCGAACCGGTCGTACTTGAACACGTCGGGTTCGACGAGCGCCGCTGCCGGTTGCGCACCGCGCTCGAGCGAAGTGTAGGAGCGAATCACGAGCGGAGCGTGACGCCAAACGAGACTCCTGAATTCGGCCTCCGGCTTCCGATCATCATGGTCGGAAACAAGCGCGTCCGGCGGCGCCCACGAGGCGATCTGCGCCGCCACATCGCGCGCATCTGCTTCCTCGCGGCCGGCCGGAATCGCGACCGGCGCGATTTCGAACAACTCCTCCGGCGCTGCGCCGCCGTCCGAGCCCGCGAGCGATTTCAGCCGATCGTTGAGCCGTTGGTAGCTGCCGTTGACATACCCGGCGGTCGAACCTTCCGGCAGCAAGGGCAGATAGAGCTTCGCCCGCGCGCGTGTGATCCCGACGTAGAGCAGGCGCCCGTTCTCCTCGCGCTGTTCCGAACCTATGTCGTCGCGCGCGATCTCCTGCGCCGCGCGGCCGATCGCGATTCGGCGGTCCCCCTGCTCGTCGTGATAAACCGCGATGTCGTCGCGGGACGTTCGCGTCCCGAATCCGCCGAACAGAACCACGACGTCCGCTTCGAGTCCCTTCGCCTTGTGGACGGTGAGGATCTGAACCGCGTCGCGGTCGCGCTCGAGGCGCTGGACGTCGCGATCCTCGCCGGGCGGCAACGTGCGGCGATCGATCCAGCGCGCGAGAAGATCGATCAACTCGCCGAGCGAGAGATTTTTCGCGAGCGCCTGTTCGAGCAGGATCTCGAAGATGTGCTCGTAGTTGGTCAGCTCGCGCGGGCCTGGAGCGAGCAGCAGCTCGCGCGCGACCAGTCCGCTGCGGTTGAGCATCGCATCGAACAATTCCGCGAATCGCCGCTGGCCGGTTAGCGCCGCCCACTCAAGCAGCATCGCATCGAGCGGATGCGACGGCGGCGCGTCGGCGGCTTCCGCGAGTTCGCCGAGCGGCACGCCGAAAAACGGCGTCGTCCATGCCTTCAGGCGGCGCGAGCGGCGATGCGGCTCGGCAATCGCGCGCAGCACGTCGAGGATGTCGCCCGCCTCGCGCGTCTCGAAAAGCCCGTCCTTCTTGTAGAATGCGTAATCGACGCCTGCCTCGCGCAAGTAGCCGGCAATTTCGTCGCCCTCGGCGCGGGTGCGAGTCAGGACCAGGATGTCGCTGGCGGTAACGGTACGCACCGCTCCGCTTTCATCCGCGATCGCGATCTTGTGCGCATCGTCGAAGAGAATCTTTCTGAGCGTCGCGGCGATATGACGCCCGATCGCGGCGCGATATCGGCGCGCCGGCACTCCTGTCTGCGAATCGAGCCGCATGAGGGTGACCGGCGTCACGGGACCAGACGCAGTGCTTGCTCGCATCCCGGTTCGTCCGCATTGAACGGGCTTATCGTAGAGGATTTCCCCACCGAAAAACGGTTGCGGCGCTTCCTGGTGGAGAATCAGATTGATCGCCCGGATCATCGGAGCGGTCGAGCGGAAGTTCGTCGTCAGCGCAACCAGCTCCGCGCCGCGGTGCTCGAGGAGGTCGCGCCTCGCATCCAGGTATGCGAACACGTCAGCCCCGCGAAAGGCGTATATCGCCTGCTTGGGATCGCCGATGACGTGGAGGACGTTGCGCCCGCCGCCCTCGACGAAGATGCGCTTGAAGATCTCCCACTGCACTTCGTCGGTGTCCTGGAACTCGTCGATCAGCGCGTAGCGGAAGCGATTCCTGAGCGTCGCGGCGAGCGCGTCGCCCTGCGGACCGCGAAGCGAGTCCCGCAGCCATCGAAGCATGTCGTCGTAATCGAGCACCCCGCGCTCGCGCTTCATTTGACCGAGCCGCTTAGCGACCGGCTCGAGAAAAGCATCGGTTATCCGCGCTTGGAGCGAGGTCCCGAACAATACCGCCCTTGCAGCGCCCAGAAAGCGCTGGGTTTCGACGCTGAGTTCGTCCGGAAAGTGTTTTCCTTTTTTGGTCCGCGTCGGAGCGAGCAGTTTCTCGAATTCCGCACGCTTGAGCAGATCGCGGACGGCCCACGGGTCCCGGTTCCCATGGGTGATTGCGCGTTGGATATCGTGGATCGCCGCCAGCGCCTTATTCCGTGACGTGGCATGAATCGCGGCCGCATTCAGATCGGCGGCGATCCGTTTCGCGTCGAATCCGGCGATCAGCTCTTCGGCGGCCTCGTAGTTGCGCCTGGGCGAATCGGCCTCGAGATAGCGGACGCGATGCGCCCCGTAGAGCAGGTCTTCAAGATCGTCGGCGCTGAGGCCCTCGTCCTCGAGCCATTCCCGGAGCAGTTTCTTCGCCCACTCATCGGTGGCCAGCTTCTCGCGCAGCTCCGCTCTGAAAGCCTCGTGGAAAGCCGTGCGGCCGTCGATCACCTCGACGTCGAATCTCGCCCGGCTCTCGAATGCGAATTCGGTGAGCATCCGCTGGCAGAAGCTGTGAATCGTGTGAATCGGCGCGCGTTCGAATTCCAGCAGAGCTGCGTGCAGCGTTTGCAAGTTGTCTTCGCTGAGGGAGCACAAATTGCCAATCGCCGGATCATCGGCGAGCCCGCCCGCGACCGCGCGTTCGAGCGTCGCGCGAATCCGCGCGCGCAGCTCTCCGGTCGCTTTTTCGGTGAATGTAACCGCGAGTATCTGGTCGAGTGTTGCATTCCCGCGAACCAGAATTTCGAGCAGCAGGTGCTCGATCGTGAAAGTCTTTCCGGTCCCCGCGCTCGCTTCGATCACGGCGTGCCGGTCGAGCGGGATTTCATCGAGGATCGCGGGGCGGCGATACTGGACGGGGCTCATTTCGCGTCCTTGCGCGGAGCGGGCTTGAGAATCGCGAGGATCGGACCGTAGCGCCGGTCGATGATGTCTTTGATCTCGCTTTCGCCGGGAGGGTCGAAACTGCGCGCGTTGCGAATCGGCCCGAAATCCGAGCTGCACGACGGGGGGTTAAGCTCGCGCACCTGCTCGACGGCGCCTACCGCATCGCGCACCGCCTCCGGCCTCTCCTTCTCCTCGATTGCGGCCGCGACCGCCTCGATAGGCAGAAAATAATCGTGACGGGCCGACATCATTTCCTTGACGAGCGCCGAAAGGTACTCGCGTGCGGCGTCGCGCGACGGCGGTGCGAAAGTCCTTAGCCACGGCGCCGGCCCTCGCTTCCCGGCATCCGAGCTTCCCAGCACAATCGCGCGGAATTCGCTCGGGACCCGGCGTTCCGCAGCCGCAAGCGCGATCGCATTGAGAGCCGGGCCGAGGAAATCTCTATCTTTCGGCTCTTTGCGAAGGACGCATTGAATCGCCGCGCCGAGATCGGGCGCGATCGTTCCCGCCGACCCGTAGATCTTCACGCGCCGCATCCTCTTCTTCCCGCCGGGATCGTCGATCGGCACTTCGAGATCGATGTATGGAACGATCGTGATTTTGTCGCCGGTCTCATATTCGGCGGCGTGTCCGATCCGGAATTCCCGCCACTCGCCGAGGTCCGCCGCGCCGGCGGTGCGCGCCTGCGCGATCCACCCGGTCAGGACGCCGTCATCTGCTGTCCTGGCCGCGTCTGCGAACGGGCCTGCGGGCGCGAGCCCCTTCATCTGTGCGATGCGGAAGATGCGTTGGTATTCGTCGCTCAGCCGCTTGAGATTTCCGCGCGCAGCCCAGAACGCCTGGCGGAGCAACATCGTCCGATCGAGCGTCGATTGCGCAAGCGGCTCATCCTCGGCATCCTCGGGAATTTCGTCGTCATCGAGCATTCCGAGCGCGTACCGCGCCGCGCCCTGCAACGGACATTCGAGAAATCGCCTGAGCGCGGAGAGCGGGAGCGAGATTTCCTCGAGCACGTCCACGCGCGCGCCCGCCGCCGCCGGAATCTCGATTCGGCCGAGGCTCGATCGGAGCTTTTCGCGCGCCTCGGCCGACATCGCGTCCCACAGCCGAGCGCGCTCCGGCAGCGGCGCTCGCTCGCAATGACGCTCGAGATCAGCCCGAAGCGCGCTCATGCGCGCGCCGCGGCGCGCGTCGGGATCGAAGCTTAAGAGCGCCTGCGATGAGCCGCCGCCGACAGGCAGGTCGGGAAAGTAAGCAAAGTCATAGCGGCTCAACTTATGTTTCACGGTGATGCGCTCGAACGTCTTGTCATCGAGGTACGAGCGCAGGATGTCCTGCAACTCGCGAACGACGGCCGACGGTTCGAGCTCGTCGCCGGTTTGCGCATCGCGCTCGACGTAAGAGAGGTACAGGCGTTCGCGGGCGGCAAGCAGCGCGTCGAGAAACCGGTAGCGATCGCGCTGGGCGGGTGAGACGTCGCCCGGGCGTGGGCGCTCGAGCCTGAGGTCGAGGAGGTCGCGGCGTTCGCGCTCGGGGAAAACCGTCTCGCCGAGGCCGAGCACGAAAATCGCTTTGAAGGGAATCGATTGGAGCGCCGCGAGCGACCCGGCAGCGACGCCGCGTGCGGTGAAGCGTCCCTGCTGCGATCCGAGCGAGGAAATTCGCGCGATCGCGATTTCGTATGCGATCGCGTAAGGGACCTCTGCGGTGTCGAGGCCCGGCTCGGCGATCGCCTCGATTTCGGCGATGCAGCGGTCGCGAATCCGCTGGTCATCGGCATCCGAAACTTTCAGATACGATCCGATCAGAGCGGCGAGCAGGCGCGACCATTGGCCGATTCTGAGCCGCGCCCCGCGCATCGAGAGCGCATCCGCGATGAGCGCGCGCGCAGTGCGTATCAGTCGCGCCGCACCCGCCGCTTCATCCTGGCGGACCTCGAGCGGCGCAAGCCCGCCGCCACCGGCCGCATCCATCGTGCGCATATCCCCGCTTTGTTCGCCGGCCATGAACACGCCGAGCGCGAGACGGGTCAGCGCCTGGTCCCAGTTGTAGAGATCGGGCGGAAGATAAGTGCCGGCGAGGTCCGATCCGCCGGCGCCGAAGAAGACGCCCAACTCGCCGCACCACTGACTCCAGCGCTCGATGTCGAGGTCGGGATCATCGCCGGTTATCGCGGGATGGCCGAGCAGGCGCAGCATCTCCTCGCGCGTGAAACGTCCGCGCGGAAGCTGCAAGAGGAGTTCGATCGCCTCCGCGACGCGGCTCTCGTTTGCGTAACTGCGGCTTACGAGTTCAACTGGGATTTGGTGCTGGCGGGCAAAGACCGTCTCGATGTGCGGCAGATAAGAATCGCAGGCTGCGTCCGGGATGAGCACCGCAATCTCGTGAAATCGAATCGGCGCGGCGGATGCGGCCTGGTCATCGCGCTTGATGAGCGCCCAGATTTCGTTCGCGACGATTTCGACCTCGCGCCGGATCCCCGGGCAGGCAAGCATGCGGATCGCATCGCCGTCCGGGTCGCCGCGCGAGTCTCGATGGGATGAGTTGGCAGGCGCGCGGAACAGGATGTCGTGCTGGAGCGAGGCGAGCAGCGATGAGTGCTCATCCAGAGGATCCGAGAAATGGGGATCGAAGTCGCATTCGGTCAGCTCGTTGAGCAGGCGGATATGCTCGCGCCCGGGACGTCCCCAGAACCTCAGCGCCGGCGGATCATTCGACGTCGTCAGGGCGAACGGGTCCTCGGATTCCTCGATTGCCGCGCCGACGCGATCGGCGCGCCGCGCCCATCCGTCGCGCGCGATTGCGCCGCGCGAATCCTGGACGTCCTCCCAGAACTCCTTGCACGGGTTGACCGCGTGGATCGCGAGTTCGATCAGCTTGCCCAGTCTCTCGAAGATACGCACGAAGGCGGGCGCAGGCGAGGGAAGGCCGAAGACATGAAGAGTCTGCGGCAGAACCGGCCGTAGGTTCTCCGTGCGAGCCGCGCTGAACGCCTCC
This sequence comes from Binataceae bacterium (SeqCode), assembly GCA_035626155.1. Lineage (GTDB taxonomy): Bacteria > Desulfobacterota > Binatia > Binatales > Binataceae > DASPOF01. The sequence goes on from DASPOF010000041.1 coordinate 43,073, forward strand.
GGCAGCAGCATCCAGCGGCAATCGCTGCCGCCGGTCCATTCAGGCCGTACCGCGCCGGAATCATCGAACACCGCAAGCCACAAATGACGTTGCCATCGTTCGGTCTGGTCGTACGGCGCCTTGGTGAATTGCCGCCCGTGGCGCCACTGCCGGATCATCGCCTCGCGCGAGATTGAATACTCCTGGAAGAGCCGCGCGATGCGCTCCGCCAACTGAAACAGCCGAGGCTCGCGATCGGCCTCGTCCTGCGATCCGGCGGCGTAATCGCGCACCGGCGCCAACTCGGGATCGGCGCGATGCTCGGCGCTCGTGAGGACTTTGAAAAGAACCAGTTGAAGCCGATCGGCTTCGAGCACGCGGATCGCGGGGTCGGCGTTTTGCACAACCTCGGCGAGATACGCTCTCAGAAACGGAAACCGCAGGTTGGCGGCGACTCCGAGCCGCTCGGCGAGGTGGAACTTTATGAACTCCTCGATCGAGCGGTTGGGAACGATGATCGGGATCTTCGCCAGCGGATCGGTGCGTTGCGCGGCCGCGACCGCATCCGCGAGCGGCGCCGCGAGGGTTTCCAGCCGGTTTGCGTAATGAAGCCGGATCATCTCCGCCGATCCGCGCCTCCTGCGGCTTGGCGCAAGTGCGGGCATGGGTCTTCAGATCAAGAGCCGCATCGCGCCGATTTGCGCAGGAATGCGATCCCGCAGCATACCAGATGCGGGCGGGCGGAAGATGCCGCGGGCGTCGGGCTCTTCAACATCCTGCTAGCGTTCTTCGTCGGAGGGGCGGACCGATCGAAATTGGCCGAGCAGCAGAAAATCGTAAATCGTCTTGAGGACGCCCGCGCAGACCAGCGGCCAGCCGAACGAGGTGCAGTTGAGCATCACTCCCGCGGGAAGCGGCGCCAAAGCCGCGGCGAGGCTGCGCGGGACGTTGGTCACGCTCGCGGCCGCGGCGCGCTCCTCGGGCGGCACGACGGCCATCACGAAGGACTGGCGCGCCGGCACATCCATCTGCGACATCGAAAAACGCAGCAGCAGGAAAACGATCGCGAGCCGGGCGTTGGGCATCAGGGCGGCAAGGATGAGGCACATGTTCGACGGCAGATGGGTAAACACCATCGTATTGATCCGTCCGATTCGCGCCGCGAGCGAGGACGAAACGAACTGGGAGAGCGCTCCGAGCAGGCCCGCGCCGAAGAAAAACGAGCCCACCAGCTCCACCGACATGTTGAAGCGCCTGAACAGCCACAGCGCGAGAAGCGACTGCACGACGAAGCCGCCGCCGAGCGAATCGAGGCTGAACAGAGCCGAAAGCCGCAGCACGATGCCGCGCGACTTGGCCAGTGGCGCCGCAGGCGCCGCCCCGCGCTCCACCTCGACGGCCGGCGACAGCGGAAGGTACAACGCGGCGGCGATCAGCGAGACCGTCGAGTAGAGGAAGAAGCCCGAACGCGCGGCGCCGAGCACGCTCCATCCCAGGCGGCTCGCCATCGCGATCGGCACGCCGCTGGCCAGTGCGCCCAGCGCGCCGGCCAGTGCGCCGGCCACGTTGTACACCGCGAACATCGCGGTCAAGTCCCGCGTCGCAACCGTCTCCGCGAGCGCGGCCTGCTCTACCGGCAGAAACAGGCTCACGTCGCCAGCCGACGGGTTGTACGTCCCGACCACCGCAATCACGAACAGCGGCCAGAAACTTCCCAGCGCCGCGAACCCCAGCCCCGTGCACATCATCAGCGCGCAAGCGCCGAGAAGGACCCTGCGCCGGCCCAGGCGATGAGTGATGAGGCCGACCGCCAGCGTCAAGGCGGCCGACCCGAACAAGGTGCCGAAAACGATCGCGCCAAACTGCGAGGGCGAGAACCCGATTCCGGTGAGATAGCGCGGGAGCAGGATGCTGACCGCTCCGTCGGCAAATCCGCGAAGCGCGCGGGTCGCCAGCAGGCGTCTGCCGTCGGCGGTCGCGCTACGAGGAAACCATAGGCCGGTTTGATTCGCCATCGGAGTCGGAGTGCTCCGATTGCTTATCGAAGCCGGGACATTGTTTCAATTGAGCCGCGAAACCGCCATCCGAATCGGGGAGCCGGCGCGGCGCCGAGGGACCGCAAATCCCGCGGCTTCGCCCGCTTACCTTCGCGACACGCTGCTATCGAGATGCGGGAAATTTGTCCGCATAGACCAAAATCCTGCCCGCCGCCGGGTCGCATACGTACGCTCGGTCTTTATCATCGGCAGCGACGCAATGCGCATATTTCGCGGTCGCGACCACTCCCAGCACGGCAGGGGTCCCGTTTCCCGCGATTCCGACGACCGCCATCGTGGCGCTCGCGGCGCCGGGCAAATAGACGTGCGCGAGCCTGGGATTGTAGGCGACGATATCCACGCCCGCCCCGGATGATGCGGACCCCAGTTGTTTGCCGCTATCCATGGCCAGCACGCTCAACTTTCCTTCCCGGCAGCCCACAAACAGGAAGCCGCGCAGCGCATCGGATGCGAGCCCGTTCGAGCCGGCGCACGCATTCTTCCAGCGCGCTGCGATCTTGCGGCTCTTCAAATCGATCGCGAGCGTGGTATCGGTCCGCAGGTTTGTGTACGCGCGGCCGCGCGCATTATCGATCAACAGAGCTTCCGGCCCGGCCGGCAATTCTATGAAAGCGGCGTGCGACGGCTTCGGCGCGCTGCCCTTGGAAAGCGAGAAGACCTCGATTCTCTGTTCGTGAGGTTCGGTCACCCAGACTTCGCTGGTCAAGGCGGAGAAGCGGACATAGTCGGGCCCAGAGGCGAGCGGCGCCCACGCGGCGATCGAGCGGGTCTTCGGATCGATGACGTCGAGCCGTTTTGCAGTGCGATCGATCGCGAAGAGAAACCCGCCGCCTTCGTCGGCGGAGGTGATTCCCTGCCCTAGACCGCCACCCTTCGCCGGCGCGGTCGAAAAGCCGCCGATCGACGTGACTGTCATCGTGTCGGGATCGATCAGGTCCAGGTTGCCGGTGCGTCCCGCAGGCACCAATACCCTGTGCAGGGAGCGCGCGAATCCGATGTCATCAAGACCGATCACGCCGCCCCCTCCCGGGATTTCAAGCGGCGTCGTCGCACCACCGCCGTCCGCTCCCAGAGCCATCAGCGGCGCTACGAGCAAGAGGATCGCGAGATGCAAAATCGAAGTCCGAATCGATAGCATGTCTTCTCTCTCCGCTTGAATCAGCGCCCGAGGCCGGCTCAATCGTCCGCGCGAAAAATCACCCTATCTCCATCGATGGATTTCTAAAAGCGAAACAGCTTGCGATCCCGCGGATTTCGCGATCGCAGCGATTGTTTTTCCTTTTCGCGCGAGCGCGCTAGGGTGAAGCCCCCTACGAGGAGGTGCGCGCCATGTCCGATTACAGCCGCTATCAATTCATCAAGGTTGAGAAGGAAGACAAGCTCGCCACGGTCACGCTCAATCGCCCGGATTCGCTCAACGCGGTCAATCCCGTGCTCCACGCCGAACTCGAGCGCATCTGGCTCGATCTCGCCGACGATGCCGGCATCAATGCGATCGTGTTCACCGGAGCGGGCCGCGCTTTCTGCGCGGGCGGCGACGTGAAAGGCATGTCGTCGCGCCAGGACACCGGCGACAGCCGGCGCTACGCGCTCGTCACGCCGGCGCAGGGCCGGCGCATCATCCAGAACATGCTCGAGGTCGAGCAGCCGATCGTCGGTGCGATCAACGGCGATGCGGTCGGGCTGGGCGCGACGCTCGCGCTCCTGTGCGACGTCATCGTCGCCAACGAGAAGGCGCGGTTCGGAGACACGCACGTCAAGGTCGGCATAGTCGCCGGCGATGGCGGCGCGGTCATCTGGCCGCTGCTCATCGGCCCTGCGCGCGCCAAGGAGTTCCTCATGCGCGCCACGTTCATCAACGGCGCCGAGGCGGCGCGAATCGGGCTGGTGAATTACGCGGTTGCGCCCGAGGAGGTCCTCGGCAAGGCGCGCGAGATCGCGCGCGAGCTGGCCGATGGCCCGACCTGGGCGATTCGCTTCACCAAGCTCTCGGTCAACAAGTGGCTGAAGTCGCAGGTGAACCTGATTCTGGATGCATCGCTCGCCTACGAGATGGTGACGTTCAACACCGAGGACCATCGCGAGGCCGCCCGCGCATTCGTCGAGAAACGCAAGCCTCAGTTCAAGGGAGTGTGACGCGCGGGGCGCGCAGGGCTGACCGGCGCGCCCGCATCGCCCGCTTTCAATTCAATCAGCCGATCCGCGCGGGGGCATCGCGTGAATAATTGACATGCGATTCCCGCCGGGCGCGGGCCCCGGCGAGGCAGAGCCTCGTCCCGCCGGGACTTGGAACGCGCGCCCCCCCGCCTTGACGGCGCGGTCCGCACCCGGAATCATACTAGCAGGCGGCTTAAGGAGTAATTTTCAAGAGGGCGCCCGATCAGCCATGGAGCGACAGTCCAGGCCGTCGAATGTGCGGACAGAGGTGGCGCGGAGTCGAGGTTCAAATCCGTCGCATTAGTACAAATTCCCGGCTGATGCCGGTGGCTCTGGCGTGCGGCGCGCTCGCGATGCCGGTGGCGTTGGGCGGATGCTGGTTGCCTGCTCTCGAGCTGGCGCCGGCCGGCCTGCAGGCGCTCTCGATGCTGGGCAACGGGGCGGCGAGGTTGTTTGGAGGCGGCAGCACGACCGATCCGCGGGCCGAAGAGCAGGAAGCCGAGGAGCAGGCGGCCGCGGAGGAAGAGGCAGAGAAACAGGAGATCCCGAAGGCGGACAAGACCTGCGCTGATCTCCAGCTCCAGGCGCCGCCAATAATCGAGTTCAACTCCGCCACCTCGGGATCGATTCAGTATCGCGAGGTGGGGCTGGGCGGAACCGCCGGCGCGCGGCAGTGGGTAGCCGTACGCGACAACAATGCGAACGCGGACGGATGGATCGCTGCAACTAATCTTTCCAAGATGGATTTCCGCCCTCCGATCGAGGGTGCCCTATCCGCCGGCGGCAGTACCTATTTGGCCTATGCGCCCGCCGAGGCGCATGATGAAGTCGAGCGCAATCAACTTTTGATATTTGCCGTCGATTTCGGGCCGAGCGTAGGCACGTTCCGCTGGAACGATCGAGTGTATAGCTACACTACGATGCGCAAGCTGCCCTGCTTCGCTTCGCCGGACTGAGTAATTAGATTCGCTCGCCTTTGGGGCCAATAGCCAACTAGTCCACCGATTTGCGGAAGCGCGCGACGCTGACGACCAGCAGAATCAAGGTCAGCACGGCGAGCGCCAGAAACTGGGGCCACAGGACCGCCAGCCCGACGCCTTTGAGGAAGGTGCCTCGCAGTATCACCAGAAAATACCGCAGCGGGTCGGCATAGGTGATTATCTGCATCGCCCGGGGCATGCTGGTGATCGGAAAGGAGAAGCCTGACAAGGTAAACGCGGGGTTCAGAAAGAAGAAGCTGGAAGCCAGGGCCTGCTGCTGGGTCGAGGAAAGCGTCGAGATCAGCAGCCCGACACCGAGCGTGCTCAAAAGGAAGAGAACGAGTCCGAAGAGCAGCACCAGCGGGTCTCCGCGAAACGGCACTTGAAACCAGAGGGTACCGGCGACTGCGACCAGCGCCGCGTCGCCGAGCCCGACCAGGAAAAACGGGATGGTCTTGCCGAGGATCAATTCGATGGGCCTGATCGGCGTGACCATGACCTGTTCGAGCGTCCCGATTTCGCGCTCGCGAACGATCGCAAACGAGGTCAGGGTCACCACCATAACGAGCGTGATGCTGCCGATGAGACCGGGGACGAAAAACCATTGGCTGTTGAGGTCGGGGTTGTACCAGGGGCGCTGTTCAAGGTCGATCTGCGGCACGACCGCCGCCATCGCGGGCATGATCTGATTGAGCCGATCGCGCGCATAGTCCTCGGCAAACCGGTTGGCAATTTGATTGACGTATCCGACTGCGATCAGCGCGGTATTGGAGTTGGTTCCGTCCACGATCACCTGCAAATGCGCGGTCTGTCCCTTGCGCAGCAGCTCCGCGAAGCCGGGCTCGACCTCGAGCACCATCGGAATGTCGCTGCGTCCCACGAGCGCCTTCAACTCCCGCTCGTTGCGGAGGACCTTCACCGCATCGAACCGGCCCGTGAAGGTGAACCGGCTCAGCAGGTCGCGGCTTTCCTGGCTGTGATCGAAATCGATCACGGCGATCTCCATGTGGTTAACCTCGAATGTGGCCGCATAGCCGAAAATGAGCATCTGGGCGATCGGCGGCACCAGCAACTGAAAGCGCGCATACTTGTCGCGTCTGAGCTGGAGAAACTCCTTGATGATTATGCGCCAGATGCGGTCGAACATGGTAATGCACTAGCAAGCTGATGATAAATCACAGCCTGCTCTCCCTTTCTTATCTCCCCCGGAAAAGACCGGGGGAGAAGATAAAGGACAGAAGCCAGGTTTTACGCAGGATGTTGAGACCGCAGGACGGTCGAACTGCGCGGATTTGGCTTTTCTCAACATCCTGCTATTGCAACTGCTTGCGGAATGCGCGGGTGGCGAAATAGCCGATGACCACCGCGTAGACAGTCATTGCTATGATCTGCGGGGCCAGATCGGGGATACCGGCTCCGCCCAGGAAAATGCGCTTCAGTGCGCTCACATAGTAACGGCTATAAACCACGTAGGTGATTGCTCTGATCGTTGCCGGCATCTGATCGATCGGGAAAGCGAATCCCGACAGCATCGTGGTGGGCAGCAGGGTGACCAACAGTGCGTACTGGCTTGCGCCGAGCTGGCTGCGGGTCGTGACGGAGATGATGTAGCCGATCCCGAGAACCACGATCAGAAACAGCGTGGTGACGAAGAAGAAGGCCACCCGCCCGCCCCGGAACGGCACGCCAAACCAGCCGACTGCAAAAACTGCGCTGAACGCGGCATCGGCCAATCCGATGAGCAGGTAGGGACCGAGCTTGCCGGCCATAATTTCCAGCGCGGTGATCGGCGTGGCGATGAGCTGCTCCATAGTGCCGCGTTCCCACTCGCGCGCGATCGTAAGCGATGAAAGCAGCGCGCCTGTCAACGCCATCACGAGTGCGACGGCCCCCGGAATGATGAAATCCTTGCTTTCCAGATCCTCATTGAACCAGGTGCGATAGTCGACGCTGAGCGGGACCATCGCCTGCTGCGAAAGACCGCGGCGGGCGAACCAATCGAGCTGCACCTGCCTTTGATAGGTTCCCACCACCGCCTCGGCGTAACCCTCCGCGAGCTGCGCACTGTTGTCATCGGTGCCATCGAGCAGCGCCTGGACCTCGGTCCGCCCCGCGTCGTCGAGACGCTTGGAGAAGTCCCAGGGAATTACAATACCCAGTTTGCACTGGTCGGCATCGATGGCTCTCACGAGGTCGCCATAGTTATTAACGACCTTGACGACATCGAAGTATTGCGAGGCTTGAAACCCCTTGAGCAGCGCCTGGCTGTCCTGGCTGCCCTCCTGGTCGAAGACGTAGACCGGTATGTGGTTGGCATCGAGCCGCGCCCCGTAACCGAGCATCAGGATCTGAATCAGAGGGAGGAACAGCGCGATTACGAGGCTGCGCGGATCGCGGCGCACCTGAATGAATTCCTTGCGGCTCATCGCGATGGTGCGCCGCAGATTCATCGGGGGGCCTCGCTACCCAGGCTGCGCCCTCCCGTCAGCGAGACGAAGGCATCCTCGAGCGACGGGCTTATGCGCTCGATTCGGTCCAGCTTGATTTCGTGCGCCGCCAAAAAGGCCGGCAGTTCGGTAAGGGGCTGCCGGCCGGTTTCGACTACCACGTGCAGGGCGGCGCCGAACACCGAAGCCTCGATCACTCCGGGCGCCTGCTTGATCGCGGCCAGCGCTCCACCGAGCGGGCTGCACTCGACCAGCAACAGATCGCCTCGCGTCGCGGTTTGCTTGATCTCGCTTGGGGTTCCCATCGCGACGATCCGGCCCTGTTCTATGAGAGCCAGCCGGTTGCAGTATTCCGCCTCGTCCATGTAATGCGTGGTGACCAGGATCGTGACGTTTTGTCGCGACATCTCGTGAATGAGGTCCCAGAACTGGCGGCGCGAGAGCGGATCGACTCCGGCGGTGGGTTCGTCAAGGAAGAGCACCTTCGGGCGGTGCAGCACCGCGCATCCCAGAGCGAGCCGTTGCTTCCAGCCGCCTGAAAGCTCCCCGGTCAGCAACTGCTCGCTGCCCGCCAGGCCAGCCATCCTTACCGCCCACGCGATCCGTTCGGCGAGCATCGATCCCTTAACCCCGTAGAGGCCGCCGAAGAATTGCAGGTTCTCGATCGCGGTCAAGTCGTTGTACAGCGAGAACTTCTGCGACATGTAGCCGATGTGCTGGCGAGTCTCTTCCGCGTGGCGCGCTACGTCGAATCCGGCAACGGTCGCGCGGCCCGCGCTCGGAGTGAGCAGGCCGCAGAGCATCCGTATGGTGGTGGATTTTCCCGAGCCGTTAGGCCCAAGCAGGCCGAAAATCTCGCCCGATCGGATTTGGAAGCTCACTCGGTCGACCGCGGTGAACGTGCCGAACCGCTTGACCAGCTTGTCGACCAGGATTGATGGCAGCTCGTTCATCGATCACGAGCCCTTTGCCGCCTGCTGCGAGATCGCATAGACGAAGACGTCCTCGACGCTCGCCGGGATGCGGCGCAGGTCGCCGAAAGGGAGTCGATCGCGCTCGAACCTGGCGCGCAACTGCGCGGCGCGCCGGTCGACATCATCGACCACCACATGGAGCGCGTCGCCCATCGCCGTCGCGCTCAAAACCCCCTCCTCGCCAGCGGCCGCAGCCTGGAGCGTCTGCGGATCCGCCGAACTCACCGACAGGACCGCGCCGGGCAGCATCTCTTTAAGCTCATCCGGGGTGCCGAAGAACATGCGGCGGCCCTGATGCATCAGCAGCAGCCGATGGCATCGCTCCGCCTCGTCGAGATAAGCGGTCGAGACCAGCACGGTCACATTCTCGAAGACGAGCGAATAGAGGATGCTCCACAGCTCGCGGCGCGAGACCGGATCAACTCCCGTAGTAGGCTCATCGAGCAGCAGCAGTTGCGGCGTATGGATCAGGGCGCAGGCGATGCCAAGCTTGCGTTTCATGCCGCCGGAGAGCTGGCCCGCCAGCCGGTCGCGAAACGGACTCATGCCGCAGGCTGCGAGCAACTGCTGTTCGCGCTGCTCGCGCTCGGCGCGGCTCACCTCGAAGATGTCGGCGTAAAAGCGGATGTTCTCGGCAACGGTAAGGTCCTCGTAGAGGCCGAAATGCTGAGGCATGTAGCTGATGCGGCTCTTCACCGATTCGGGATCGGCTAGCACATCCTGCCCGGCGAGAAGGGCGGAGCCGCCGTCGGCGGCAAGGACTCCCGCGAGAATGCGCAGCGTAGTGGTTTTCCCCGCACCATCGGGACCCACCAGGCCAAGGATTTCGCCCTTCTGCGCGGTGAAGCTCAAATTGTCCACCGCGCTCACTTTATCGAAGCGTTTCGTCAAGCCGCTGACGAGGACGATTTCGTCGCTCATCGCGATCCCGGCGGGCTCAGCTCGATAGCGGCGTCGGCGGGCATTCCGGGCTTGAGTTCGTGGCTCTGGTTCTCGACGTCGATCCTGATCCGGTACACCAGCGTGACGCGCTCGGCGTGGGTCTCGACGCTCTTGGGCGTGAATTCGGCATTCTGCGAGATCATCGAGATGCGGCCGACGTACTTCTGCCCCGGGTAGCTGTCGGTCGTGATCAAAGCGGCCTGCCCGAAGCGAACGCGGCCGATATCGGTCTCGTTGATGTATGCGCGCAGCCAGACGTGGTCGAGGTCGGCCAGGGTAAACACCGGCGTCCCGGGCTGCATGTCTTCGCCCAACTCCGCATTTCGCACCAGAATTACGCCTGAAAAAGGAGCGTAGAGGGTTGTGTATCCGAGAATGATTTTGGCGAGTTTCAGGCTTTCCTCGGCGTTTTTGACGCTGGCCTGCACGACGGTGACATTCTCTTCGGCCGCGGCTTGAAGAGCCTGGTCGCGCAGAAGGGCCGCGTTCGATTGCTTCAGCGCGGTTTCGGCGAGGTCGCGGATCTGAGTCGGGATGACGGCGTTCTTCCAAAGCTCCTGATCGCGCTGGTAGTCGATGGTCTTTTCCCAGAGGTCTGCCTGGTCGCTCGTGACCGTGCGTTTGGCCGCTTCCAGGTTGCGCAGCGCAAGAGTGAATTGGCGTTGCTGGACCAGCAGGGCGGCTTCATCAACGGCGACCTGCTGGCGGTAGTCGTGGTCCTCGAGGCGCGCCAGCAGAGTGCCGGCCTTCACCCACTGACCCTCGTCAAATGGCAGCTCGACGATCCGCGATTGAACGGTCTTGAAGCTGAGCACGCTTTCGTGCGCCTCGATGTTGCCCGAGACTACCAGCGTGTTTGCGGCCGGTTTCGGCCACATCCAGAGGTAGCCGGCAACCGCCGCGGCGGCGAGTACGACCAGGATCGCGCTTGAGACGGCTAAATTTCGACGATGCAACGGCACCGGCCCCTAGGGAGCGAAATTCGTGCCTGCGACGCCCGTGACACGAGTGCAACATGAGCTGCACCGCTTGTAGCAATCGGATGCACAGTCTTTTCGATCGATGGTCCTTATACCGCCCGACCCCTCTCGCCACGTGCCTTCATCATAAGACGAGTCGGGAGATAAAACGAGTCGGATGAGATTCGGTCGCCTGCTGGAGGCCGAAACGGAGGCAACTCCCGTTCAGGGAGATAAGAGGAGGGCATTGGCACAGAGAATTAGTTTCTCAACGCCGATCCCCTTGCCCGTAAGCTCAAACGCGGAAGTTACGCCGGTAAACCAGGTAGTTGGCGCAGACGCTGGCGCCGAGTTTCACCGCAGTGCGCCGCGATGGCCAGTTGTCGTCCAGCACCAGCGTGTAGCTCAGGTACTTGGCGCCGCGCCGGATCAGCTCCAGGTACGCATACGACGCCATCGCGAGGTTCACCCCTTGGCCGCGCGCCCGCTCGAGCACCCCGATGCCGAGCATGTTGAGTTTTTCCGAATCCTTGAGTTCGCGGCCGGCGCTGAGCGTGGCGCCTGAACTCATGTCGGGCACGACGAGCAGCGCGCCCACGGGATCATCGCCGCGATAGGCGAGCACCGAGGTTTCGAGCGCTCCGCCGGGAGCGAGGATCTCGAACAACTCGGCGTTCTCCTCCTTGGTGGCCATTATGTAGCCCCAATGGCGCTTGAAAGCCTCGTTGTTGGTAGCTGTGAATTCTTTGACGCGGCGGGCGGCCGGCACGTCCTTGAGCGGGACGATCGCGAACCCTGCGCGCCGCCCGGCTTCGAGCGCGCTCTCGTATCGCGCGATCAACTGCGGCGTGACCTCGATCTTGTAATCGACGAGCCCCTTCTCGGTCTCGAAGCCGGCGTCCTTGAGCAGCGCGTGATAGTAAGGCGGATTCTGCCGCAGGAGTATCGGCGGCAGCGCCTCGTACTCATCGATTACGTATGACACGTCCATGGTGGGGAAGTAGTAGCTCGAACGAGCCGCCTCGGCGCCCTGCTGTCTTAGCCACTCGCAGGCCGCATCGATCATCTGCTTGACCGCCTCGCGCGTGCCGGGCATCGCCTCGAACATCGTGAGATGGCCCAGGCGCTCGTTCCAATAGCGATTGTAGCGTTCATCCCACACCGCAAGGGCGCGAGCCAGGATTTTGCCGCCGTCGCGGGCGATGAACGCGCGCAGCTTGCGGCCCTGCAATGAAGCCCCTTCGCCGAGCAGAAACGGCAATTGCACGACGAGATTGGCCGGAAATCGCGCGCTCCGATACTCGTAAACGCTGTCGTGGAAGAGGACGAATTCGATGAGGTCGTCGCGCCCTTCGGGAGTCTCGATCCTGACTGCCATGTTGCTTCCTCTTGCCCAAAGCGCGGGCTAGCGCATGTCGCGGATCATTTCTCCGCAGCCGGGCCCCATATCGTAGCCGGTTTATCTCAGGTCTGCGATTGGAGCGCCGTCCAGCGGACGGCCCGGCTCGATTCCCAAGAGTTGCGGATGCTTGATCTCTAATCCGGGAGCTAAGCCGGCATCAAGCTGCCGCGGTTTGGGAGTAATTGTTCGCGCGGTCCACCTTTTGCAGCGCATGATCGCCGCACCAGAGCTATGTGGAACGTAAGCCGCCACTCGACCGTCCTTATGGGTTTGCGGCATCGCTCGTGCAATGCCGGCTTCTGTCATCCGACCGAAGCACGCGCGTAAAATGACGGCGATAAGCTTCATGCATCGAGCTACCTCAAAGTGAGCCACTACCTATCTGCCAGACGGCTTGAAAACAGAAGAGGGCAAGAAAATGGCGAGCGATCTTACGGCCACGGAAATAGAATCGATCGACGCCTACTGGCGGGCCTGCAACTACCTGTGCGTCGGGATGATCTACCTGACTGACAATCCGCTGCTGCGGGAACCGCTCAAGCCTGAACACATCAAGCGACGCCTCCTGGGCCATTGGGGATCCGACCCTGGCCAGAGCTTCGTATGGGTGCATCTGAACCGGCTCATCAGGAAATACGGCCTCAACGTGCTTTACGTCTCCGGTCCCGGCCACGGCGCGCCGGCCGTGCTCGCCAACGCCTATCTGGAAGGGACCTATTCCGAGGTCTATCCCGATCGCAGCCGCGACGTGGATGGGATGAAGAAATTCTTCAGGCTGTTCTCGTTCCCCGGCGGCGTGGGCAGCCATTGCACTCCCGAGACGCCGGGTTCGATCCACGAGGGCGGCGAACTCGGCTACAGCCTTTCTCACGCTTTTGGCGCCGCGTTCGACAATCCCGATCTGATCGTTGCCTGCGTCGTCGGCGATGGGGAGGCGGAGACGGGTCCGCTTGCGACCTCGTGGCACTCGAACAAATTTCTCAACCCGATTCGTGACGGCGCGGTTCTGCCGATTGTCCATCTTAACGGCTATAAAATCGCCAACCCAACGCTGCTCGCGCGGATACCGGACGACGAACTCAAGAGCCTCTTCATCGGATATGGCTACGAGCCTTACCTCGTCGCCGGCGACGATCCTCCGCTGATGCATCGTCAGATGGCCGAGACGCTGGAGCGATGTGTGACCGAGATCAAATCGATTCAGGAGGAGGCGCGCCGCAGCGGTCTTGCGCGCCGCCCGCGCTGGCCGATGATCATCCTGCGCACGCCCAAAGGCTGGACCGCGCCCGCGATGATGGACGGCCATCACCTGGAGGGGTATTGGCGCGCGCATCAGGTGCCGATAGCGGACGTCGCCTCCAATCCGGCGCATCTCAAGCTGCTCGAGCAGTGGATGCTGAGCTATCGTCCGCACGAACTCTTTGACTCGACGGGCGCGCTGATTGCGGAGTTGCGAGCGCTCGCGCCGGAAGGAAACCGGCGGATCAGCGCGAATCCTCACGCCAACGGCGGCCTGGTGCGCGAGCCGCTGCGAATGCCGGATTTCCGCGCCTACGCGGTTGAAGTCGCCAGGCCGGGGCGGGCCGAGTCGCAGAGCACTTACATACTGGGCGAGTTTCTACGCGACGTGATGCGCAACAACATGCGCAACTTCCGCGTATTCGGCCCCGATGAAACCGCATCCAATCGTCTCCAGGCGATCTACGAAGCGACCAAGAAAACCTGGCTCGCCGCAGAGCGCCCCGAAGATGCCGACGGCGGCGAGCTTGCCCCCGACGGGCGCGTGATGGAGATGCTCAGCGAGCATACGCTCGAGGGCTGGATGGAAGGCTATGTTCTCACCGGGCGTCACGTACTCTTCAACACCTACGAGGCGTTCGCGCACGTCGTCGATTCGATGGTGAACCAGCACGCCAAGTGGCTGGAGAAGGCCAGGGGAGACGTGTCCTGGCGCGCGCCGGTCTCATCGCTCAATATCCTGATCAGCTCGACGGTATGGCGCCAGGATCACAACGGCTTCACTCATCAGGACCCGGGCTTCATCGATGTGGTCACCAACAAGAGCCCGAGCGTAACCCGCATCTATCTCCCGCCCGATGCCAACTGCCTGCTCGCGGTCGCGGATCATTGCCTGCGAAGCACTGGCTACATCAACGTCATCGTGGCCGACAAGCAGCCGCATCTGCAGTTTCTCGATATCGAGTCGGCGATCGAACATTGCGCCAAGGGAATCGGATTGTGGCCGTGGGCCAGCAACGATCAGGGCTGCGAACCCGACGTTGTGATGGCGAGCGCGGGCGACGTGGCGACAATCGAGGCGCTGGCGGCACAGGCGATCCTGCGCGAGAAGTTTCCCGATCTGAAAATCCGCTTCGTCAACGTGGTTGACCTGTTCACGATGCAGCCCGACACGGAGCACCCGCACGGTCTGAGTTCCCGCGACTTCGACAGCCTGTTCACGACCGACAAGCCGATCATTTTCAACTTTCACGGCTATCCCTGGTTGATTCACAAGCTCGCGTACCGGCGAACCAATCACGCCAACCTGCACGTGCGCGGCTACAAGGAATTCGGAAGTATCAATACTCCGCTTCAGCTCGCGATTGGTAATCAGACCGATCGCTTCAACCTCGCGATCGACGTGATCGATCGCGTGCCCCGGTTGCAGGTCATCGGCGCGCACGTGAAGGATTGGCTAAAGAACCAGATCTGCGAAAATCTGGATTACGCATTCGAGCATGGCGAAGACAGGCCCGAGTTCAATGAATGGAAATGGCCATACTGAGGAACGCCGGTGCCGGACTTGAACATCGCCCCCGTCGTACTGTGCCTCAACAGCGGTTCCTCCTCCCGCAAGGTCGCGCTCTTCCGGTTCGGGCCGGGCGGCGAGGAGCTGCTCGCCACGGGGGCGGCCGAGGGAATCGGCCTTGATGCGGGACGATTGTGGCTTCGCGACGGGCGGGACCGCCTTCTTTGCGACGGCGAGCGCCACTTTCCGAGGCCCGAAGCCGCGATGCGCGGCTTGTTCGACGAAATCGATCGCCAGCGCCTCCCCCGGCCCGACGCCATCGGCCATCGTTTCGTTCACGGCGGGCCGAATCACTTTGCCCCGGAGCGCATCACTGACCCACTGAGGCAGGAACTGAGCAGCCTGATCGCGTTCGCGCCGCTGCATATTCCCGATGAGATGCAAGGAGTCGAGATCGCGGTTTCGCGATTTCCCGGCCTCCCGCAGGTTGCCTGCTTCGATACTTACTTTCACCGGCAGATGCCCGAGATGGCGCGGCGATTCGCCCTGCCGCGCACCTTGTGGGACGAGGGCATACTGCGCTACGGCTTTCACGGCATCTCGTACGAATACATAATGCAAACTCTCGGCGCCGGCGCGCCCGACCGCATCATCATCGCGCACCTCGGCAACGGAGCGAGCATGGCGGCCGTACGCGGCCGGCGCGCGATCGATACGACGATGGGATTCACGCCGGCGGGCGGATTCATGATGGGCACGCGAAGCGGCGACCTGGATCCGGGCATTCTCATCTATCTGGCCAGGGAAAAGAATTATGATGGCTCGCGCCTGGAGCAACTCGTGAATCATCAGTCCGGCCTGCTCGGTGTTTCGCAGGTCAGTTCGGACATGAGAATGCTGCTTGAAACGAGGACGTCGAATCCTGATGCCGCGCTGGCCGTCGAAATGTTCTGTTACCAGGCGCGCAAATGCGTCGGCGCGCTCGCCGCCGCGCTCGGCGGCCTCGATTTGCTGGTTTTTACCGCGGGCATCGGGGAGCGCGCCGCGCCGGTCAGGCGCGAGATATGCCGCGGGCTTGAATACCTGGGAATCGAACTGGATGACCGGCTGAACGATAGTCATTGTGATGTGATTAGTTCGTCCGGAAGCCGATGCGTCGTCCGCGTGATCCCGGCCAACGAGGACCTGATGATCGCTCGGCACACCCGCCGCACCATCTTTGGCAACGCGTCGAAATAAAGAAAAATGGCAGAGCTAGATCATCTATTGTCTCAGTCACCGCCCGATGATCTTGGATCCCTCGCCGATTTGGCGCTGGACCTCAGACACTGCTGGGACCATAGAACCGACCCGATATGGAGCCGGATCGAGCCGGAGCTGTGGGCGCTCACCCATAATCCGTGGGTGGTTCTGCAGACGGCCTCCCGGGCCAAAATCGCAGCGCTGCACGGCGACCCCGACTTCCGCAAGCAGGTCCAGGAACTCGCCGAAGAGGACGAGCGATACCTGAAAAGTCCTGCCTGGTTTCAGCATGCGCACGCCGGCGCGCCGCTGACCTGCGTCGCCTACTTCAGTATGGAGTTCGGCCTCAGCGAAGCGCTCCCTATCTATTCGGGCGGACTGGGTAATGTCGCTGGAGATCAGCTCAAGGCCGCCGCCGACCTCGGCGTTCCCATTGTCGCTGTCGGCCTTCTCTATCAGCAAGGCTATTTCCGCCAGATTATAGACGCCGACGGTAGCCAGCGCGCCTTATACCCATACAACGATCCCGGCCAGATGCCGGTGACTGCAGTGCGAGATAAGGAAGGCGAATGGTTGCGCCTCAGCGTCGGCCTGCCTGGCCAAAAGCTGTGGCTGCGCGCCTGGCAAGCGCAGGTCGGCCGGCTGAAACTCTATCTGCTCGATAGCAACGACCCCGCAAATGCGCCAGCCTATCGCGGTATTACCAGCGAACTTTACGGGGGCGGCGCCGAGTTGCGACTAGCTCAGGAACTGGTGCTCGGGATCGGCGGCTGGCGGCTCCTGCGCGCCCTCGGGATCCAAGCCGAGGTCTGCCACATGAACGAGGGGCACGCCGCCTTCGCTGTTCTGGAGCGCGCAGGAAGCTTCATGGAAGACTTCGGGCAGCCTTTCGACGCCGCATTGGCGGTAACGCGCGCCGGCAACCTCTTTACTACTCATACCCCGGTTGAAGCAGGGTTCGATCGGTTCGCTCCAAGCCTCATCGCCGATTACGTGGCCCGCTACGCGCAAGAGCGGTGCCGCCTCGACCTGCCGGGTCTGCTCGCGCTCGGCCGCCTGCATCCCGGCGATCCGAATGAGCCGTTCAACATGGCCTATCTGGCTATTCGCGGCAGTGGAGCAATCAATGGAGTAAGCCGGCTGCATGGCGCGGTGAGCCGGCGGCTCTTCGCGCCGCTCTTCGCCGGCTGGTCGGAATCGGAAGTGCCTGTCGGGCATGTTACTAATGGAGTGCATACTCCGAGCTGGGACTCGGCGGCGGCGGACGCCCTATGGACAAATGCCTGCGGCAGGGAGCGCTGGCGCGGCGTGATGGAAACCGTCGGAGACGACATTCGCCGGGTCTCGGATGAGGCGCTCTGGGAGCTGCGCGCGCGCAACCGGCTCGAACTGGTCCGCTTCGTGCGCGAGCGGCTTGCGGTCGCGTTCGCCACCCGCGGCGGAAACCCCGAAGCCGCACAGACCATATTCGATCCGAATACTCTGACGCTCGGCTTCGCGCGCCGTTTTACATCTTACAAGCGGCCCAATCTGCTGCTGCACGATCCCGAGCGTCTGGTCCGCATTCTGACCGACCCCAAGCGTCCCGTTCAGTTGGTAATCGCGGGCAAAGCCCATCCCGATGACCATCCGGGCCAGGCGATGGTGCAGGCGTGGGTTCGTTTTGTCCAGCGCCCGGAAGTGCGGCGCCACGCGGTCTTTCTCAGCGACTACGATTTGGTGCTGGCCGAGCGCCTGGTGCAGGGCGCCGACGTATGGATCAACACTCCGCGGCGCCCCTGGGAAGCGTGCGGCACGAGCGGGATGAAGGTGCTGGTCAATGGCGGTCTCAACCTGTCGGAGCTCGACGGCTGGTGGGCAGAGGCCTATTCGCCCGAGGTCGGTTGGGCTTTGGGTAACGGTCAGGAGCACGGTGAGGATCCCGCCTGGGACGCTGCCGAGGCGCAGTCGTTGTATGAAATCCTCGAGAAGGAGGTCGTTCCTGCATTCTATAATCGCGGCGAGAATGGAATCGCTGCCGGATGGACGGCGCGAATGCGCGAGAGTATGGCGCGCCTGACGCCGCGCTTTTCAGCCAACCGGACGGTGCGCGAATACACGGAGAATTACTACCTTCCAGCAGCCGCCGCCCTTCGCCACCGAGCCCGCGATAACGGAGCCGCCGGCGTCTCGCTTCATCGATGGCAACAAACTATCGCGCAGCACTGGGCAAGCGTGCACTTCGGCGAATTGCGCATCGAGAGTTCCCCTGAGAAGCACTCATTCCATTTGCAGGTTTACCTTGGTGAACTGGACGCCGAAGCGGTGCGCGTCGAAATTTACTCGGAGCCATCGGGCGATAATCCTCCCGGCCGATTCGAAATGCTTCGCACGAGCCAGCTCACCGGGCCGGTAAAAGGCTACCTTTATAGCGTGGAGGTCCCGGCGTCGCGGCCGGCCTCTGACTACACGCCGCGCATCATCGCATGGCATCCCGACGTGCGCATTCCGCTCGAAGAAGCGCACATCCTATGGTACCGCTGACCGATCGATATACTTGTATTTCGCAGGCGCAACTCTTATTGCTCCGGCATCCCGGTGCGGTCGTCTGGCGCGGGAACTTCGACTTGCGGCCGCGCAAGCGCGCGGGCCAACTTTTTGAAGCTGTCGTCCGGCGGCGGCCTACCAGTAACGGTATCGGCCGACGTCCACGTGCACGAAGTCGGAGCGCGGGTAGTAGCCCACCCCGCCCGCCCGTATCGCGAGCGCGACCCCGTGCAGGGTTGCGAGGTCGCGGCCCTGCACCCGGATGTCGATCGCTTTTCCGTCGACGTGCAGGCTGTGTGCTGCCACGCCCTCGCTTCGCGCATGGAGCATCGCATTCGTGAGCGGCGATCGGTAGCCCGAAATCACGTCAAACGCGGCGGTCGTGTCAAGCCGCAGGTTGATCGCCGAGAGGAGATCGAGCAGCCGCGGCTCGATCGCTTTCACCTCGTTGCGGCGGAAGTCGCGCAGTATGTGATTGATCGCACCGAGCGCATCCGGGAGGTAATGGCCGTCGGCGAAGTAATCGACCTCGAGGCGCTCATCGGTGTGCAGATTATAGAATTTGAGCCGCCGCGGCGCGGCGTCATCTGCCCCGACGTATAGCCCGGCGTGCGCGGCGCCGGGGACGATCAGCCCGGCGGCCGCCATCGCTCCGATGCGCAGGAAGCGCCGGCGCGTCAGATGCGATACGGGAGCGTAATCCGGATTCATGGCGTTGGAGTGGCGGCGGGCGCGAGCGTTACATCGCGCGCGATTCCGTCGGCTTTCCTGACGACTTCCGCACTAAGCGACCAGTTAATCAGATTCTCGAGATTGTGTGAATACGCAATTGCCTGCAAGTCCTCGAGATCGCTCGATCCCTTTCGGTACACATCGCGATGCACCTCCAGGAAGATGCGGCCATCGTCGAGCTTGCCGAGCAGGACCGGCTCATAGACGATTTGGCCCGGCTGCCCGATCGCGACCTCGTCGAACAGCGCCTCGGCGTCATCGGGATGCAACCGGATGCATCCGTGAGTGCGAAACCCGTAAATGCTCAAAGGTGCGCTGGTACTATGAATGCCGATGGCGGGAATGCTCAGCCCGATCCAGTAGTCGCCAAGCGGATTGTCAGGGCCGGGCGGCACCACTGTCTTGACTACCTTCCCCTGCATCGCCATCTCGTGCTGGATCGACACGGGCACGCGCCAGACCGGATGCTCGCGCAGTTCGAGCACTTGGAATCCACCGCGCGGCGTGGGCCAGGTCGGACGGCCTAGCGCCACCGGATAAGCCGCTTTGAGTGCGCCGCTGCAAAAGAAGAACAGCATCTTTTGCGGGACGTTGATGAGGATGCCGTCGTTGATGTCGGCGGGTACGAGGTGGCGGTTGTCGATGTGGAGAACGCGGCCGGGCTTCACGCGCACATCGGAGGAAAGCCCGTTCTCCGAGGCGAGCACGCGTGGCTCGACGCCATAACGGGCGCTGATGCTCTGAATGGTCTGGCCGGGTGCGACCGTGTAATCGAACTCGCGGCCAGCGATCCGGCTGCCGATCCGCGGAACCATGTTCGCGGGCGCCGCCGCCGCGCGTGCGAACCGCAACCCGGGCAACGGCCACATAAAGATGCTTGCCGCGATGAGGACCCACGCGGCTCGGCCGCGGCGCAGGCGTGAGGATTTAGCAGGAGCAAGCGGCGTCATGGTGCGGCATTCAGACTCGCCAACTTTGCGCGGCATCCAATCGGCGCAGCGTGGGGCGCACCATACCGGCAGCGTGCCACCGCCGCGGGTTCATCTTTCTCCCGCCGTTGCTGGCATTCTCCAGGCAATTCCTCTACAGACTATGCTGTACTCGCGCTGCGCGCACCAGTCGCCTTTGGCGCAATCGCTAGCGGCGCAATGACGCGCCGGCCGGCATATCTTTCACGGTCCCGGCGCTGGAGGATCCAATGGGCAACATCACCGGTGGAGAGCTGGTTGCGCGCTGTCTCGCCAACGAGAACGTGAAATTCGTCTTCGGGCTGCCGAGTCCCGAGGTGGACCCTCTGCTCGCCAAGCTCGAGCAGTACGGAATTCGCCACGTTCCAATCCGCCACGAGGCCGCAGCCGTCCACATGGCGGAAGGGTTGTACAAGACCACCGGCCAGACCGCCGCGGTGATTGCCAATCCCGGACCCGGCTCGGCGAACCTGCTCCCCGGGGTCATCACTGCGCGTCACGAGGGTGTCCCGGTGGTCGTAATCACAACCCAGCACCGGCTGGGAGTCGTGTACCCGTCCCCGCCATCGACGTTCCAGGGCCAGGACCAGCTCGACGTCTTCAGGCCGACGGTCAAATGGAGCGCGCCGATCCTGCTCTGGGATCGAATCCCGGAAGTCTTTCGCCTTGCCTTTCGCGAGATGTGGACCGGGCGGCCGGGACCGGTGCATTTGGAATTTCTCGCGCCCCTGATGTACGCGACGGGCGATGAGGCAAGCGTCAAGGTGATGCCGCCGTCGAGCTATCGCGCGATTGCGGGCCCGCAGCCGTCGGAGGCGCAACTCGCGCAGGCTGCCGAATTGCTCACCCGCGCGCAGCACCCGGTGGTGATTTCAGGTGCGGGAGTGGACCGCGGGAACGCCAATGCGGCGCTGCTGCGGGTCGTCGAGCTGCTCAATTGCCCGGTGATGGCGACGATGGCAGGGCGCTCGTCGGTCCCGCTCGATCATCCCAATTCGCTTTACGGCTATGGCCCCGGCGCGGATGCGGCCCGCCAGGAGTCCGATGTGATCCTCGCGGTGGCGACGAGGCTTGGCAACCTGGAAGTGCCCTACGACAAATACTGGGGCGACCCGGCACGGCAGAAGCTCATCCAGATCGACATCGATCCGCGAAACGTGGGCGTCACCCGGCCGCTCACGCTCGCAATCATCTCGGATGCGAACGCCGCCCTCGAGGGGCTTGCGCGCGTGCTCGCATCCAAGGGGGCTCGCGCGAAGGACGGCAAAGACCTGGCGCGATATCGCGAGATGGAGCGGCACTGGAAGGAGGAGCACACCGCCGCGGCCGCGAGTTGGCGCGGCCCCGGCATCCATCCGGCCCACGCGATGCAGGCTGTGGGCCGGGTCTTCGGACGCGACAGTGTGTACGTCACCGACGGAGGCAACACGTCGCTGTGGGCGCACTTCTGCCTGCCGGCGACTGAGCCGCGCTCCTATCACAACATCCTGGAGCTTGGGATGCTCGGCACGGGAATCCCGTCCGCGATCGGTGCGAAGCTCGGCGATCCCTCGCGCGAAGTGGTATGCGTCAGCGGCGACGGCGCCGCGGGCTTCAACTTCATGGAGATGCAGTCGGCGGCGCGCGAACGGTTGAAGATCGTCACCGTCGTGTTTGCCGAGGGCTCATGGACGATGGAGGAGCCTAACGAGCGGATCCAGTTCGGCCGCACGTTCGGCACCGAGATGGGAGTGGTGCGATGGGATCGCGCGGGCGAGGGGCTGGGCTGCGAGCCGTTTTACGCCGAGCGCCCCGACGAGGTCGAACCCGCGCTCCAACGCGCTCGCGCGGCCAAGGGTCCGGCGGTCGTATGCCTGCGGACCGATCGCGACGCGAATCTCACGATTCCGTTCGACCTGATGCGCAGGTTCGGCGAGGTTTACCAGGGTCCGATCGGGCGCTAGCGCGCGACCCGCGCGCTGTTCGTGCGTGGCAGGCTGTGATTTTCGAGCAGCCTGCTAGAGGTAGCCGAGCTGCCGCGCGCCGCGCTCCAGTTCGGCGCGGAAGGCGGGATGTGCGATCGAAATTAGCGCCTCGGCGCGCTGGGCGGTCGATTTGCCGCGCAGGTTCGCGACTCCGTACTCGGTCACCACGTACTGAACGTCGGCGCGCGGGTCGGTCGCCGGTCCTTCAATCTTCGGCACGATCCGCGACACCGTCCCGCCCATCGCGGTTGAGGGGGAAGTGAGAATGGACTTGCCGTCGTTCGATGCCTGCGCGCCGCGCACGAAATCGAGCTGGCCTCCAGGCGCGCTGTATTGGCGCCCGCCGACCGCCTCGGCATTAATCTCGCCGTCCAGCCCGACCTCGAGGAACGCGTTGATCGAGATGACCCGGTCGTTCTGGGCGATCACGAACGGATCGTTGACGTAATCGACCGGATACAACTCCATGCTGGAGTTGTCGTTGAGGAACTCATAGAACCGCTTGTCGCCGGCGGCCAGCGTGTACACGTTCTTGTAGCGGTTGATCTTCTTGTACTTGTTGGTAACCGCGCCCGACCGGATCAGATGCGCCAGCGCCGGCGTAATCAGCTCCGTGTGCACGCCGAGATCCTTGTGATTGACCAGCGCGGTGCAAACCGCGCCGGGCACTCCGCCGATCCCGACCTGGAGGGTCGCGCGATCGGGCACCAGTTCGACGACGAAGTTGGAAATCTTGCGGTCGATATCGGTCGCCGGACGGCCGGTCAAGTCAGGCAGCGCGCTTGGGTACTCGACGATCGCCTCGACGTCCGAAATATGAACCGCCGAGTCGCCAAACACGCGCGGCATCGCGGGATTGACCTCGACCATGAGCTGGCGGGCCGCGCGCGCGGTCGGAATCGTGTAGTCGCCGTTGGTCCCGCAACTGAAAAACCCGGCCTTGTCCATCGGAGAGACCATCACCACGAACGCATCGATGCCGATCTCGGCCAGCGTGCGGGGCATGCTGCTGAAGTTGCCCGGCATGTAAAACACCACGGTGCGTCCATCTTTCGCCGCAAGCGCCATCAAGTTGCGCTCGACCGCGGTCGGGAAAAACGGATGCGGCTTGATGACGTCCATGTACTCATATTTGAGGATCGTAGTGGCGGCCGCGGACACCGAGTGCGAGTAAAAAACGCGCAGCTCCTCGATCCCGCCCGCCTTCACTCGCGCCTCCAAAGCCGCGAGCAACGCAGGCGGCTCGCTGACTGCCATCCCCATCGAGATCTTCCCGCGCGATGGAATCAGTTTGACCGCGTCCTCCGCACTCATGAGCTTCGAGTTGTACTCGGCCTCATACATGGTCCGCCCTCCTGTCCGACGCTGAAGCGATCCTCGTGCCACTGCCAACCGAAAGCCACCATGACCGAAAGCTGCTGTGATTCAAGCCCAACCGCGGTCCCGAGGCGCTGGGAGCACTCGCCGGTGTATCGAAAGGCATCACAACGCCCATCCCTGCGGCCCACCCACCACCCCCGCCTCTACTCTCCGGCGCAGGAGTCCAACCGGTTGAACGCCCGATTCGGCGTGGCGGACGGGACGATGTCGCTAGGGCCTCCAGGTCCGGAAGTATCGCGAGCCGGTCCGGGACTGCTACACCAAGGGATGAAGATTGCGGGGAGGAATGGAGATGGCCTTCGACGCATCGAAACCCATCGAGTTATTTGAGGTCGCCGGCATACGGATCGATATCGACTACTCGTGGCTGGCGGTTTTCGTACTCGTGCTGTGGAGCTTGTCAGCCGGCTATTTTCCGCAAACCTACCCTGGTCACCCGGCCATTCAATACTGGATCGTTGGATTTGCTGCGACATTGTTGTTCTTCGCCTCGGTGCTGATCCACGAGTTGTCGCATGCCACGGTCGGCAACATGCTGGGTGAAAAAATCGATCGCATCACGCTGTTCATCTTCGGCGGTATGGCGCACCTCTCCGGCGAGCCGAGGAACGCGAACGACGAACTCAAAATCGCGGCGGTCGGACCGTTGAGCAGCCTGGTCCTCGCGCTTGCCTTCTGGCTGTTGGCGCAACCGTTCGTGCTCGAATCCAGGACGTCCCTGTGGACGGCGCTCTTTTCCTATCTTGCCTTCATCAATCTCGCGCTGGCCCTGTTCAACCTTCTGCCCGGATATCCACTCGACGGGGGACGCCTGCTCAGAGCGGCGCTTTGGAAGCGATGGGGCAACCTGCAAACGGCCACCGCTCACGCAGCGGACTGGGGCCGCAACATCGCGTGGGCATTGATGGGTCTCGGAGCGGTCGAAATCTTTTCCGGCGCGCTCGTGGGCGGTCTCTGGCTGATCTTCATCGGACTGTTCCTTCGAGCCGCGGCGGCCGGCGGATACCAGAGCACGATGATGGATCAGACGCTCCGGCGCGTCCGCGTGGGCGACATCATGACCCGCGAACCGGTGACGCTCGCCGCCGAACTGCCGGTCGCGGATGCAATCGAGCACTATTTTCTGAAGCTGGGGTACGGCGGTTTTCCCGTGCTGGCGGACGGACGAGTTGTTGGCCTGCTCTCGCTGTCGCAGCTTCGCCATTGTCCAAGCGAGGAGCGGGCGCGGAAAACCGTCTCCGAGATCATGATCCCGCTCGATCCGCGAATC
>DASPOF010000042.1:0-29223 GCA_035626155.1 Binataceae bacterium (SeqCode)
CGGTCTCAATCACCGCGAGTTCGACCGGTCTCGCCTCGCTTGCCCCCGCGGTATCGGCCGCACGCACCGCGTAACCGTCCATCGCGGAATTGTCGAAGCTTGGGACGTCGCGCGGCGACTTGACCTCCTCGGCAATCACGCGTCCGAGTGCGTCGAGAATCGGCACGCGCTCGATGCCGAGCGGGGAGACATTTTCCAGTACGATTTGAAGGGCGTCTTCTACGGCGATCATAGCCAAGGCCACAATACGCGGGTTCAGGACCAATGAGAATCGCCGGCGCGCGCGGGCGCACTCAACTCGGCAAAGCGCAGATGGAAAATGCGCGAAGATCTAGGAGCCGTCGGCTGCCGCCGATTGCACCAGCGGCACGCGAATCTTGTAGCCGTGGGCGTAAGGCGGTATCAGGTCGCGCCGCAGCGCGGGATTCAGCTCGCGGAGCTTGGAGACGCTGCTGCCAAATGCCTGGGCGATTTGCGCCAGCCGCGCGCCACCTTTGACCTTTACCTCGCGGTAGGACGGAGACTCGTCGAGGTCGACTCGTCGAATCCCGTATGCGATCGCGTTATGGGCGATGAATGCCACCGCCATGAAACGTCCGAGCAGGGTGCGGGTCGGCACCGGTAACAGATTGGTAAAGCGGTTGAAATTCGAGCCGCGCAGCAGCCAGAACCGATCGATCGCCGCTGTCCCGCCGTTCCATCCCACTATCGCGACGCGCCAGTCGAAGCCGGCCGCATCGTGAAGCTCGGCAAGGTACTCGGCTGCGGCGCGCGTCGAAAGAATCGGATCGCGGCGCTCATCGACGTATCGGTCGATGCGCAAGCCATAGTGCTTCGCGGTCGCTCCGCTCAATTGCCACGGACCCCGTCCGCGCCTGGAGAAGGCGCTCTCGGCGAAGGCGAGGTAAACCAGGTCATCGGGCACGCGGTACTGTCTCAGAACCCGTACCATTTCGGGCAGGTAAGGCCTGCTCCGGTCGAATGCGGATACGAGCCATTCCGGTTGGTTCAGGTAATCGTGAAGATAATTCTGAACGGACTGGTTGAGGAGAATAGGAAAAGGCGCAACGGGCTTGGGCTCAGACAGAACGAAGGGCGAGCCGGTTGCTTTGTCCGCGCTCGAAGAGGAAAAACCCGAAGATTCGGCAGGATCAGTCGCCGCAATCGACCAGCTGACCGCCAGCAGGGTCACGGTCAGCATCGCGACGGCGGCCAGAGCTATGCTCCCTCGTCCTTTCATCCTCACCCTGGAATTCTTGCCAACGTAGCCCTCGGTGTGGCCACGATCAAGCGTTTCGGCAGCCCGCGGCATCAAAAAAATCTAATGCGACGCATTCGCGATTCCGATAGATTTGAGGATTATTGGAGATTTTTCCGCTTTTGTCGCTCTAATTTCGCCCCAGCGGCTTAGTTTGAACGGCGGGTTATGCTACCTTGCGGGCGTATCTTCTCCTCTTGAGCGGATACCCTGAATACCCAGATTGGACCGCTGGCGCGACATCATAGAAAGCCTGCCCGATGCGCTGATCGTACTATCGAGCGATCTCGAGCCGGTGATCGCGAACCAGGCCGCCGAAACGATCCTGCGTGTCTCTCCCGTCAGTTCGGGCCTGCTCAGAGATATCTTTCGGCAGAATGACTGGCTCAGCCGGATGGCCGGTGACTGCCTGAAAAATGGGCAGAACCTCGGCGTCCCCGAGACCGAATTGCACGTTGGGCCGCGTTCGATTGTCGTCGGGGCTGAGGTGGCCCCTCTCCTCGATGAGCATGGACGGACGGATTGCGCGATCATCGTGCTGCGCGACCTCTCCCATCAGAAGAGCGCCGAGCATGCCGCCAGTTCAGGCGAATCGAATCTACGGCTATCGCCGGCCGGGCTCGCCCACGAGGTCAAGAATCCGCTCACCGGGATAAAGGGCGCCGCGGAACTGCTCGCATCGATGTTCCCCGACCAGCCCCGTGCGCAGCAGTACTGCGGCGTGATCCTCGACGGGGTCAATCGGATCGCGGCCCTGGTCGAGCAGGTGTTGGCGGTCAGTGCGCCGCAGCGGCTTGCCCGCGATTCGGTGAATATCCACCAAGTACTCCATGCGGCGCTCAGGTTGAGCGGGCTGTTCCCGGAGGCGCCGGCAGGAGTGACGGTCGAGCAGGTCTTCGACCCGAGCATCCCGGAGGTTGTCGGCGATGCGGCCGCGCTGGAGCGCGCATTTCTCAATCTGATCACAAACGCGCGCGAGGCCATCGGCGCACGCGGCACGATTCGCCTGCTCACCCGCATGGAGACGCAATTCCGGATGAGCGCCGAGGGCCGCGCCCGCCAGTTCCTCCGAGTCGAGATCAGCGACAGCGGACCGGGGATGACCGAGGCCGAGATGAGCCAGCTTTTCACTCCCTTCTTCACTACCAAGCCGACCGGCACCGGGCTTGGCCTCGTGCTGAGCCAGCGGATCATCGCGCTGCACGGAGGGCGGCTGTGGGCCGAGCGCGGCGGCGTCGGGCGGGCACCCAAACGCGGCGAGCCGCCGGGCGGGATGACGTTCAAGGTCACGCTGCCGGTTAAGCGCGCCGGCGATCCGGATCGGCAGAGCTGACGCGAGCGGGATCGGGTCGCGGCGGGAGAGTCATTGCTGATACGATTTGAGTTGGATCGAGAAGAAACCCATGGGATCTGTTGAGCCGGAAATTTCTGCCGGGCCGATGGGCGGCGGCGCGCCGCGCGCGCGCATCCTGGTCGCCGACGACGATCCCGCAGTCCGCCTCGTCTTGCGCCATCGGCTCGAGGCCGACGGCTTCAGCATCGAGGAGGCGGGCGACAGCCAGTCGGCGCTCGATGCTTTGCGCTCGAACCGTTTCGACCTTGCCCTGGTCGACATCATCATGCCCGGCGTCGGCGGTCTCGAGGTGCTCTCCACGTCCCGCGCCGAGAACATCCGCACGCTCATCATCGTGATCACCGCGGCGAGCACGATGAACAACGCGGTCGAGGCGATGAAGCGGGGAGCCCACGACTACCTGACCAAGCCGTTCGCCAACCTCGACCTTGTCGCCGCCGCGGCTGCGCGCGCGCTCGAGGTCGCATCGCAGGCCGCCGATCTCGAACGGCTCAAGGAGGACGTGAATCGCCAGCTCGTCGGCGGCGAGATCATCGGGCGCAGTCCGGCGATGCAGGAGGTCTACAAGCTCATCGGCCGGGTCGTCACCAACGATGCGACCGTGCTGCTGAGCGGGGAAAGCGGGACGGGCAAGGAACTCGTCGCGCGCGCGATCCATTTCAAGTCGGCGCGCTGGCGCTCGCCGTTCGTCGCGGTAAACTGCTCTGCGATTCCGCAGGGGCTTCTCGAAAGCGAGCTGTTCGGCCACGAGCGCGGCTCGTTCACCGGCGCGACCGAGCGGCGCGCGGGAAAGTTCGAGATGGCCGATGCGGGCACGGTCTTCCTCGATGAGATCGGCGACCTGCCGCTCGAGCTTCAGCCCAAACTGCTCCGCGTGCTCCAGGAACGCGAGTTCAGCCGGGTGGGCAGCGTCGAGACGCTCAAGCTCAAGGCGCGCGTGATCGCGGCCACCAACCAGGACTTGCAAAAGCTGGTCCTCGCGCGGCGCTTCCGCGAGGACCTCTACTTCCGCCTGCGCGTGATACCGATTCAGCTCCCGGCCCTGCGCGACCGGCGCGAAGACATCGATGAGCTGACCGATTACTTCGTCGGCAAGGCGGTGCGCGAGATGGGCGCGCGAGTGAACGCGATCAGCCCCGAGGCGCGCGCCCGGCTTCGCGCCCACGATTGGCCGGGCAACGTGCGCGAACTCGAAAATGCAGTGATGCGCGCGGCGCTGCTCGCGCCCGGCAGCACGATTCGCGCGGAGGATATCGACCTTTCGCGCGGCGAAGGACTTGCGCCCGCGGCGCCATCGGGCGAGGCCGCGCAACTGGCGGAACTTATCGCGACGCGAATCACTTCCTGGCTCGGCGCCGACGAGGAGCCGCGCGACCTGCACCAGAAAATCGTCGCGGAAATCGAGCGCCCGCTCATCGAGCTTGCGCTCAAGCGCGCGAACGGCAACCAGGTCCGCGCGGCGCGGATGCTCGGGCTCAACCGCAACACGCTCAGAAAGAAAATCACCGACCACAAAATCGTTCTCACGAGATACCAGGGCGCGTGATGCGGCTTAACTCGCACTTCTATGCGATCGTGGACCCGGCGGGCGGCCACGATCCCGTCGAGCTCGCGCGAACCCTGCTCGATGCGGGCGCGCGGGTGATGCAGCTTCGGCTCAAGGATTGGCCAGGGCGCGATTTTCTGGCGGCCGCGATCGCAATCTCGCGGCTCTGCCGCGAGCGCGGCGCAATTTTCATCGTCAACGACCGCATCGATATCGCGATGCTGGCCGATGCGGACGGAGTGCATCTCGGGCAGATGGATATCCCGCTCGCCGCGGCCCGCAAGCTCATGGGCGCCGGCAAGATCATCGGAATCTCGACCGCGAGCGTCGAGATGGCGCGCGCCGCCGAGGCTGGCGGCGCAGACTACATCGGTTTCGGCCCGATGTATCCGGGCGGGCTGAAGAACACCAAGGCCGGCCAGGGACTGGCTAACCTTCGCACGGTGCGCGCGGCGGTAAAGCTCCCGATCGTCGCCATCGGCGGGATCACCGAGGCCTCCGTCGGCGAGGTGCTCGATGCGGGCGCGGACGCCGCGGCGATAATCACGGACGTCGTGAAGGCGCCCGACATACCGGCCAAGGTGCGCGCGATCCTGGCAATCTCGAAAGCCGCCCGCCGATCCGGCTAGCCGGCGCCGGCCGCGGCGCGAGCGCCCAGGCGTTTCACCCTGCCGAGCCGGACCGCTCTGCGCGCCCGCCACAAGTCGTAATGCTGCTGCATCGCCATCCAGCTCTCGGGGCTCGTGTCAAATGCCTTGGCGAGCCGCAACGCCATCGCGGGACTTACGCCCGCGCGGCCGTTCAGAAGCTCGGAAAGAGCCTTGCGCGTAACCCCCAAAGCACGTGCGGCCTCAGTAACTGAAAGGTCGAGCGGCTTAAGGCAAAGCTCCCGGATAATTTCGCCGGGATGGGCTGGATTGTGCATCGTCATTGGAACTCCGTCGTGAGCGCTTGGCTTAATGATAGTCAAGATAGTCCACGTCGAACGCGTCGCCTTCGCTGAAACGGAAGATGACCCGATAATTGCCGGACACGGACACAGACCAAATTCCTTGCATGCGGCCCTTCAGGGGATGAAGTTTCAATCCCGGCAATCCCAGGTCGCGCGGCGACGTCGCGCCGTTCAATACGGTCAGTATGAGCCTCAGGCGCTTGGCATGGGCTGCCTGAATGCCGAACACCTTGCCTGATCTGAAGAACTGCTCAAGACCCTTATGATTGAAGGTCTTGATCACTATCGCAAGTGTAACCCGTAACGTGCCGGGCCACAATAGGCTGGGCTGACCTACGGGATAGAGACGCCGATGCCGCCGAGGATGAAGACCGCGCCGATGACGACGCTGTAGGCGCCGGTCGCAAGCATCACGAACCGATAGACCGGCTCCCGCAAGCTGGAAAGCCGGAAGGTCCCCGCCGATGCGAACGCCATCAGCGCATTCATCGCCAGCAGCCCGGCGGCAAACGTCACGACGCAGAAAAGTCCGGCGCCCCACCCGCCGACGCCGGCGGACAGCACGAATAAGCTCAGTTGAGTCGGAGTCTCGGCGCCGATCCCGTGGATTATTCCGACGGTGAATGCAGTTCCGCCGCCCGGAGGCGCGCCCGATGGCGCATCGGCAACCGGGACATCGCGCGATTGAAGCCGCGCGACCAGCCATCGCGAGGCGCGGCTGATCAACTCGTAGCGCGTCGCCGGCCGCGAACCCGGCGCGCCGGTCCAGAGCGCAGACAGGACGTATGCGCCGAGCACGACCAGGGTGAGCCCGACCGCGCTTTCCATCAGACGGTCGGCGCCGACCGGCATCACCACTCCGAGCGCGACCGCAAATCCGCCGAGCACCGTGATGATCGCGGCGTGGCCCAGCCCGTAGAGCAGCGCCACTGCGATCGCGCGCCGGGGCGATCGGGCAGCGCCGGTCAAATCTGCAATCGCTGCGACGTGGTCATAATCCACGCCGTGGCGAAATCCGAGCAGTGCAGCGGCGACGATCGCGGCGCTGACTCCGTGAGGACTCATGGGATGCACAATACTCGATTCAGAGCTGCAAAGCGCGCCTCATGATGCGGTTGCGGGGGCGGCGGAGGCCGCGAGCAGGCGCAGCCGCTCCTGCTCGGTTTCCAGCGGCCGGCAGGCGAGCGTCGCCGCGGCGCCCACCAGGTACATTACAACCATCATCTCGAACGCGGTGCTGTAGCTCCCGGTCACGTCAAAAATCTTCCCGGTCGCGACCGGACCGATGATCGCGCCGCATGTGTTGAAGATCCCGGCAAATCCCGCGATCGAGCCGAAGCGTTTGAGCCCGAGCGAATCCGCCTGAAGCAGCGGGCCAAGCACCAGCGGCGCGCCTAACGTGAAGCCGAATGTGATCACGAATGGGACGAGGATCGCAACGTGCGCAGCTCCGAAGATGAGCACCATTCCAACCGCCGCGATGATGAAGTTGGCCGCAAGCGCAATCCGCGCGCCCACCCGGTCGGCCATGATCCCCATCACCGTCTTCCCGAACGATGTTCCCAGGTAAACCAGGCTCATCATCGATGCGGCGAACGTCCCCGTGTACCCGATTCCCATCAGGTAGCTGATCAGATGCAGGCCCGCGGCGCTCGCAACGAAGGAGTACAAAAACTGCGCCGAGGTGAGCATCCAGAACGAGCGCGTACGGAGCGCCTCGCGCAGCTCGAAACCCGGCAGCGCAGCAGCAGCCTGCGAGACGGTCAGTTTTTCCGCCTGCGGCGGGCGGCTGCGCACTACGAGGAAGAGAAGCGGGATGACGATGAAGATCATCGGCGCGCCCAGCGCGACATATCCGGCGCGCCATCCGCCGAAGTGCTGAATCGCGTAGTTCCCGACCAGCGTCATACCCGCGCCGCCGAGCGATGTGCCCGCAAGCGCGATCCCCATCGCCAAGCCGCGCCGCGCGCCGAACCAGTTGGCGATCACCAGCGCGGCCGGCAGGAGGGTGGCGCCGCCGATCCCGATGCCGAGGACGAAATACGCAATCAGCATCGGCGGGAACGAATCCGCCCGGCTCGCCATGAAGAACGCAAGCCCGGCAGCCAGCGCGCCCGCCGACATCACGATCCGCGCCTCGACCCGATCGACCAGCCATCCGATGAGCGGCGCGCTGAATCCCGCGGTGAGCGCGAGCGCGGCGGTGAGCACGGAGGTCTTCGTGTGAGTCCATCCGAAGTGCTTGAGCAATTGAGGAAAGAACAGCCCGCTGGTGTCGTAGCCGGAGCCGAAGATGAGGAAGAGCGTGACAAACAGGATTGCGACGATCACCCATCCCTGGCGTTCCCGTTGCGTCATCAGAGTTATCCCCCATGCGACGCCGTCCGGGCACATCCGCCCACCGGATCGGCCGCCGCGCTGTGACTTATAGCCGCGCGGCACGCGAGCGTCGAGACGAGCGCGGGAATTCCCCTGGCAGAATGTTGAGAAAGGCGTGAGCATCGCATTTCGGGCGCGCCGCGATCTCAACATCCTGCGTCAGAGATGGCTGCTTTCCTTTATCTGCCCCCGGGCCTCTTCCGGGGGAGATAAGAGAGGGGGAGCACGCTGTGATTTATCACCGGCCTGCTAGGGCCTGGACTGCCGTGGTTCGCTCAAGTGGACATAAACATCTGGATACCGTTTCATTATGCGATCGGCTGGACCGGGATCCTCTCCTGTAGAAGAAGCCGCCATCTTGGCAATACCTGCCACCCACGAATCCGTGTCGTTGCTCAGCGTCTTCAGATCCTGCTTGGCTTCCTGGGTCCCGAGGTACGAAAAAATGACAGCCGCTAGTATGCGCTTATTTGGATCATTGCTTTCCGAATCCTTGATCGCAGCGCTCATGGTTGCGGCCGAATCGACGCCAAGAAATGCCTCGGTCTTTGCCGCTTCAATTCTCGCACACGGGTAATCCCGGTGAGCGCGATTAAGAACCACCCAACGAGGTATTGGAGCAGCTTCAGGTGTTGGAGCAGGAGCGATAAGGGCGGGGCCCACCGCCGGACTTTCCCCACCAGGGCCGGGAGACGTCTCGGCTTGCGTTTGGCCGGCAATCTTGGGACCACCCGCCATTGGCACAGGATTGGCGGTCTGAGCGGCTGCCGGCGCCAATAACGAAGAATATGCAGCCAGTCGCGCCTCCACGGACTTGAGGTAGTTCCGGTAATAGTCTTTGTACTGATCACCTACCTCCGAATAACCGTTGCCCGTCCAGGCAAAAATAAGCGGCCATTCTGCGTAGCAGAAGGAGGAGCCTGGACCCTGGTACCCTGTGACGTACGGTGCCAGATTGCCCCACAGAACCAACTCGTGCCTGCCGTCATGATTGATATCCAGGACGCTGTTCGCAAGATCGTGTCCAACTGCATGATCCGAAGCCCCCGACGAGTAAAGCTCGAACCCGGTTGACGTCCTATCGAAAATGTCTATTTCATTGCATTCTGGTATCTGCCGCCCCCCGGGGTTAACCGTCGTGATCAAAGAGAGATTGCCGGAATTCCGCAAATCCGCGAAACGAAACTCGCACACGTCAACCCGATCCTCTTCGTCATGGCCAAGGGCACGCCGAGTGAAATCCTCTATAGCGTCCAGCGAAAGCGGATTCGACGCGAGATTGTGAGCCGCATTCACGGACCAATCGGCTTTCACAAGGTCCTCTGGCGGAGCAGCGCCGGCATTCGCCCGGATCGTCATTGACAGAAACAACGCCAAATAAAACGTAACCGCGATGAGCGTCCTTTTGTTCATGGCTTAAAGTACGATGCGCGGGCGGCCCTCGCCCGCGCGACCTTGGTTATTCGATGCGCCGCTCTTTCGTTGCATCATACTACGCGTGTCTCGCGTAGAATCCCAGTTGCGGTTCCTGCATTCCTGCGCGCTCCTTCTGATTAGTCATTCCCGCGCGTCTGAGTTGCCTGGCGCGCGAGGAATCCCGGATCCTCATTCTGTCTTTTCAGAATCATATGTCGCGCGCTCGAGGACGATCGCGCGACGCCGCGGACCCTCACCTACCCTCTCCCTTGCAGGGAGAGGGATTCAAGAAAGCGAGCGAAGTGAGTGGCGCGCGAGCGTCGAGCCGAGCGCGGGTATTTTTGGGCGTGCGGGGAAAGATCGCTCCGCGTGAGATTCCCGCCGCAGGTTACTGGAGAGCGGAAATCGGGATGTAACCCTCCAGGCCGCTCTTCATCTTGATCTTCGCGTAGTTGAGCGCCATCCCGATGACGTGGACGTTATGGCCGCGGTGCACCGCACTGACCTTGGTGGCCCAGTGGGTGGGCTTATCGAGCACGCCCGCATCGCTGGTCAGCACGAAGATTTTATCCGTCGGCTTCAGCATCTCGACCGATGACTGTTCGACGTAGCCGGTCTCTCCGGACTTGAGCTTGACCTGTAGATAGGAGCGAGTCGCGCCGGTGACGACAACGAACTTGCCTGCATGCGCGCGCTCGATGTGCTTGCTCCATTTGCTCGCCTCGCTGTACACCCACGTATCCTCAGTCAGCTTGAGCCGTGCGTTGGCCGGTTCGACGTCGCGTTCGACCTTCGCGACTATCTTGTGGCGGGTGGGCTTGGCTGCGCTGGGCGATGCGGCTCCGGCTGGCGCTGGCGCCAGGGCCGGGCTGGGAGCGGGCGCGGCTGGCGATCCTTCGGGGCCGGCAGGGACGACCGAAGTCGCCGGGACGTCTTCCTCGGCGGGCCCGGCGCCATGCGCGGGCACCCACAACAATCCCTCGCACGCAGCGGTCACGCCCAGCACGATCATCGCCGCGCGAATCGATGAGACTAATCGAGTTGCCATACGCCTCTCCCTTTTCCCCCCGGCCTTCAACAGGCCCCACATACAATACATCGAGTCACGTCGCATGGTTTCGTCTGATGCTCGCGATGAGCCTTCCGGCGCTCGGAGAGCAGAAAGCGCTTGTAGATATGATGGTCGATGAAGTCCCACGGGAGCGGTTCGTCGTGTCCGTACGCGCGCGTCACGTAAAGATCCGGGTCGGGAAGATCGGCGATTTCGCCCGCCGCAATCCCGCGCCGGATCCGCTGCAATTCGTGCCAGATTTCGCCCGACTCCCGGCATCGCGCCGAATCGAGCCGCTCGAGGATTCGCCCGACGCGCCGGTCGCCGCGCGAAACCAGGGTCTGGAAGTACGCATCGCGCGGCGACTCCGCATCGAGCTCGACCTGCCCGATGCGTCCCAGCCGCGCGCGCAACATCGCAATCTTGCGCTTGAGGCTGCGGGGCTCCTCCATCGGATCCCACTGGAACGGCGTCCACGGCTTGGGCACGAACGGATTGAGCGAGACGGTCACGCGCCCGATGCGTTGGCGGCTTGCGCGTGCGCGCTCCACGATCGCGCGGGTGAGCCGCGCGATCTCCAGCACGTCTTCATCGCGCTCCTCGGGCAGCCCGACCATGAAATACAGCTTCAGGTTCTCCACGCCCTCGCCGACCAGCATCGAGGCGGCCGCGAGGATTTCATCCTCGGAAAGATTCTTGTTGATGACCTTGCGCATCCGCTCGCTGCCCGCCTCGGGAGCAACCGTCGCGCTGCGGTTCCCGTTGCGGGCCAGGGCTGAGGCAAGCCGCGCCGAGATGCAGTCGGCCTTGAGCGATGAGGGCGACAGGCGCCCGCCCGCATCAGCGACCGCCTCCGCGACCTCGGCGGCTCCCGGCACGCTCGCCATCTCCGCGCCGACCAGTCCGACCACGTCGCGCTCGGAAAGCCCTCGGCGCGCCTCGGCGATGAGTTTCTCCGGGGAGCGATAGCGAATCGGCCGGTACATGAACCCGGCCGCGCAAAACCGGCATCCCCACTGGCACCCCCGGCTCGCCTCGACCAGGAACATGTCGCCGAAGACCGACTCGTCGGTAAGAATCAGCGATGACGTGTTGAATCGATTGAGGTCGTGGATCAGGCGGCGGCTGACGCGACCATCGCCGGGACCGCTGAATTCGACGCGGGCGAGCCGGCCGGCCTCGTCATAAGCCGGGCGATACCAATCCGGCAGGTACCCGCCCTCGACGGCCGCGAGCGCCTGCGTCCGGTTGCGCTCGCCGCGAGTCTCATCGAAGCGCGCGATGAACTCGGGCACCATCTCCTCGCCCTCGCCGATGAGGAATAGGTCGATGAAATCGGCGATCGGTTCGGGATTGAGAAACACCGCCGAGCCGCCGGCGATTATGAGCGGAAAGGCGGCCTCAGCGCGCGCATCGCGGCGCAAGGGAATCCCGGCCATCCTGAGAATCGCGAGCACGTTCAGGTAGTCGGTCTCGAATGAGATCGAGAACGCGAGAATGTCGAAGTCGGAGAGCGGACGGCCGCGCTCGAAGGAGACGATATGCTCGCCGCTCGCCTCGATCGCCTCGCGCTCATCGGGGTCGGGCAGAAAGGCGCGATCCGCAGCGACCGACGGGTGCGACTCGAAAATGTGATAGACGGCCTGGAAGCCGAGATTCGCCATCCCGACCCGGTACACGTTGGGGTAGATCACGCAAACCGACGTGCCGCCGCCCGGACGGCGCTGGTAGAGCACGCGCTCCCGCGCGATTCGCTCCAGCGCGCGCTTACGGAAAAACATGCATCATCTCCGGCACCACATCCTGCTAGGTTAACCGCCCGGATTCGACTGTCACAAGGGGTAGCCCGCGGAGATGCCGCAATTCGACCTCGGCGCTCGCGGCCTGCGTAGGCGTTACGGCAGCACGCGCGCCGGATGCGCGTACACGTTGAAGGAGGAATCGCCGAGGAAGCCGACCAGCGTCGTGCCAGCCTCCTCGGCAAGCTCGACCGCGAGCGATGACGGCGCGGAGACCGCGGCGAGAATCGGCACGCCGGCAGCCGCCGCCTTCTGCACAATCTCGAAGCTCAGCCGCCCGCTCACCGTCATCACTGAGCGGGCGAACGGGATGAGTTCGTTCATGAGCCCCCACCCCACCAGCTTGTCCACCGCGTTGTGGCGGCCGACGTCCTCGCGAATCGCGCGCAGGCGTCCGTCGAGGTCGAAGAGCGCGGCGGCATGAAGGCCGCCGGTGGCCGCGAACACCTCCTGCGCCGCGCGCATCCGCGATGCGAGCGCGAGCAGGATTTGCGCACCGATGGCGGCATTTCCGCGCGGAGGTTCGATACGGCGGCGAATCGCATCGATGCTAGTCTTGCCGCAGATGCCGCAGCTTGCCGTGACAGCAAAATTGCGCTTGAGACGCTCGCGCAGCCCGTCGGCCGCCACCGCGAGCACGACATCGAGCGCATTGGGTTCCGGCTCTCCGCGCGGGCCGCGCACCGATCGCACCTCGCCCAATTCGGCGCGCGAGTTGATGAAGCCCTCGCCGAAGAGGAAGCCTGCACAGAGTTCCTCATCATGCCCCGGCGTGCGCATCGTGAGCGTGAAGCGCTGGCCGCCAAGACGGATCTCGAGCGGCTCTTCCGTGGCGACGCTGTCGCCGCGGGAGGTCAGTGCTCCTTCGCGCCACTTGAGCGTCGTCCGAGTGCGAAGCTGCTTCTCCACCATCCTGGCTCCCATCCTAGAGTAGCATCGATCGAGCGGGAGTTGGCGCGCGATATCGCGTGCGGATTCACGGGCGGCGCGGGAAATGATCCAACACCGCGCGCCCCGAGCCCAGGCGGAAGCTTCGCCGCAGCGCCGCGGTGACGTACCGTTTGGCCGCGCGAACCGCCGACTCGAGTTCCGCTCCGCGCGCGAGATAAGCCGCCATTGCCGCCGAGAACGCGCATCCGGTGCCGTGCGCTCCGCCGCCCGGAATGCGCGGCGCCCGAAGCTCCACAAAACGCCGTCCATCGTAGAGGAGATCGGCCGCATCCGAGGTGCCCTCGCGATGCCCCCCCTTGATCACGACCGCGCGCGCCCCCATCGCGAGCAACGCCCGCGCCGCTGCGCGCATCGCCGCATCGCCGTCGATTCGAATACCCGTCAGCGCCTCGGCCTCCGGTATATTCGGCGTAATGACCCGCGCGAGCGGGATCAGGTAGCGGCTGAGCGCGCGCTCCCCCGCAGAATCGAGGAGGCGAACCCCTGCGCTCGACACGATGACCGGATCGACCACGGGCGCCGGCAATCGCATCTCTTCGATCGCCCGCGCGACGGCTCGCACCACCGCGGCGCTTCCGAGCGCACCGGTCTTGACCGCGCCAGGACGGCATTCGCGCACGACCGCATCGATCTGCGCCGCGACCATCGCGGGCTCGATTGGTGCAACTCGCGTAACCGCCCTGCTGTTCTGCGCGATTACCGCGGTGAGCGCCGAATAGCCGTACACGCCTAACGCTGCGAATGTCTTGAGATCGGCCTGGACCCCGGCTCCGCCGCCCGGGTCGCTGCCCGCGATCGTGAGCGCAACCGGCCTATTTCGACGCATCGCCATAGTCAAGGGGGGTCGCCGCAAATTCGAACCTAACTGACGTGCGCGCATCGTGTAAGATAGTGCGGGCTCAGTTGATTGATATCTTGACCCAAGGGTATTTTGCGCGTCAGGCCAGTCGCACCGGCTGAATCATATGTCAGTGAGAGGCCAATCGGAATTTCTCAATCTGCCATTCCAGGAGAAGCTGGAGTTCCTGTACGGACTGCCCGCGCGCCAGAAGCGCGACCTGATTCTGTCGGCGCCGGAAGCCGAGCGGCTGGTGCAATCGTTCTCGCCTGAGACGCTGTTCTACACATTGAAGGAGATCGGCTCCGCCGATGCCGGCGATTTGCTGAGCCTCGCGCTGCCGGAGCAGGTCAAGTCGCTGTTCGATCTCGATTGCTGGAACAGGGACCGCCCGAACATCGGGCGGATGCGCGAATGGATCGAGGCGTTGTCGGAGGCGGGACGGCGCAGGATGGCCGACGGGCTGATGGAACTGGACATGGAGATCGTCGCCCTCCTCCTGCGCCAGTACATCCGGGTTCATCGACTCGACGATCCGTCGCTGTCGGCGGACCCGCCGTCGAACCGCTACGTCCAGTTCGATGAGCATTACCTGATCGAGTTCATCCGGAGCGATACCATCTCGCAGCACATCTCAGATTTCCTCGAGGAGGCGTTCGAGCGCGATTACAACTACTTCGCCGGCCTGCTCGAGGAGACCTACTGGGGTGTCGAGGCCGAACTCGAGGAAGAGGCTTACCAGTTCCGCAGCGCGCGCCTGAGCGATCGCGGATTCCCGGATTTTTTCGAGGCGCAGGACGTGTTCGCCTACCTCGACCCGCGCGACTTCCTGAAAATCCGCTCGCAATGCGTGAAGCCGAGCCGCGAGGACCTGTTCGAGGAAGACCAGGTCGTGCCGCCTGCGGTCGCTCTGACGGTGGCGGGGGCGGACAACTCGCTGTTCAACGCCGCGCTGACTGCGGGATTCGCGGCGCAGGGAAAGCGGCAGGTTCGAGCGGAAATGGCGATGGTCTCCAACCAGGTGCTGGTCGCGCGATCGGTGGATTTCGGAGACCTCGATGCGGTCCGGGTCGCGGTCGAGATGACCCACAACTATTTGAACCTCGGATTGGAAAATCTGGCCGCGGGCGATTTGCAGAGCGCGATCGAGCACCTGCGCGACACGCATCTGAAGCTGCTGTTCCGGCTCGGCGTCAGCCTCACGATCGATTTGCGAAAGCGCGCCGAGGAGATCGTGAGCCAGCTCGGACTCCCCCCGGACAAGCGGCGCGACATCGCGTATCTGGACTCTCCGTACCGGGAGGCGATCGCCGCCTTTATCGAGCGCCGTCCCCGATTTTTTGCAGGGCTCGATGGCGGTGGCTCGGTCGAGATGCGGGACTTTCGCACGATGCGCGACCTGCACCTGGGGTACGCGATTCTCGATCAACTCGATGCGCTCCCGGGGCTGTTCCGCGCGCTGCTCGACATCGACATCGCATCGGCGAGGTTCCGCGCCGAGGTGGCGGCGCGCGAGGTGCGCCTCAGCCAGATTCTGCTGACGGCGCTGGCGCGCCGCGCTCTGGACGGGAGGCTCGTGCCCGATGCGATCGAGGCGTCGCGGCTCGGCGCTCTGCGGGCGGCCGCGATGACCCCCGGCGCGGGCCCGGGGCGCTTGACCGATGCGTTCCGCGCGATGGTCGGTGCACAGTTGGCCGAGCGGGTGGACGATCCGATGCGCCGGCGGAGCGCCGATTACGTGAATTCGTGCCTGAACCTCTTTGAGGAAGAGTTCGCGGGGCTCGGCGCCGAGCGCGAGATCGATCCCAGGTTCATCAGGAGCGTTCTGGTCCGGCGCGGCTGAACGCAACGCCGCCGGGCGGCTTGCTCCCGGGCTACGGCTTTATCGTTACGGTGCGATCGGCGCCCGCGCGCTTGATGCTCACCGTCACGGAAGCGGCGTTCTTGGCCGCCGCCGCACTCTCGCTGAAATCGCCGACCGCCTTGATATCGCGCGTACCGACCTTGGTGATGATGTCGCCGCGCTCGACGCCGGCCTGGCGCGCGGGGTCGGCGACATCCGCGACCAGCACGCCGCTTCGCCGGGGAACATTGAAGTAGCGGGCAAGGTCGGGCGTGAGATCCTCCACTGTCATGCCGAGTGCGCGCGCGGTTGCAGGCAGAGTGCCACGCACCTCGAGCTCCTCGGGGTTGGGCGCCTGGAGCAGGCTCGTCGCCACGAAGATCGGCGCGCCGGCGCCCACTGCGAGCGCGATCGCGTCGCTCGGGCGGCTGTCGATCGCGTAGCGCCCCTGGTCGAGGTAGATTTTCGCGAAGTAGACCTCGTCGCGGACCTCGGTAATCTCGATTCGATCGATGCGGTTGCCGGTCTGCTCGATCACCGATCGCAGCAGATCGTGGGTGAGCGGCCGCGGCGGCTTGATCCCGTGCATCACGAGCATGATCGCCTGCGCCTCACCCTCGCCGACGAGAATCGGAAGCACGCGATCCTTGTACTGTTCCTTCAGGAGAATGACGTGCGCGCCCGCCGCCTCATCGAAACCGATTTTGGCGACCTCGACCTTGACCTCGTTGGCCCCGGCGACGGAGACGGGCGAAATCTCTGATGAAGGCCGGGTGCGGCCGCAAGCGCAGGCCGCGAAAATCGCAGCCAGCGTCAGCAGGCAAAAGCGCCACCCCCTTGGGACCACCATGATCTTAGACCTTACGCGCGCTCGGCTTCGGATTCCATTGGCCTTTCGCGGTCGCAAA
The DNA here is from genome assembly GCA_035626155.1 of Binataceae bacterium (SeqCode). Classification (GTDB taxonomy): domain Bacteria; phylum Desulfobacterota; class Binatia; order Binatales; family Binataceae; genus DASPOF01. The sequence goes on from DASPOF010000042.1 coordinate 16,296, forward strand.
TCCAGGCCGGGGATCAATCGGGCCGGGCGTGAAACCGCCGGGCGACCAGGTATAGCTCCGATGAGCCTGGGCGCGTCGCCTCGGTCCGCGTCACCTCGACTTTTTCAAACAAGCGTTCGAATCTCGCGACGATTTGTTTAAATCCCGCGCTCATGAACAACTTGACGACCATCGCCCCACCCGGCTTGAGCGCGCGCCGTGCAAACCCAAGCGCCGCATCGACGAGCGCCTCCGATCGCGCAGCATCCCGCGCGGCGATTCCGGTCAGCTTCGGCGCGAGATCGCTCGTCACCAGGTCGGCGGGGCCGCCGAGTTCGCCGAGCACGCGTTCGACGGTCGAAGGCTCGGCGATATCGCCGACGATGACCGCGACACCGCGCGGAGGATTTTTGACCGGCACGATGTCCACGCCGACCACCCGCCCCTCGGGACCTGCGGCCTTTGCCAGAATTGCAAGCCATCCGCCGGGTGCGCATCCGAGGTCGGCGATCCGCGCGCCGGGGCGCACGATTCGCGCGCGAGCGATCAGTTCCTCGATCTTGAACGCCGCGCGCGATGGCAGTCCGCGCTCGCGCGCCTTGCGGTAGAACTTGTCGCGAGGCTCATAGACAGGCATTGTGGATCACTCCGGGGCGCGAGGTGCGATGCATCCGAGTGGGGGACGTCCGCGCGGCTCGTGATTTAATTCCCCGCTTGCGCCGATTGCAGTTGCCGCGATGCCGCCAATCAATCTCGACGACCTGAATCCTGAACAGCGCGCCGCCGTGCTCGCGCCGCCGGGGCCGATCCTCATCCTCGCCGGCGCGGGCTCCGGGAAAACGCGCGTCCTTACCTACCGTATCGCCCACCTGCTCGCCGAGCGCAAGGCGGATGCGGATGAGGTGCTCGCGGTCACGTTCACCAACAAGGCGGCCAACGAGATGCGCGAGCGAATCGCGGGACTGATCGGGGCCGAGGGGCGGGCGCCGTGGGTGAGCACGTTTCACTCCGCGTGCGCGCGCATCCTGCGCGTCGAGGCGGAGCGGGCGGGCCACGGGCGCAACTTTTCCATCCTCGATGAGAGCGATTCGCTCGCCGCCATCCGCCGGGTGCTCGAGGAGTCCCCGCCCGCCAACGCCCCGCCGCTCGAAGTGATCCGCGCGCGCATCGAGCAGGCCAAGAACGAGGGGCTGGGGCCCGAGCAGCTCGCCGAGCGCGCCGGTGACGGGCGCGAGAGCACGATCGCCGCCATCTACCAGCTCTATCAGCAGCGGCTGCGCGCGATGAACGCGATGGATTTTGCCGACCTGCAGCTTCTCGCCTACCGCATCTTCAGTGAGCATCCCGACGTGCTCGCGAAATGGCGCCGGCGCGCCGCGCACCTGTTCGTGGATGAGTACCAGGACACCAATCACGTGCAATATCTGCTCGTGCGAACGCTCTCGGAGGAAAGCCAGAATTTGTGCGTGGTTGGCGATGAGGACCAGTCGATATACCGGTGGCGCGGCGCCGACATCAGGAACATCCTCGACTTCGAGCGCGACTTCCCGCAGGCGCGGATTTTCAAGCTCGAGCAGAACTACCGATCGACCAAGACGATTCTCGCCGCGGCGGGCGCGGTGATCGCCAACAACACCGAGCGCAAGGTCAAGAACCTGTGGACCGAGAACGCATCCGGCGAGCCGGTGACCTCCTACACCGGTCCAACCGAGCGCGACGAAGCCGACTTCATCGCGCGCGAGCTTGCCCGGCTCGTCGCAAGCGGCGAGTTCCGGCCCGCAGACTTCGTGGTGTTCTACCGCGTGAATGCGCAGGCGCGCTCGATCGAGGAAGCGCTGGTCCGCCGGCGAATTCCCTATTACGTCGTCGGCGGCGTTCGATTCTACGAGCAGCGCGACGTGAAGGATCTGCTCGCCTACCTGCGCGTGCTCGTGAACCCCGCCGATGCGCTCAGCCTGGAACGGCTGGCCGGCACACCCCCGCGCGGGATCGGCGAGAAGACCATCGAGGCGATAATCGAACTCGCGACGCGCGCAGGAATCACGCCCTTCGAGGCGATGGGCCGGATCGAGACGGAGTCGAAGGTCGCGCTCAGGATCGGGAAGGCGGCGGGCGCACTGTACCAGTGGATGCGCGACCTTGCGGAGCGTGCGCCTGCGATGGCGGTGCGGGCGATCGTCGCGGAAGTGATCGAGAAAAGCGGCTTCGAGGCGTACCTCGCAAACCTCGCCGATGGCGCATCGCGGAGCCAGAATCTCGCCGAGATACTCGCCGCGGCGGGCGCATTCGACTCGGAGCACACCGGCGGCGGGCTCGGCGAGTTCCTCGAACGCGTCGCGCTGGCCAGCGACGCCGACCAGGTCGCGACAGACGGCGGACGCGCCGCGCTGATGACGCTCCACACCTCCAAGGGGCTTGAGTACCCGGTCGTGTTCATCGCGGGAATGGAGGAAGGGCTGTTTCCGCACAGCAAGTCGCGCGAGACCGGCCAAGATATCGAGGAGGAGCGGCGGCTGTGCTACGTCGGGATGACCCGGGCGCGCCGATTGCTCTACCTGACCAACACGCTCTCGCGCGAGTTGTACGGCGTGCGCCAGGAATCGCAGCCATCGCGCTTTCTCGCCGAGGTCGATCGCGCCCTCATTCGCCGAATCGAACCCGAGCGCCCAAGACCGATCGCGCAGGCCTGGCCGAAGGAACCGTACATCGATTACAGCGACTCGCAGCTCGTCGACGAGGGCGAAAGCCCAACGGACGGCATCCAGCCGGGCGCGCGCGTGATCCATGCCAGCTTTGGCATGGGCGTCGTGCGCAAGCGCGAGGGGCGCGGCGATGCGGCGAAGGCGTGGGTGAACTTCGATCGCGGCGGACTCAAATTGCTGGTCCTGAAGTTTGCGAATTTAAGGCCGATTGCCCACTGATCGAGCATCCCTTACAATTTTGATTCGAGGATGTATGCGGGCGGTCCGCGCAGGTCGCGGGCCGCGATCGGGTGGAGAGAGAACTTCTGCCGTGCGTCGCGCGATGAATTTCCGTCGCAATTGGCTCCGGCTGCTGGGCGCGGGCTTGTGCCTGGCGGCTGCGATCTGGTCGGCGCCGCGCTCGGCGCTCGGATGGAGCGATGACGAATTCGAGCGACGCCCCCTGTATGCGTACCCGTTGCCGCAGGGACGCGACAACGTAATCGGCAATCTCATCACCTATCGCGTACAGAAGGGCGACACGCTGCTCGACGTCGGCCGATGGTTCGGGCTGACTTCCGCGGAGATTTCCGAGGCCAATCATAACCTGGATTGGTGGTCGCCGCCGGCTGGCAAGGACATCGTGCTGCCCGATGAGCGCGTGCTTCCGGATGCGCCGCACGTGGGGATTATTCTGAATATCCCCGAGATGCGCCTCTATTACTATTTTCCGTCGCCCACCGGTGCGATCCTCGGCCATGGCAGGGCAATTAATAAGAAATACTCAGCGAAGAAGTCGGCTGTGCATCCGGAGGTCGTGTACACGTTCCCGGTCGGACTGGGGCGATTCGATTGGAAGACACCGATCGGCGCATTCACGGTGCGCGGCAAGACCAAGGATCCAACCTGGGTCGTCCCCGACGACATCTATGAGGAACATCTCGAGCGCGACGGCGAGGCCGATCACGTAATCAAGGGCGGCGACCCCGATAATCCGCTCGGCCTGTTCCGGATCGAACTGACTTTGCCCGAATACGCGATTCACGGCACCAACATTCCGTGGGGCGTCGGCATGGAGGTCAGCCACGGATGCGTCCGGCTCTATCCTGAGGACATCGAGCGGCTCTTCAGCAAGGTGAAGGTCGGAACGCCCGGCGAATTCGTCTATCAGCCGATCAAATTCGGATGGCGCGGCGACGTGCTCCTGGTCGAGGTTCATCCCGATCTGTACGGCGTGTATGCGGGCCTATGGGCGCACGCCGTGAGCGAGGTGAAACGCCTCGGGCTGGTCGAGGACGTCGATTGGCTGAAGCTCCAAAAGGCCGTCGAGGCCAAGAATGGCGTTCCAACCTACGTCATGCCGGGCGACCCGCCGGGCGACACGGCGGCTGAGGCCACCCTCAAAGCGGCGCGCGATTAGCGACCGTTTGCGTGCTCGCGTTTGAGCACGTACACGTCGCGATGGCCCATCCCAAGCGGTCCCGGCCATTGGTAGCGGGCAATGATCGTCGTCCCGGCGATCGGCGCCGCTGCGACCGTGTATTCAGAAAGATCGAGCGTGGTGATGAGCGGTATTCCCGCCTCGAACGCCATCGTGTCGATCCCTCGTTTCGGATAGCGATAGAGGTCCTCCCCATTGAGCGCGTACCCGGCGTCGATTTTGGCGCGCGGCACGCCGCTCTTGAGGAGCGCGTCGCGCGCGGCGACCACGGCGGTGATTCCGCGCTGGTAATCGTACACTCCCGCGATCGCAACCCACCCCAGAACCGCCAGCATCGCGACCGCCGCCGCGCTCGCAAGCCGTCCGCGCGGATGCGGCGCGAGCGCGAGCAGGAGACATCCGGCGGGGAGCAGGACGATATCGTAGCGATCGTTGAAGAACCACAGCGGCACCATCGCGAGCCAGTACAGCGCCGCGGTGATGAAGACCGCCGCCGCCGCGCGATTGAGCGACGCGATCACGTCGCGCGCCGCCATCGATAGACCCACCGCCCCGACGCTGCCGAGCCCCACCGCGAGCAAGCGCCCGCCATCTTTCCAGAAGTACCTGAGCGGCAGTCCGCGCAGTTGCAGGACGTTGGCCCATCCACCGAAGCAGGAGAACTCGGGTTCCACGGCATCCGGATATATCCGCACCAGGTACGCGGTAAGCGCGAAGATTGCGGCCGCCACCCCGAGCATCCGGGCCATCCGATCGCGGCGCCATTGCAACACTGCCAACGGACTCAGCAGCGCGCCCAGGTTGAGCGCCGGTCCCAGCACGCCGCCAAGCACGTAGGTTCCGATCGGAACGCGAAACAGAAGAGCGAAGCGGCCCACGCGCCGCTGGAAATCCCACGGCAGCGGCTTCAAGACCGTCAGCCAGAGCCAGATGATTGCGCACGCGCTAACCGCGATCGCATAGGGCGCCACCCGCTTCGCGATTCGCTTCAGATCCTGCGCGCCCGCCGGGTCGAAATCGTAGAGCAACACCGCAGCGATGCATCCCGCCGCAACCGCGCCGGCAAACGGCCGCACCAGGAACCCGGCCACGACCAGCGCCGCGCTCGTCCACAGCCAGGCGGTCTCGCGCCCGTCACCCGCCCGCGCAAATGCGAGCAGCGCCCCGATCATGAGCGCGAGAAAGGGAATCTCCGTCATGAAAGAGAAGCTCAGGAACAGGTAGCAGGGGTTGCAGATGAGGAGGCCAGTGGCGAGCAGCGCGTTGCGCGGATGCGCGCCGCATCGGAGCGCGAGTGCATGAAACAGGACGGCGGTGCTGGCGCCGAGCAGCGCGACCGATATCTCGAGCGAGCCGTGGCTCAACCCGAAGAGCATGCCCCACGCTGCGCCGTAATACATCTGGAGAACCGGCATCGCGCTCTGGAACCCGGCCAGGCGCAATTCGCCGGTCCGGACCAGCCATCGGACGCAAGCGACGTACAGCCATCCGTCCACGACCGGCGCGTTCACGAGCGGGCCCGCGATCGCAAGCGTGAGGAGGTACCATCCGGCGACCATCGCCGCCGCAATCAATCCCGCGCGCCTCATCGCACCCCGCCTTGCTCCGCTTTCGAGCTATCTTTTATACTTCGTCGAACGTTGCCAATCCGATGATCGATCAATTCAGCAGCCGGTCGTAGCAGGCGCGGAACGTGGTATCATCTCCACCGCGTGGCGGCCGCGCCCGATCCGACTCCGAGAGCATAGAATGCGAGAAGTAGCATTTCACCGCCCCGCGATGGGACCCGAGGAGGAGCGCGAAGTAATCGATACGCTGCGCTCGGGATGGATCACGACCGGGCCCAAGGCCAAGCGCTTCGAAAAAGAGTTCGCCGAGTATGTGGGCGCCCGCAATGCGGTCGCGGTCGCGCACTGCACCGGCGCGCTCCACCTGGCGGCCTGGGCATCGGGCATCCAGCAGGGCGATGAGGTGATCACGACGCCGTTTACGTTCACCGCGACCGCCGAGGTGCTGGGCTACCTCGGCGCTCGTCCGGTGTTCGTCGATATCGATCCGGGCACCTTCAATATCAGCCCGGCGCGGGTGGAGGAGGCGCTCGAGAGCGGGCGCCATCCCAAGGCTCGCGCGCTCCTGCCGGTACATTTTGCGGGCCATCCCTGCGATATGGATCGGCTGATGAAAATCGCGCGCCAGTATCATCTCACGATGATCGAGGATGCGGCGCACGCCGCCGGCGCCTCGCGCCACATGGACGGGCGCGGGACGGCGAAGATCGGAACCATCGGCGACCTCACCTGCTTCAGCTTTTACGCGACCAAGAATTTCACGGCCGCCGAGGGCGGAATGATCACGACCGCCGACGATGCGCTCGCGGCGAAGATCGCGGTCGCGAGCCTGCACGGGATGGATCGCGATGCGTGGAAGCGTTACGACAGGAGCGGCTCGTGGTTCTATGAAATCCACGACCTCGGCTTCAAGTACAATCTTTCGGACGTTCACGCGGCGATCGCGCTTGCGCAGCTTAAGCGCGCGGACGAATTTCTCCGCCGGCGCGCCGCGATTGCGCGCGCATACAGCGAGGCGTTCCGCACCGTCGAGGCGCTGCAGGTTCCGTATTGCGAGCAGGGAATCGAACATGCCTGGCATCTCTACGTGCTGCGCCTCAAGCCGGAGCTGCTGCGCGTCGGGCGCAACCAGTTCGTCGAGATGATGCGCGAGCGCGGCGTGGGCGCATCCGTGCACTGCATCCCGCTGCACACGATGCACTACTACCAGCGCACTTACGGCTACCGAAACGGCGACTTTCCGATCGCGGAGGACGTTTACAGCCGCTGCCTGTCGCTCCCGATCTATTGGGCGTTGAGCGATGAAGACGTGAATTACGTGATCGAGACGGTGCATTCGATCGTGCGCGAGACCCGCCGCTAGCGCGCGGGCGCGCAAGGAGGCCTACGGTGCGGATATTGGTCACGGGCGGCGCAGGGTTTCTCGGCTCGCATCTGTGCGATCGGCTGATCAAGGACGGCCACCAGGTTCTCTGCCTCGACAACTACTTCAGCGGCAATCCTGCCAATATCACGCACCTTCGAAGCCATCCCAACTTCGAGTTCATCCGCCACGATATCGTCGAGCCGATCCTGCTCGAGGTCGATCGCATCTATCATCTCGCCTGCCCCGCCTCCCCCGTTCACTACCAGTACAACCCGGTCAAGACCATCAAGACGAGCGTGATGGGAACCATCAACATGCTCGGCCTCGCTAAGCGCGTGCGCGCGCGCATCCTGCTCACCTCCACCAGCGAGGTCTACGGCGACCCCGAGCAGCATCCCCAGACCGAGAGCTACTGGGGCCACGTCAACCCGATCGGCCCGCGCGCCTGCTACGACGAGGGCAAGCGCGTCGCCGAGACGCTGATGATGGACTACCATCGCCAGAACAACGTCGATATCCGCATCGTGCGGATTTTCAATACCTACGGCCCGCGCATGGCGATCAACGACGGGCGCGTGGTCTCGAGCTTCTGCGTCTCGGCGCTGCGCGGCGAGGACTTGGTCATCTTTGGCGACGGCAAGCAGACGCGCTCATTCGCCTACGTGGACGACATCATCGAGGCGATCGTGCGCATGATGAACACGGAGGGATTCATCGGCCCGGTGAATATCGGGAATCCCGACGAGTTCACGATCCTCGAACTGGCGGAACTCGCGATCAAGCTCGCGCACAGCGGATCGAGCGTGACGTTCCAGCCGGCGCGCCCCGACGATCCCGTGCGGCGCCGCCCCGACATCCGGCTCGCGCGCGAGCGCCTCAACTGGCAGCCCACGATCCCGCTGAGCGCGGGCCTCCCCAAGACCATCGCTCACTTCCGCAGCGTCCTGGGCATCCGGAGCGCGTGAGTCCGCGCGCACGGCTCTTGCGACATCCGCGGGCGGGCGCGAAGATAACTTGGGGTTGTCTTTTCGGCGTCCCCGCGATTATCCGCGATGCGTGAAGAAGGAAGCACGCTGCTTCGAGTCCTGCTGGCCTTGTGTCTCGCGGGGCTCCCCGGTTGCGCAAGTGCGCCGCCGCCGCCCGCCCCCGTTCCGGTTGCGGCCGCCTCGCAAGAGCCACCTCAGCCCGACGAGTGGAACCTGTTTCCCGACCCGACCTCCGGAACGGTCCAGGTTTATCATTATGGGAAATATGTCGGCGCGATAACCGGCAACGAACCGCCCGATGAGGACCCGCCGCGTCCTCACCCGGTCGATGAATGACCGCGCACCCTGCCCGCTCGGCAGGTTGCGTGCGATTCGGCGTGCGATTGCCGCCGCCGCATCATCGCAAATCGGAACCGGCTCCGCATCGCGCAAAAAGTCGGCGGTCCGCGTCGCTTGAAAAACCACAGAGGTGCCGATAAGAGCAGCGGTACACGAGGCGACGGTCAGTGGCGCGGCTTGAATCAGCGCCGACCCTAAACCGTTCTCGCGCCCAAGGAGATCAAGATGGCGATTACAGTGCTTGCGAAGCTCAAGGTGAAGCCCGGAAACGAAGCGCAGTTCGAGAGCGCCGCGCGCGAGATGATCGCGGCGGCCCGCACCGCCGAGCCCGGGACGCTCAACTACATCCTGCACAAGAACGTGAGGGACTCAACCGAGTTCTATTACTACGAGGTCTACAAGGACCAGGCTGCACTCGATGCGCACGGCAAAACCGATCACATGAGAGCATTCGGCGGCAAGATCGGTCCGCTGCTGGCCGGCCGCGCAGAGATCACGGTGCTCTCCGAGATCGACCGAAAATAGCCGCCGATCGCGCGTACATAGCGCGATACGTCACCCGGCCCGGATGGTATTGTCCCCGGGATGTGCCCGCGCTCGTCGCCACTGGCGGCGCGGCGCGCCCGTGACGGAGAAATGACCACGCTTTATGCAGGAGTCGCGCGCGTCAGGCTCGAACCGCCGCCGGGAATCGCGATGGCGGGATACGGCAGGCGCGCCGGCCGCGCCGCCGGGGTTCATGACGACCTCTGCGCGCAGGCGCTCGTGCTGAGCGACGGCTCGCACAAGACGGCCATCTGCGGCGTTGATCTGCTCGCAATCGGGATGCGAATCGCCGATGAGATTCGCGCGATCGTGGAGGCGCGGAGCGACATCCCCGCAGACGCGATTCTGATCTGCGCGACGCACACGCATTCGGGGCCGCTGTTCAACATATTTGCGACGCCGCGCCCCGACGCCACCGCGGGCGATGACCGCAACCTCGAATGGGAGCGCGCCCTTCCGGGGAAAATCGCCGATGCGATTTTGCTCGCGAACTTGAGGCTGGAGCCGATCGCGCTCAAGGCCGCCGGCGGCCGGTTTACGCTCGGCACGAATCGGCGGCTTAGAAGGCCCGACGGGCAAATCCAGCTCGCAGCAAATTACGCCGGCGTCGCCGATGCCGAGGCCCGGGTATTGGGCCTCTACCGCCGCGACGCCTCACCGCTCGGCTTCGTGCTGAATTATCCATGTCATGGCGTGGTGCTTTGCGAGGACAACCTGCTCTACTCGCGCGACTGGATGGGTTTTGCGATCGACGAAATCGAAAGCGCAAGCAGCAAGGCCGGCGACGGTGCGCAGGCGAGCCGCCCAATGGCCATCTTCCTTCAGGGCGCAACCGGCAATATCGACCCGCGATATCGCGGCAGCTTCGAAATCGCCGCCGAGCATGGAAGCGCGATGGGCCGGGCGTTGCTCGCCGCGCTTGCGGTCGCGCCCTGGTCCGATTCGGCGGAGATCGCGGCGCGGCGCGTGCCGCTCAAGTTGAAACTCAAGGACCTGGAGACGGCGCTCAGCGCCGCCCGCGATTGCGCCGCGCAAACCGAAGCGTCGCTTAAAAGCCATCGCGGCGAGGGCGTCCAGCTAAAGCGCCTGCGCGATCATCATGATCAATCACTCGCTGCGCTGCGCGCGCTCGAGGCGCTCGAAGATGCAAACCGCCACGACAAGCGCGTCGATCTCGTCCGCCGCGAACTTGCGACCAGTCTAAGCCTCGTCACGATTGGCGACATCGCATTGGTGGGTATCCCGGGTGAGCCGTTCGTCGAATTCGGCCTCGCGCTCAAGGCAAACCCCTACTTCGCACACGTCTTTGTGGCGGGCTACTGCAACGACCTGATTGGCTATATCCCGACGCGCGAGGCGTACCCGCAGGGCGGCTACGAAGTCGAGACCGCCCGAGTCGCGGAGGGCGCGGGCGAGCAAATCGTCGCCGCCGCGCTAACCGCGATGCGCCAGGCGCCGAGCATCGCGCCCGCGCGGTCGCGGACTTAACCCGCGCGCGCCAAGATCGCTTTCCTATTTCTTCGGGGGCGGCGGGAAAATCTGGATGCCCGCTTCCTCGTCGGTTACGGTGATCGCTTTGACCGGGCATCCGCGCGCCGCGGTGAGAATTACGGCATCGGGGACGGCGGCCGGATCGATCACCTCCGATTTGCCGGCTTCGTCGAGCTGGAAAACTGCGGGTGCAGTCTCGATGCAGTCGCCGCTCCCGACGCATCGAGCCTTGTTCACGGCGATCTTGAGCTTGCCCATCGCGACCTCCGGGGAGACGGCCAGAACTCTCGAACCATAGAATCGGGGTTTATGGCGCGGCGCGCAACTCGGAATCGCATCGCTTCCAAAGCGCGCACGCGGCGGCGATACTCTCGGCGAGGGTCACATGGCGCAAATAGTCGGCACCGGGATCGACGTAATCGAAGTGGACCGAATCGAGCGGGCGCTCAACCGCCCGCAGACCGGAGCGCGATTTCGCGCCCGCATCTTCACGGAGCGCGAGGTCGCCTACTGCGAGTCGCGGGGACGCCCGCGCTATCAGAGCTACGCCGCGCGCTTTGCCGCCAAGGAAGCCACGATGAAGGCGATGGGGACGGGGTGGAATCGCAACGTGGGATGGAGCGAGATTGAAGTGGTCCGCGAGCGCGGCCGCGCGCCGACTATCGTGCTCAGCGGAAAGACGGCCGCATTCTCGCGCAAGCGCAACATCGCCGGCTTCCACCTGAGCATCACGCACACCGCGCGCGAGGCGATCGCGCACGTGATCGCCGAGGGCTAGCCGCGAGCGCTAGTGCTGCGGCGTGGACGACGGGGGCGCGGCGGGTTTCGCGCGGAACCGGGCGGCCGGCTCGTCGAACTGGCTGTAAGTGAACTCGCTCAGAGAATAGACCGCCTTGCCCGCGGTCGAATCGGCATAATACTCGTTGCTCGGCGGAGGCGCCTCTCCCGGCGCGGGCGCAGTCGGTTGCTTCACAGCCACCTTGGCGAGCTTGACCACGCCGATATGCTGTCCGTCCTTGCCGGTCAGCGTAACCTGCACGCCGGGCTGGTCGAGTCCGAATGGCGCCGCGCTGGGCATCGGGTCCGCGATGATCGAAACGCCCCTCAAGTCGCGAAGCTCATCGAGGAAGCGCTCGACCACGGGGACATCGGCGGGCGAGCTCTTGCCGCCCTCGATCACGTCCCACTTCCCGCCAGCGGAGCGCTTGAGCAGGAACTCGCCCGAGGCCGCTTTCACGTCGGCGCTTTCGACCGCCGCCGGCTCAAAGGCCATGACCGTCTTGTCGCGCAGATCTAGAACCGACTTGTCGAGCCCCGACGTCACATACTGGTGAACCGTGTAGACCGGGACGCGTTCGCCACGGCGGACATAGACGCCGTCCTTGCCCTGTTCCGATTGCCTGAATCCGACCAGCAGCGATTCCTGCGCGCCGCCCTTGCCGGTGTAAACGCTGACCGTCAAATGCGGCTTCTCCAGCCCGTACTGCGATACGTTGGCGGGAGCGTCCGAAATAAAATCCGCGACCTTCGCGTTGACCAGCGTGCCGAGCAGTTCGCGCACCTGGCCCGAATCGGCGAGCGCGGCCTGCGGCTTGACCATCCGCCATTTCTCGCCATCGCGCTCGATCTCGATCAGTTCGCCGTTGTCCTTGGCGAGCGTGAACCGGGTCACGTCATCGACCTTGAACTTCATCAAATCGCGATCCCGCAACTGGTCGAGCGTCTTCTGCATTCCCGAGGGAAACGCCGACGAGGTGAGCATCACCGCCGGCTTCGCGGTGGTCCTGACGTATGCGTTGAAGCCGACCGGCGTGGTCTTGCCAACCTCGATCGCGGCGAGACTTTTCCCCGTGAAGGTTTTGACCGTCACGATCGCGGCGGGAGGCTTGAGCCCGAAGGGCGCGAGGTCCTCCGGCTTTTCCTCGACGGTCTTGGTGATTTCGCAATCGGCGATCGCATGAGCGAGATTGTTGACCGTGGTCTGGTCAGCATCGACGCCGATCGGCTTTTCCAGGCGCCAGTCGCCATCCTTCTTGCGTTCGATCTCGATCAGCTTGTCGGTGCTGCGCTGGGGGTACTCGAGCGTGATCCCCGCGATGTCGTCGGGCTTGATGTTGAGCAGCTTCTGGGCTTCCTCCGGCTTCGAGAAGTAGCTGACGGACAGCGCGTAGCCGCCGACTATCGCGGCGAGGATCAGTGCGATGATGGTGTTGCGAATCCGCATCGATCGAGCGAACCGGCGAAGTGCGGCTTAGCTGCGGCGCTCCCACCAGACCGCCACGCCGGCGATTATCACAAGCTCCGGCAGCAGCAGGAGGGACAAGGCGAAGATGACGCTGAACTGATCGATCGTGAGGCGGAATCGCGAGGCGCGCAGCGACCTTGGCCGGATGGAAATCTGGTTCTCCTCGCCGGCCAGCCAGTCGGCGCTGTTCACGAAGAAGTCGCGGTTGAAGAAGCTCGTGATGTTCTCGTTCTCGCCAAACTCGGTGCTCCCGAACACTACCAGACGCGCATCGCCCTTGCCCCAT
>DASPOF010000043.1:0-19019 GCA_035626155.1 Binataceae bacterium (SeqCode)
GCGACGATCGTCATGGCGGCGCCGCCGATCGACGCTCCCGCGAATGCGATTCCCATCGCGAGCCCGCGCCGCGCGGTGAACCAGTTCGCGATCACGACCGAGGTGGGGATGCCGGTCGCGGCCGAAAATCCCGCGCCGACGATCAAATTCATGATCAGGAATTGCTCGAATGCGTGGGTTCGGCTGATGCCGAAATAGCCGAACCCGATCATCGCGACTCCCGCAACCATCACGTTGCGCGCATCGAATCGATCGAGCAGCCATCCCACGACCGGGCCGACCAGCCCGGCGCATACCGCGCCCGCCGCGATGCCGGCCGACAGCCGCGCGCGGCTCCATCCGAAACTCTTGAGCAGTGCCGGAAAGAACACCGCGGTGGTGTTGAGGCCGCCGCCCCAGACAAAAAACCACATCGCGAACAATGCGCCGACGATAATCCAGGCCTGTCTGTTCTTATTCATTTCTCATTCATCGGTTGATGCGTTCAGCCGCTCTCGTTCTACCCCGCGCGAGCGGCATCCTGCAAAACCGCGGCGCCCTGCCAGCGAGGCTAGCTTACGCGGGCCTCAGCGGCTCACCGCGCGCGATGTGCGAGCAAATGTCGCGGGCATCGCGGTCTATGTGCGTCCAGAACTTATACAGTCCGCTGCACAGATAGTTCAATCCGGGCTCGCCGCCGGGAGTGCGAATCAGGCGATTTCGGGGACACTCGCCATTACAGGCGAATAAGTATTTGCATTGGCGGCACCGCGCCGGAAGAGTGTCGCGCTTGGCCATCGCAAACTTCCTCTGCCGCTCGGAAAACACCATCTGCGAACTGGGCGTATCCATGATGTTGCCCAGCTTGTACGCCGGATACACATAATGATCGCAAGCGTAAAGGCTGCCATCATGCTCCAGTACAAGGCACTTGCCGCAGAAATCATGATAGATGCAAAGCTGTGATTCCTGGCCCATCCACTGCCCGACCGCGGTCTCAAAGAGGTTGACGAAGACCTTTCCAATATCGCGGTGATACCAGTCGTCCCACACCTTGCAGAGGAAATAGCCCCAGTCATCGGGGTCGAGTGACCATTCGGTGACTATCGATTCCGCATTTCCGGGATGTGCCGCGGGTGAGTCGTACAGAGGAAGCGCCGCATCCTCCCACTGCTGCGGCGGCACACTGCAAAATACTTTGGCCTCAACACATGGAATGAACTGTATCTGCTGCGGATGGATCTCGTTCTTGAGAAACCGATAAACGTCGAGCGGCCGCTTGCCGTTCAGCCGATTCACGACCGTCAGGGTGTTGAACGGCACTTTGTGCCGGTGCAGCAACTTGGACGCAGCGAACACTTTATCAAAGGTCGGCTTCCCGTCGTTCGCGACGCGATAGGCGTCGTGCAGCTTTTTCGGGCCGTCGATGCTCAAGCCGACGAGAAACTGCCCGCTCTTGAGGAACGCGGCCCACTCGTCGTCGAGCAGCGTGCCGTTGGTCTGAAGGTCATTCTCGATGCGCTGGCCCTGCTTCTTGTACTTCTGCTCGAGCTCGACGACGCGCCGGAAGAAATCCACGCCGAGCAGCGTCGGCTCCCCGCCCTGCCAGGTAAACACGACTTCATCCCCGTCCTGTGCCTGGATATACTGCCTGATGTGCGACTCGAGGATGGCGTCCGGAATCCGGAAATGGCTATTGCTCCCGAGAAGCTCCTTCTTGTGCAGGTAATAGCAATACGTGCAATCGAGGTTGCAGATCGCGCCGATCGGCTTGACTATAGCGTGATAGCTAGGCACTGCTACCGGATAGCCGGCTGCTGTCTCGTCCCCGTCCGCGGCTCATCGAGGAGCAGCAGTCATCTCGTACCCGTCCGAGCGGCTGATGACCGAGACGCGCACCTCTGCTCGAACGCGGATCTTCGCACACGTATAGAGCAATTTCGCGCCATTCCGCAAGCGCTCGTACTGGTTCCGCGCATCGCGGCAAACTTTCCGGACGCGGGCCCAAGCACAAGCGCCCGAAGGCGGCCTGAGAGTCTGCGCGCTGTCACCAGTCTAACTGTATTCACTGCCCCGTCTCGCTCAGACAGCGGACGCTTTCCCTGCGCCATCAACCTGCTGGCGAGCCGCTTCACGACGCCGCCTGACATATTGCGGATACCACGTGCTTGCGAACATCACCGACACAAGCAGCGTATACGAGATGCTCTCGTATGCCCAGGCGGGCATCGCGGCTCGAACGCTTCGCTGCCAGGCCAGCGCCGCATTGATGCTGAACGCAATCGCCCACGCCAGCGTGAGAAGGTAATTGGTGCGCACGAACAGCGGGTCGTCCCACACGGATTTGTCCGTATGCTCACGCGCATACTCGAGAGTGAAGGGCCTCCGCAGAGCCAGACCCAGCCACGTTCCGCCGGCGAGCGCGACGTTAGCCAGAACTCCCATATAGCGGACCGTCCACATATTATTCAGGAGAGCGACCGCGATGAATGCGTACGAAAAGAACACAATGCCCGCCCACATAATGACTCCCCGATGCAGGCGGGTAATTACCATGACCGCAGTCAGGATGGCTGCCACGATGATGCCCAGTTTGAGCATGAATAGTGAGCCACGCGCTATGATCAGGAACGCTATCCATGGCGCAAACACCAGCATCATCTTAAAGAACGACATCGCGTCATGCTCCGTCCTGGCAGGCTGGCGATGAATCACAGCCTGCTCCCCCTCTCTTATCTCCCCCGGAAAAGACCAGAGGAGAAGATAGAGGAAAGCAGCCACCTTCCATGCAGGATGTTGAGACCGCGGTGCAGTCGAAGTGCGGCGGCACTCGGGTGCTGCAATGCGAAGGTGATCATATATTCATTTGACTAATGCGTTTTTCGGAACTGGCGGAGGGGGTGGGATTCGAACCCACGAGGGACTTTCATCCCTGCCGGTTTTCAAGACCGGTGCCTTCAACCACTCGGCCACCCCTCCTCGATCATAAATGCGCGAGTGCGCTCGCAGCGGGCCGGCTCACTCGGACGGCGCGGTGCGGCGGCGCGCCCGCTTCCGTTGCACGGCGTCCTTATCGCTTTTGAAACGCGGCAGTTTCTTTTTCATAACCGCCTCTCAGTCATGATGGAACGCTCTCACCCGCCCGAGGTGGTGCGCTATCGTTGCTCCAATGCCCGAGCGACGGCTTCCGGCTCGCGTGCGATGACAGTCAAAAATATCCGCGCAGTCCTGTCCGGCGTTCGGCGGCGCTGCTCCCAGTCCTGCACGGCATCGATGGCGAACCCGAATCGGCGGGAAAATTCAGATTGGGAGCACTTGAGTTTTTTCCTCAACGCCTTGACATCCACGTCGTCGGGTACGTGGACGATGAAGCCATCAGTCGTCTCACCTCGTGCGAACGCACGAGCTTCTTTGGCCGCCTTGATAAGCTTTCTACCAATCTTAGACACGGCGCTTCGCTCCTTTCCGATACTCCCAAACGATATCCCCGAGAATGCCCTTCAGCTCGTTCCGCTCCGCCTTGTTCAGGTTCGCTCTGTCGCCCTTCGAATACAGGACCAGCAAAAATACCGGCATGTCTTTTCCGGAATAGAACGTGATCACGCGATATCCGCCGCTCTTTCCTTTCCCGCGTCCAGCAATTCGGACCTTCCGCGCTCCGCCGGTACCAGCGATTTCAACGCCGGCATCGGGATGCCGCGCGATCATCTCAGCCACCGCTTCTCGTTCGGCTTCGGTCAGCCCCGCGGCTTTCGCATCAGCGAGATAAGCGGGAGTCTCGACGACGGTGTGCATTCTCAAATCTATACGGCAATGCCGTAGATGTCAAGCGGGCTGACTCGAGTTCGGCCGGCTGTTTCAGAAGCCTGCGCGGGCGGCCTTTCAAGACCGGTGCCTTCAACCGCTCGGCCACCCCTCCTCGATCATAAACGCGCGAGCGCTCGCAGCCCGCCGGCTCACTCGGACGGCGCGGTGCGGCGGCGCGCCGGCGCTGGCGCCCACAACTTGATTCCTCCGAGCAACCCCTCGAGGTTGCTCACCGTCCTGACGTTGGGCGGCAGCTTCAACTTGATATGCCGCGCGCTGCCGCCTCCAATGAATAGCCTGTCGTAGCCGAACGCCTGCGCGAGATCCTCAATCGCTTCGCGCAGCATCCGGTTCCATTTCTTCTTGCCCTTTTTCTTGAGCGCGCGCAGGCCAAGCTCGTCCTCGTAAGTCTTGCCCTTGTGAAACGGATGGTGCCCGAGTTCGAGATGGATTCGATGCCCGTCGACGAACAACACCGACCCGAATCCGGTACCCAGTGTGATTACCAACTCGATGCCGCGTCCGGTGGCGCATCCCAGTCCCTGCACGTCCGCATCATTCGCGACCCTGACCGGCCTGCCGAGCTTTTTCCTAAGCGATTCCTGTAGATCGAAATTGCGCCATCCCTTGCCGAGATTCGGCGCCGTGTATACGACGCCGCCCTTGATTACTCCCGGGAAGCCCACCGACACGCGCTCGAACGGAGCCGCCGCGGCCGCGAGGCGTTCAACGATCGCGGCTACTTTTCGCGGCGTCGCGTTGCGGGGCGTCGCGATACGCTGGCGCTCGGTGACCGGCTTTCCCTCCTCGTCGAGCGCCTCGGCCTTGATGCCGGTGCCGCCTACATCGACCGCGAGTGTACGGACCCGCCGTCGCGGCGGGTGATCGGATGCCAAGTTCGCCCCCATCTTAATCGTCGTCCTCTCTGGCGATGCGGATCGCGCGGGCCCTCGCGCCAGCGCCCGCCGCCCCCGCCATCGCTATCCTGCACTGCCAACCCTGCCCGACCGCGCGGCCCGCTTCAACCCTCCAGCAGGCCCGGTGATAACACTTTTTAGCTGTGGCGCGCCGTGCTAATGGAGGCAGCGCAGGACGAGGAGGAGGCGCACCTGATGAGCCATCCGATCGCGCAGTTCTTCGATCTCGAATCGCACGGCACGACCGTGCGCCGCGAGATTCTCGCCGGAATTACTACTTTCGTGACCATGTCGTATATCATCGCGGTCAATCCCGCGATACTCAGAGCCGCCGGCATCCCGGCCGGACCCTCGATGGTCGCGACGATTGCGACCGCGGTCTTCGGCACGCTTGCGATGGGCCTGTTTGCAAATCGGCCGTTCGCGATCGCGCCCTACATGGGCGAGAACGCATTCGTCGCGTACACGGTCGTGCGGGTGCTCGGCTACAGTTGGCAGACGGCGCTTGGCGCGGTGCTGATTGCGGGCGTGATTTTCACGGCGCTGACGATCGCGCGCCTGCGCCAATGGATGGTCGAGGCGCTCCCGCCGGGACTGAGTTACAGCTTCGCAACCGGCATCGGCCTGTTCCTGACGTTCGTCGGCCTCAACGAGTCGGGCATCGTGCGGATCGGAGTGCCGGGCGCGCCGGTGCAGGTTGGCGATCTGGCATCGCCCGCGGTCCAGGTTGCGATACTGGGCTTCGTCCTCACCGCGGCCCTGATGCTTCGGCGAGTGCCGGGCGCGGTGCTGCTCGGGATACTCGGAGCCGCGGCGGTTTCGTTCGCGAGCGGGGTCGCCAAGGCGCCGACATCGTGGATGAGCGCGCCGCCGAATCCGGCGCCGGTGATGTTCCATGCGGATATCCGCGCCGTGCTCAGTTGGGGATTTTTCGGAGTGATGCTGTCGATCTTCGTGATGGCGCTGATCGACACGATGGGCTCGTTGATCGGGGTTTCGGCGCGCGCAGGGTTCCTCGATGAAAAGGGGAACCTGCCGCAAATCGAGCGTCCGATGTTATGCGATGCGGCCGCGACGGTTTTTGCGGCGCTCGCCGGCACGACCACCTCGGGCGCATTCATCGAGTCCGCCGCGGGCATCCACGCCGGCGGGCGCACGGGTCTCACCGCGGTGGTGGTTGCGATTTTGTTCCTGGGGTCGCTGTTCTTCGCGCCGCTGGTGACCGCGATTCCGCCCGAGGCTTACGGGCCGGCGCTGATCGTCGTCGGATCGATGATGGTCGCGCCGGTGGCGAAGATCGACTTCGACGACCCCACCGAGCTGCTCCCCGCATTCGCGATAATCGCGCTGATGAGCTTCACCTACAACATCGGCATCGGAATCACCGCCGGGCTGGTGCTCTATCCGCTGCTGAAGGTGATCGCCGGGCGCGGGCGCGAAGTTCGACCGGGGCTGTGGGTGCTCGCCGCGCTTTCGGCGCTGTTTTTTATTTTCTACCCGTACCGATCGTAGCGACGCAGCGGCGTGCGCCGCTTCGTCAGTGCGGCGCGGCGCGAGCCTGACCGGATGCCGCCAGCTCTTCGTCGATTATCTGCTCGAATGCGGGGAGCGGCTGCACGCCGATCAGCGGACGTCCGTCGATAAAGAACGACGGCGTACCATCGACGCCCAGCCGGCTGCCCTCGGCGAGGTCGCGGCGCACGTGCGCCTCGAACTTCGCTTTGTCGAAGCATGCGTTGAATTTTGCGGTATCAAGCCCGAGCTGCTTCGCATAGGCCTTCAGATCGGCAGGGGCGAGCTTCGACTGGTTGGCGTAGAGATCGTCGTGATAGGCCCAGAATTTTCCCTGCTCGTCGGCACATAGCGCCGCCTTGGCCGCATCGAGCGCGTGATCGTGCATCGGAAGCGGGAAATCCATGTACACGAGCTTGATCTTGTCGCCATACTTCGCGCGCAGATCCTTGAGAACGTCCTCGGCGCGGCGGCAGAACGGACATTGAAAATCCGCGAACTCGACGATCGTAACGGGAGCATCCTTGCCGCCCGACTCGGGATGGCCCGCGCTGGCGACCTGGACCCGGGGGGCCGGGAGCAAAATCTTGACCGGCGACTTCTCGAGCAGGCTCGTGACCAGCTTCGCGCGTTGCACCTCGACCCTCTGCTGGGTGAGCCCGGAGATGATGCGAATCTTCACCTTGTCATATGGCTGGGTAATCTGCTGCTTGTGATCGTCGTAGTACTTGCGCGCCTCGGCTTCGGTCGCGGGTGTGACCTTGTCGCCCACTTCCTTCTTCAAATAATCGGCGAGGCTCAGATTGGCGCGCTGGGCGGCCTGCTCGATCAGGAACTCGCCAGCCATCATCTCGAGCGCCTGGCGCTTGAGGTCGTAGATTTTGCTTTCGAGCGAGGCCATCTGCGGCTTTATCCTGGCATCGAGCTGGCTCTCGGTGATCTGGTGATCGCCTACCGTCGCGACGACCTTGTCGTCGGCGCCTGCGAATGCGCGGCTGGGAGATGCGCCAGTGAAAAGGATTGCGGCGAGGACCGCCGCCAGACCCGCGCTCAGAAAAAAGTTGCGATGCTGCACAGACCGACCGAGTTTCATCGATATCGCCACCTGGATGATTGGATTTCGGGAGGAACGGCCGGCACCGCCGGCCACCGGCGCAAACCGGATGCCCGTGCGTCAGATACGCTCCCCAGTCGCGATCCACTCATATCATCTGTGGCGGCGCGCGCGAAGAGCGCTCAAGCGCGATGCTTCGCCGCAAGGAGCGCCTGCACGATCCTCGCTCTGCTCGCGGCGAAAGGCAAAAGGTTCAATACCTGTAGGTCTTCGGGCAGGAGATCCGCCAGCGAATGGAGCATCCCGAGAAACAGGATTCCGACCTCGCCTGAGGCCAGGGTGGCGGCGATGCGCTCGGCGATGAATCGGTCGCGCTTGCGGATCAACGACACACCCGATGTTTTGAAGTCCTCTTCCTTGGATTCAAAGTCGGAAGACTGGAGCAGGCGCCGCACGCGACTGTACTCCTCGACCAGCAGCTCTGCGGATTCGGTGCCCATTATGACGGCGCCGCGGCCAGCCATTTCGAGAAGCAGGCGATGGTTCCTGCTGCCCGCGGCGGCCAGCTCCCGGACTATGTCCATCTCGCGGCCACATACGGGCAGTCCGTCCTGGTAGATGCGAACCTTGTGATACGGCAGATCGAGCGCGCGGAGCGAAGTTTCGATTTCGTCCCAGACGAGATCGATCGCGCTGACGTTGTTGCGCCACCAGTTCTCTCCGAATTTCTCCACCAGCCGGTGTTTGATGGTCTCGCCGAGCGCACCCATATCCGCATGGGTGTGAACGATCGGGACATGGATGAGCACGCGTTGCGTAGCCACATCAGGCACTATAGCCCAGGCGCATGACGCGAGTGGAAGTTCCCCCGGCGCGCGGCGGGATGGCGGCGGCCGGTCAAACGTCGCCGGCGTCGCGGCCCGAAAGTCCCGGGGCCGGCGGGGACACGAAGTTATAGGCCGGCCATGGACCCGTCACCACCAGCGAACTGATGGCGGGCGCGCTGGCGCAATGGAGAGCCTCGCTGAAGGCTGCGATTCGCTCGCGCGGCACGAGAAAGTGCACGCTGAGCACTCCCCTCCCATCCTGCTCGCCATATTCGCTGGTCCATCGAACGAATGTCCCGCTCGCCGTCGAGCAGAGAGATTTGCGGATCTCATCGCGGCGATTTTCCCACTCCTCTCGAATCGCGTAGCTGGCCCATCGTTGCGCCAGATACGCCACGCCCGGTCCGGCCTCGGCGCGGGCAAACTCCGCGGGCGGCTTAAGCGGACGCCGTCCATTCGAGCGCGCGGGGACGAGCAAGCCATCGAGCGTGACACGAGCGGACATCTCCACGCGGCCGTCCAACTCCTGAAGTAATTGCGAGTATTGCTGCTTATGATCGGTGAGGAAGCGTTCCACTTCCTTGAGCGCATCGAAGATGCAGCCGTAGCGCATCGGGATCACGGCGCCGTCGGCGTTGAACCACTCGACGATCTTCGAGTAAACGAGCAGGCGCGCGACATCGGGCGAGGCATCCGCAGCCGACTTCCTGGAGACTACCGCGCCCAATCCCGCCGCTCGAACCATGATCGAAGCGCGCGGGTAGCCGAGGAAGCGGAGCTTTCGGCGCGGCTCCTGACGGCCGCCATCCACGATGCAATAGACCAGGTAGCTCATCGCGGCGCCGCCAGCGGCGGGCAGAAGCTGTATGGCGGCCACGGTCCGTTCAAGACGAAGCTCAAGCCCTGGGCGGATCGCTCGGCATTCACGCGCTCGATGTGCGAGACGAGCGCGCCTAGCCGATCGTGCGGGACCAGCGTGGCGAGGTTGAGCACCAATTCTCTGGCGTCTCCCGCAACCGCGGTATCGAGTATTTTCCGTTGGCGGCGGTCGGTGGCGAATTCATCGAGCGACAGCGCGATCGCCTCGCAGCTCTCGAGCAGCCATCGCGCGAGCTGTTTCTCCGCCATCGCCTCCGCGCGGCGCGCCTGCACGTATCGAAGTCCCGGCGAGGCTGGAATCTCCTCGACGGCCGCCGAAGCCATCTGCGTGCTCAGCCATTTTTTTGCAGCCGGCCGTTCGAGCAGCGCCTTGATTCCCCATTCTTCCTGGCCTCTGACGGCGCCAAGAAAATCGACCGCGGTCCGCCGGTTCTGCTCGATGAAACGCTCGACGGCTTCGATCGATGAAAACAGGGTGCCGAAACCGGCCGGCAGGACCGGGCCGCGGCGGAATCCGTCCTCGATGACGCGCTCGTGCCTGAGCGCGCGCTGGCTGACCCATCCGAGATCGCTCAACCTGCGCTCGGCTTCGGGTCCGCAGAACTCATCGATCGCGACGATGCCTAGCAACGCAACCAGGTCCGCGTGGCGATGGGCGAGCAGACGATCGGCCCCATCGACGCGCCTTACTTCCAACGCGCCGAAGTATTCGGGGGCGGTCAAGTAATAGAGATAGAGTGCCTCATCCTCGGTTGTGGTCATCGTTCATGTCTCTTTGAATGCGATTTCGAAATCCTCGAGCTCGACGCGCACCCCGGCTCGCGAAGGCTTGCCGGTCTCGCGGGCGGCTACCGCTCTTCGCACCGCGTTGAGGCCCGCCCGGCGGCAGAGCGCCGCGATTTGAGCGCCGCTCCAACCGGCGGTGCGGCCCGCCATTTGCGCGATGTCGATTTGCGGGGCAAGCGGCCGGCCGCGCAGATGAACCTCAAAGATTGCCCTGCGGTCGGACTCATCGAGCGGAGGAATTTCGATCATCTCGTCGAATCGGCCCGGTCTCAGCACCGCGGGGTCGAGGCGATCGACCCGGTTGGTCGCGCCGAGCACCAACACGCCTTTCAGTTCCTCGATTCCGTCGAGTTCGGTGAGGAACTGGCTCAGCATCCTTTCCGCAACCCCTTCGCTCGTCAGTCCCGCGCCGCGCGCCGGCACGAGCGCATCGATCTCATCGAAGAAGATGATGGTGGGAGCGGCTTGCCGGGCCTTGCGGAACACATCGCGCAGCGCCCGCTCCGATTCCCCGACATACTTCGACATCAGCGCGGGCCCCTTGACCGCGATGAAATTGACGCCGCTCTCACTCGCGAGCGCCTTGGCCAGCAAGGTCTTTCCGCATCCGGGAGGGCCGACGAGCAAGATTCCCTTGGGCGGCGCGAGGCGAGCCTGCGCGAACAGGTCGCCGTACTTGAGCGGCCACTCGACGCACTCCCGCAGACGTTGCTTGAGCGCGGTGAGTCCGCCGATGTCATCCCATTTGACGTTGGGCACCTCGATGAACACCTCGCGAATCGCGGAGGGTTCCACCTCGCGCAGCGCCTCGAGGAAATCATCCATCCGCACTTCGAGGTTGGTGAGCAGTTCGTAGGAGAACTGATCGGCGCCGAGATCGACGTCGGGCATGATGCGCCGCAAGGTCAGCATCGCGGCCTCCCGGCACAGCGCCTCGAGGTCGGCCCCGACGAAGCCGTGGGTGATGTCCGCCAGATGGCCGAGATTCACGTCCTGCGCCAGCGGCATCCCGCGGCTGTGTATCTCGAGCATCTCAAGGCGCCCCGAGCGGTCAGGGATCGGAATGGCGAGTTCGCGGTCGAAACGGCCGGGGCGGCGCAACGCGGGATCGAGGGCGTTGGGGATGTTGGTCGCGGCGATCACGATGACGTTCTGCCGCTGATTGAGGCCATCCATCAATGCGAGCAGTTGCGCGACGATCCGCTTCTCGACCTCGCCGATGACCCGCTCGCGCTGCGGCGCGATTGCATCGATCTCATCGATGAAGACGATGCTGGGCGCCTTGCGGGCCGCCTCTTCGAAAATTTTCCTGAGCTTCGCCTCGCTCTCGCCGTAAAACTTGTGCACCACTTCGGGTCCGCTGACGGAGAAAAACGAGGCCTCGGTCTCATGCGCGATCGCGCGCGCGATCAGCGTCTTGCCGCATCCGGGAGGACCGTACAGCAGCACGCCCTTGGGCGCGTCGATTCCAAGCCGCTCGAAAATCTCGGGATGACGCAGCGGCAACTCGATCATTTCGCGGATTCGCCGCAACTGCGGCTTGAGCCCGCCCACGTCTTCATAGGAAACCGATCGCGCGACCTTGTCCTGAGCGGCCGGGCCGATGGTGAGCCGCGTGTTGGGGCCGATCAGCACCGGCCCCTTGGGACTGGAGCCCTGCACCTTGAAATCGGCCCACCGGCTTCCGAACAGAGTCGCCCTGACGCGGTCGCCTTCGAGGATCGGCAGGCCGTCGATCAGGCTCGCGATATAGTCGAGGTCGCGGTCGGATGGAGTCACGTTGACCGGCGCCAGAACGACGTGGTCCGCGATGCGGCAGGGCACTTTGTCGATCGTCACGAACTCATCGAGCGCGGCCCCGGCGTTCTCGCGGCTGACGCCGTCCATCTGGACGCATCCTTTGCCGCGAAATTCCTTGTGCGCCGGCATGATCCTGCACACGGTTCTACGCTTGGCGCTGACCTGGACGATGTCGCCGATTGAAACGCCGAGCTGCTCCATATCATCGGGGCCGATGCGGGCGTAGGCGCGGCCCGCATCCTTGCTCATCGCTTCGGCGACTTTCAGCCGGAGCGTGGCCGCAGGCGGGGACTGCTCTGCCGCTTTGACTGGCACGGTGAGGGTTTCACTCGAGGCGGCACTCGATTTGAACGATGCCGTTGTTGCAGGAGATCGAGGTATTGTGTTTCAAGACCGGCTTGGGCAGCAGCACTTCCTTGCGATATCGCCGGTTCTTGCGGCGCGCTTCGATAACCATCACGTCGTGATCGATAGTAAGTGAGACATCCTCCGCACGGACCCCCGGCATCTCGGCGATAACCAGGATCCGGTTTGGCTCCTCTACGACATCGACGAGCGGTTCGCGGATTTCCTGAACGACCGCCTGCCTGGATTCCCTGTCGAATTTAAGGTTGCCGAAAGGCTCCGCCTCAACTGCGTCACCGCCGAGCCCAAGCTTGACCCTCAGTCCATACACGGCCTTCATTTTGTCGTCGTCGCTGGTGAGCTCGCCGCTTTTGCGCAGCTCGCGGCCGGTTTCCGCGAGATCGCCGAGCTTTTCGATCAATTCGGTGAGACCTTTTACGAATCCGGCGGCAGGGCCCGCATCCTCCCGTTCCACCCTTCGTCTTGTTCGCTTGTCGCTCATTCTCATTTCCCCTTTTCGACCGCATCACAGCTCATGCTTGCCGCTGCGCGGCGAGTTCGTTCTCGAGCCTCGCCAGGCGTTCCTCGAACCCTTCCAGCGGGGAAGGCAGAAGATGGCGGCTATCCTCCGCCAAAGCCATGGGCTTCTGGTTCCACCAGTCGAGGCCCAGCTCCTTGGCCTTTTCCACCGAGCAGACGACGAGCCGGATCTGAATACTGAGTAGTTCGACCTCCACGAGCTTGATCCTGATGTCGCCCGCGATGACGATTCCCTTGTCGAGAATGCGCTCGAGGAGATCGGCCAGCGTCGCCGTGGCGACCGAATGCTGAACTGTTCCCGAAGCCATAAGATTTTGTACCTACAGCAGCTTCCCCAGCGGTCCGAGATCGAGATTGAGGTCCTCCTCGGCCAGCCCGAACGCGAGGCGGAGCTTCTCGATCTGTTCGGATTGTTTCATCAGCGTAAGCCCGACCCGTTCGCAGTCGGCCTCGCTCAAGCGTCCGGATTCGATTCGGCGGATCGCCTGCTTCTCGAGGAGTTCGTGCAGGAGCTTGACCAGCGTCAATACCAACTGCGCCAGTCCGTTCTTCAGGTCCTCGGAGTTGATATCGATGCGCCGGTCGCGCTCCGCCGCCGGATCGATCCGGCGGGGCGGCGCCCCGTGAATCCGGAGGCCTCGGTCGTCGCGCCCGATGCGATCGGAGGCGGGCGGGCGCGGCACGATGCGGAGCTGGCTAGCCATCGCAAACCGCGGTCTCAACCGAGCTGATCATCAGTTGCAATCCAAGATATATGAGGTCGATGTCCGCAACCGAGATAGTCAGTTCGCCGGCGACGACCGCGCCCTTGTTGAGCACGCGATCCAGGGTCTCGCAAAGCGAGACATGTTCGCTCTCGCGCATCGATATGCTGTCCATCGGCCCCTCCATTCAGGCGTCATCGTCGCTCGAAGACGGCTCCTGCCCCGCCTCCGCGCGCGCGTTCAGTTCGTCGAGCCGGTCGAGGAGCTTGGCTTCGCAGGCATCAAACGCCTGTTCGGTGATGCCGCCCGATTCCAGCAGGCGATGAAGCTGGCTCAACTCGTCGCGGATATGGTCGGCTTCCTGGTCCATTTCCTTCTGCGCGGCGTCGTTAACCTGGCGCAAAACCCAGAAAAGGAACTTGCCCGGCGCCAGAATCAAATCATCGATGAGCAGCATGCCGGGTCATCCCCTGAGGCTTATCTCCGCGAACGAGTGGGGCGCCCACGGCCCGTTGTAATCGAACGCGAAATTGTTATCGAACCGTCGGGCGGCTTCGAGCACGCCATTTTCGAAATCCTTGCGCCGTTCTCTGGCGACCAGGCACGCGAGGTTCATGATCTCGCTCTCCTGCCTGATGGCGTTGTGGCTGATTTCGGAACAATACGCAGAGAGGATATCCTCCACCAGGCCGGTATGGGCGAGGCGCGTTTCATTCAGCAGCCGCTCGAAGGTGCGGCCCAGTTCAATCCGCTCCTCCTGCCGCGGCCCGGCGGCTCCCAGGAATAGCTTGTCGCGCATCTTGCGCAGGTCGGAATTAGTATTCACGAAGTATTCGAAGATATTCGGCACGTCCCACGCGACGCGGAGCCCCATCTCGACCTTGCCCGCGACCCGCCGAAGTTGGCGGGCGAACAGGTCGCGATTGCGCGAAAGCAGCCGGATGATTTCGGCGGGTCCCGACGCGATCGCCCCAAAGCGCATCGGCAGCACCCCGCCCTCGCGCTCTATCAACCTGGCGAGGACGGCGCGGTGAGCGGCCAGATGACGCCGCTCGGGCCGGATTCTCTCCGCGGCCAGATCGCTTACGACCGACGCGATGCCATCGAATGTCACCAGCTCGATCGGCCGATCGTTTATGCCGGGAAAGTCGAAGCTGGCTGTGGATCCGCTCCCGACGACGGCATATATGTACTTGCCGCCGTCCAGGCCGCCTGCCCGCTCACGCGGTCTTGCCGCTAGCCTGCGCCCCATGACCCAGATTCCCCTCCGTCAGCGGCATAGCGGTGCGCGCTGCCTGGTTGCGCGGCCTGTAGTGCCGCGGCTTGCCGGCTCGCGTCTCGTCGTTCGGCGGCCCATCACCTCGCGCCTTGCGGCTGCCCGGCTGGTCGCTGCGCGGCGGGCCGGCCGGCGCGCCGAGCAATCGTACGTAGCGGATGGCGCTCTGCTCAGTGCGGATTTCGAGCCTCGCGCCGCAGCCGAAACACTTGATTTCTCCCTCGTAGTGGTCGGCGTATGCGTCATCGAGTTCGATGTTATGACCGCACGACAAACAATTGATTTTCATTCGGTCCTCAATACCTCAGCGAAAGTCCGCGCATCCGGCGCGGATTGAAGCCCTGGCCCGAGTGAGGCGGCGGCAAGGCGTGCCGGTTCTCCGCGTCCGTCGAGCCGGTCGCAGAGAGGAGGCCGGCCTTTTCGGCTTCGATGTCCTTGTAGCGCGCGTCGATCTCCGCGATTCGGCGCTCGGCGTTCTGCCTGACCCGGCCCAGGCGCAATTTTTCGAGCTCGAGCGAGGTTATCTTCATATACGCGGCATGCGGCGCGATCTGCCTGGCGCCGAGACCGGCCAGCGTTTTGAGGTCGGCCATCCCGCGCAAATGTCCGTGCCGTGTATGCATCGCCATCACCTGGCCGCGGCCTTGCGCGCGCGCTTTCGGCTGCGTCCGCACACGTGGCGGACCGCCTCGTCGATCATGCGCGGCATCAGGGACTCGCCGTCGCGTTTCACCTTGGCGGTCTCGGCGCTTAGAACGTCGCGGCAGGCCCAGCGGAACACGTCGTCATCGATTCGCGCGCGAGCGGCGCGGCGCGCGAGAATCCGGGCGATTGCGATGCAGGCGCGGATCGTCGGCCGATGGTTGTTTACCCCGACCGTGCGCAGCTTGCGCACTACATCGACGATGAGCTCCGCATCCGCCTGCGCGATTCCCGACTGTGCAGCGGCGATTTTCACCTCGGTGTCCCGATCGTAGTGCCCGAGGTTGATCGTGATTAGCCGATCCAATAGTGCGTCGGGCGTCTTGTGGGCGCCTGCGTACTCTTCGGGATTGGAGGTGAAAATCGCTCTGAACTCGGGATGAACTTCGATGTAGCCGCCCTGGACCCTGCCGAGCGCCGGCAGGCTCAACATCCTTTCTTCCAGAACGCTCAGCAGCACGTTATTCGCTTCGGGCCGCGAGCGATTGAATTCGTCGTAGATGAGTGTGTATCCGTCGCGGCACGCAGTAGTGAGACGGTTCTCCATCCACAGCACGCGCATGTTCTCTTCGGACCGGAGAACCGAGTGGATATAATTGTCGATCAGTTTCAGCTTGCGATAGCCGACATCTTTTCCGGTCAGGTCCGAGCTGGCGAACTCATCATCGCCGTGGATGAGAATCACCGGGCGGCCGAGCTTCGCCGCGATGTGGAATGCGAGCGTCGTCTTTCCGGTGCCTGCGAAGCCGGCGAGATGAAGTGGGTATCCGATATCCAGGTAGGTCAAGGCGCGCTGCGTGAGTTCCTCCACCTGCGGGCTGGAGACGAACCCCGCGCTCGCCTCGGGCACAAACGCCGCCGGGCCACCCTCCCCTTCAGCAGCGCCGACCGCCCCCAACTCCGCCAGCCCGTCACTCTCCAGGCCGAGTTCCTCGGGGGAGAGCGAATGCTCCGAGCCGCCGACTCCGGCGCCATTGAGGCCCTGCGAGATTTTCATGCCCGCTTACCGAAGAAGTTGCGATGCCCGGCGCCGCGCTCGGAGCCGAATCCGCCAATCATCGTTCCGACCATCTCCCGATTATGCGAATTGAACGCATCGCGAGCGGCGCGAGCGCGCGCGGACTCCCTGGCGAACATCTTTCGCATCTCGGACATGTTGCGAGACATGTTCTTCCTGAGATCGGATCGGAAACGATTCAGCCGATGCATCATCGCCATCCGCGCCGCGTGAAGGCTGTCGATCTCGCGGCGGAGGTTCAACATATCGTTGGCAAAAGGCATCTGCGGCCTCCTTTAAGTTGAATCGAGAAATTTCAGCCAGTAGTGCCGCCGGAAGGGCTTTTGGCCCCCCCGGCGCTCACCCGCTGCGCTCGTGGCCGTTAAGCCGGGCTCGCTGCGCTAGCCGTCAACCCAATCGCCTCGGCGTACTTCAGGTAAGTCTCCACCGACGCGATCACCACCCGCGCCTCAACCGACAGCAGCTCGATACCGACGAGCGAAACCTTGGCCCACACGTCCACCACGATTCCTTTGTCGAGAATCCGATCCACGACCTCGGCGAGGCTGGATGAATCCGTCGACTTCTGCACCCTTGCCATGCTGATTCCTCCTTTCCCTGGCCACGCGCGAACGAGTCCGCAATCGCGGTCAGAAGTGTTATGTGGACGGGATGGCTCGATTGCACATTGCATACCGATCGCATCGATTTTGCGGGTTTGGGCATAGCCGGGCTTTAGCGGTCGCGCATCGCAATCTCCCGGGAACTTTCGAATCACGCGTCCGGTACCGGCACGAATTTGTCCCCGGTGCGTCACGCTTTTGACGCTGCGGGCAAGGCCGTCGCCGTTGCGCAGCCGGCGCGGCCATGATCGGAGTTCAGAATCGGCTGGGGCAATCACGCGCGGATCGCGCAAGTGCGATCGATGGCCCATCGCTTAGACCGGTTGAGAAAGGCGTTCTTTGTTAATAGCTTGGATAACTGCGCGAGAGTGGCGGAATGGCAGACGCGCCGGACTTAGGATCCGGTGGGGCAACCCGTGGGGGTTCGAGTCCCCCCTCTCGCACCAGCGAACCTTCGCGACTTTGTTCGAGGAAGCGCATCGAACACATTCGCGGCGCGCGAAGCCGAGGACGCCCCAGAGCTTTTCATGGAGCGGAATAACAGCTCTCCTGGGAGCACCGAGAGTGCGGTTGCACGGCGTCCCGGACCGATCTATATAGTTCGATACGGTGACGCAGAAGCGCGTGCAAAGGGCGGGCCGGGCTAAACGCGTCTTAAGCGGCGGACGCAAGAGGGTACTTGTGGTCCTATTTGTGCCGAGCGTGCAGCGCGACGGAGAGACGGCCATCGATCAAGCGCGCTGGGTGGAGTTATCGCTGGAAATGTTCGGGCGGGTGTTCGGAGGCGCGACCGCCTATCCGAAGGCAAAGGGCATTTGGCGCGATGACGACCGTGGCGGCGCCCTCATAAGGGACGAGCCGGTGGTTGTCCACTGTTACACCACGCCTGCCGACATTCAGAACGAGGACAACCTCGCCGAGCTTGGAAGCTTTTGCAGGAAGATGGGACGTGACGCGCGCCAAGGAGAGGTGGGGCTCGTTGTGGGCGACGAGTATTTCGCAATTCGTGATTTCGGAGAGTAGGCGATGAAGAACCATCTCGATATGAACAAGATAGCCAGAGGGCTCGGCGCGCGCCGTCGCGGCAGGGTTACCGCCTCGGGCGGATACTTCGGTGCGATGCAGCTTCTGGCGGACGTGGAGGCCCGTTTCCGCACGCCGTCGCGCGGCGGCCGGCCGACGGATCCACGTTGGACCGAGCGGCGGCTCGTTCCGCTTACACCGCGAACCCTCAAACGCCTGGAAGAGATAACGGCCAAGGTTCGCGAGCACGGCGGCGCCAATCTCGAACCGATGCAACTCGCGGCGTTACTGCTTGAGAAAACGACCGAACAGATAGGCGAAACCGAGGCCGAACAACTCCTCGGGCCGAGCCGCGGCGCCGCTGAGTAATCACTTACAATGCAGCTTGCGATAACGGCCGTCCTTTGAAGTGCGAATACGTTTTGAGTTAGGCGAACGCATTGGCGGCGGCGCCGGAATCAGCCATCCATCGGAACCGGACCTAAAGCTTTGGATGCGCCGCGCCAGTACTTGATGCGCACCGAAGCCGGGATTAAGAAAAAATTCATCTTTAAGCGGGGCGGCCGCCGACCGGCCGAAAATCAACGCAATTATGCCATTCAACGAATACGCTTCCTTCGATGGAATCGCCCTGGGACGCCTCGTGCGCGAGCGAAAGATAACGCCGGCCGAGTTGATGGAGGCGGCGATCGCGCGCGCGGAAAAACACAACACCAACCTCAACGCGATCGTCTTCAAGGACTACGATCGCGCACTCAGCGCGGCGCGCGCTCGCAAGATCGGCTCGGCGCCGTTCGAGGGCGTCCCGCTGCTGCTCAAGGACATCATGGGCGAATGCGCCGGGATGCCCACGCGCTCCGCGTGCGCATTCTTTCCGGCGACGCCGGCGGCGGCGGATTCGGAGGTGGTCGCGCGTTACAAGCGCGCGGGCTTCATCCCGTTTGCCAAGACCAACGCGCCCGAGCTTGGAATTCCGCCGGTAACGGAGCCGCGCCTGTATGGGCCCGCGCGCAATCCGTGGAACGTCGGGCGCACGCCCGGCGGCTCCAGCGGCGGCTCGGCGGCAGCGGTCGCGGCCGGGATCGTTCCCGTCGCGCACGGCAACGACGGCGGCGGCTCGATTCGAATCCCGGCGGCGTGCTGCGGCCTGGTCGGGCTGAAGCCGACGCGCGGGCGCATCTCGCTTGCGCCGAATCTCGGCGATATCCTCGGCGGCTTCTCCGTCGAGAGCGTCGTGAGCAGAACTGT
>DASPOF010000044.1:0-10042 GCA_035626155.1 Binataceae bacterium (SeqCode)
GCGCGCCGCAACACCCGGCAGCGTCTGCGGCAGCGTCACGCAGAGGTGAAAGCCCGGCGGGTTCTGGAGCCCGTTGAGGCGCCATCCGCGCTCCGAAAGAAAATCGTTGACGTGGTAAATGTCCACGGCGTCGGACGTGAACGCGAGACAGTAAGTCGGCTTGCCGATGATCTTGAGTTCCGGGATTTTCGCGACGCCCGCCTTGATCGCATCCGCAACCTTCATGATCCGGCGCGCCGCCTTCAGGTATCCCTCCTCGCCGAGCGCGACCAGCGCAGCCCAGGTCGATGCGCTGATGCCCTCGGAGCGGCTGCCGGCGAACGTCGGCGATGCGTACAGCCCGCCCTGCCAGCCCGTCATCGTGAAGTGCACGCGCCGGCGCAGCGCCCGGTTCCGGTAGAGCACGACCGATGCGCCCTTGAGCCCGTAGCCCCACTTGTGCGTATCGCACGACATCGATGTGACGCCCGGCAGCCGGAAGTCGAACACAGGAACGTCGTAGCCGAGCTTCGCGATCCAGGGCAGGATGAATCCGCCGAAGCAGCTATCGACGTGCAGGCCCACGCCCGCTTCGAGCGCGAGGTCGGACAACTTTTCGATCGGATCGATGAGCCCGTGCGGGTAGTTTGCCGCCGAGCCCGCGATCGCGATCGTGTTCGGGCCGATCGCCCGGCGCATCGCATCGACGTCGGCCAGGTAATCCGGTCCGACCGGCACGCGGATGAGCTTGATGCCGAAGAAGTGCGCGCCCTTGGAGAACGCGGGATGAATCGTGTCGGGCGCCACCATCTCGGGCTCCGTGATTCCGCGCTCGGCCCGGGCTTTCTCGCGATAGGCGAGCATCGGCAGGATGATGCTCTCGGTGCCGCCCGAGGTGATTTGGCCGCAGACGTCGGCCTGCGGGTCGCGCTCGCGCGCGGCCTCTGCGCCGAGCATCCGCCCCGTCATCGCGACGATCTCGCCCTCGAACTTGGTGCCGCTCGGGCACATGTCGCGCTGGAGGAGGTTCACGTGCGAGAAGAGCGAGAACGCGCGATTGAGGAACGCGTAATGCTCCATCCCGCCGTGGTAATAGGTGCCCGAGATCTTGCCGCCCTGCCAGCGCGCATTCTCCTCGCGCGCAATCGCCCGCATCTCGCGCAGCACATCCGCAGGCTTGCGGCCCTTCTTCGGCAGCTCGCGGTAGGTTTCGAACCTGTCGCGATACGGAAACATATCTCCGAAAGGTCCCGATGATTGCTCCGGCTGTTTCGCTCGCTTGGGCATGACTCGGCTCCTTCAAATTTCGCGCTGGCGATCGCGAGGGCAGGGCGCCCGCGCGCCCGCCTCCCGGCGGTCCGCATCGAACCGGATGATAGCCGACGCCGTGGATTAATCCGAGACCGCGGCGGGCGGATTGAGGCGCCGGTAGATGCCCCGATTGCGCTTGTAGAACCGGAGGAACTCATCGAATTGCCGATCGTAGATGCGCCGGTTCGCCGCGATGGGCCGATATTCGGCCGCGATCCTCACCAGCGCGGGGATATCATCGATCGCGATCTCGCCGAGCGCCGCAAACGCCGCCATCGCAGCGCCCACCCCGTTGGCGTTGCGCGGGTTCGCCACCTGCCGCACGGTGCATCCGAGCACGTCGGCCATTATCTGGCACCAAAGCTCGGAGCTTGCGCCTCCGCCGATGAAATTGAGCGCGCCGAACGAACGCCCGACGAATTTCTCGACGTGCCGCTTGAGCCATCGCAGATTGAACGCCACTCCCTCCATCACGGCGCGAACGTAATGGCCTCGCGTGGTGCGCAACGTCTGATTGAAAAACGCGCTCCGCGTCGATGGATCCTCGTGCGGCGCGAGCACTCCGTTCACCCATGGCGTGAATATCAAGCCGTCGCTGCCGGGCGGCACCTCTGCCGCGAGCCGGTTCATCTCGGCGTACGCGCCGGATGAATCCGCGCCGCCCGGCGGGTAGAGGACGTCCTTTAGCAGGTCGAGACATCGCCCTGCCGCTCCCTGCTCCGCGCCGACCATGTACCGGCCCGCCAGCGCGGCCGGCATCGTGGTGAGCATGTGAAACGGGTCGGTTTTCTTCGCCGGCACGTGGCAGCTCAGCCACGAGGTCGTGCCGACATAGAAATAGCCGTCGAAGTTGCGCACTGCGCCCGCGCCGACGGTGGCCGAATGACTATCGCCGGAGCCCATCACGACGCGCGTCGATGGGGCCAGGCCGAACTCGTCCGCAACCTCGCGCTTGATCGTGCCGAGGACCGCATCGACCGGCTCGAGGTCCGGCAGCTTCGCGCGATCGATGCCCGCCATCGCGAGCAATTCAGGCACGTAGTGGACTCGGTTCGGGTCGCGATTATCGGTCACCCAGTATGGGAACATCGTTGCGTACGAAGCCGCGGCCTGCCCGCTCAAGCGCAAGTTGAGGTAGTCCATCGGCTCGAGGAATTTGTAGGTGCGCGCGTATATGTCGGGACGCTCGTGCTTGATGAACAGGATATGCGCGAGGCCGTCCACGCCGGACTGCACCGGCACGCCGCCGGTCAGGCGCAGCCACTTGAGCAGCTTGAACAGCCCGTAGCCCTGGACCTTCGGCCATCCGCCGGCGATCGCGCGGTTGTACTTCGCGCCGCGCGTGTCCATCCACGAAATCGCATTGCCGATTGCCGAGCCGTTCTCGCCGACCGGCACGGTGACGGCCCAAAGTGTCGTGCACGCAACCGCGATAATCTGCTCGGCGGGGGCGCGTGATGCGGCAATCGCCTCTTTCGCCGCGCCGCATACCGCGCGCCACCATTCCTCCGGGTCCTGTTCCGCCGC
The DNA here is from genome assembly GCA_035626155.1 of Binataceae bacterium (SeqCode). Classification (GTDB taxonomy): domain Bacteria; phylum Desulfobacterota; class Binatia; order Binatales; family Binataceae; genus DASPOF01. The sequence goes on from DASPOF010000044.1 coordinate 2,818, forward strand.
CCCGGCCGCGGCGATCTGCGTGCCCACATGGCGCAGCGCCGAGGCGGCCACCTCGCCGCGGCTCGAGACGATCGACGCCTTCACGCTGCCGGAGCCCATGTCGATAGCCAGTATGTATTTGAGCGAGGCCGCCATCGAGTCTACCGGCGCGCGTATGACTTGCAATTCAGCGCGAGGTCCCTATAGTCAGTAGGGCGAAGTTGCGGTGCAGTTGGAAAACTTGAACGATGCTATCCTCGTCTGCCAACTGGCCGCCTTTGCCGTCTCCGGGATGTATTCGGTCGTGTACCAGAAGGTACAATCGTCAGATGGATCGATCGACAGCGCGCTGTAATCGCCCCATCGTTCGGTGCCGCGCTGCGAACCGCCGCCGTCCATGATAATTTCCTCGGACTCCATCGTCCCGGCCAAATCATCGGGCGTGCGGCCAGTATAAGCAACGTTCGGATGGAGCCCCGCTCCGGACAGGCTGTAACCGATTCCGATATTGCCCGCGGAGTCCATCCCGATGCTGCCCATCCAGCGCCATTTCGTATCGGGGGCATAGGTGCCCTGTTGATAGACGGCCGGCGTGGTGGATAGCGCGCGGATCTCGTACCATCGCAGCGCTGCGCCGATCGCTTTCTTGCCCTTAATCGCACGGGCCACCGTATGAGTCGCAACCAGGGCCTCGTGATCTCCAAAGTTGCGATAGGCCGCGCGATACATCATCCGATCCGAGATCTCGTCGAGCTTCATCGAAACTCCCGACTGCGGAACGCATCCGGGCGAATCGTCCGGGTCGGTATCGTGATGCTTGATCGGCTTTGGCTCGACCTCCTTACACGCGGGAGTGAAGGAATCCACCGAAAGTGCAGCCGGGCCGGTCAGGCGCGCGTTGGCAGGAGTGGTGAAATCCGCGTGCAGCGACCAGATATTCAACAAGTTGCTTCCGTACGTTATGAAATAGTTCGACGAACCCGTGGGAGGTGCGGTGGCGCCGTCCCAATCCGATGGCACCGCGCCGAACAACTTGGGATCGTCGAAGCATTCGGAGGTGGCCGTTGCGCCGGTCAGCATCGCGCTGCGGTTGAACGCGCACGCCCGCCCTCCGAGCAGAGTGTTGCCGTTAAACATGTTGAATGAGAAATAGTAACCGTCGGGCCATACGCCCATGTGTGGGTAGTCCGCGAAATTCGAGCCCATCGCAAAAGCGTATCGATAATAAGTACCGGTCGCATCGGAAGTGGTCGATACAGCAACGCACTCCAGGTACGGCGATGCGTCCGTAAACTGGCTCAATACCCACCGGCCCGCCACTTTGTCGTATTGTGCGATCGGATCGCCGTCGTTCCTGGCCTCGCAGCCGCCGCCGAAGCCAAGCCACAACGCGTTGCCGTCCACCTGGCTCATCACCATCGCGCCCGTGCTCTTGTTAAAGACGGTCAGCGAAGTATTCACCCACTGGACGTACTGTGTCGCTCCCACTGCGCCGGTAGTATCGGGCGGAGTAGATGCCGGTTTGAAACCCGACGTGTTCACGCCCAGGCCGTCGAAGTTCATGATAATCGGTGCGTCCAGAGAAGTGGTCGGCCCTGATTGGAGCGCGCCATCTTGTTCCAGCCCGCCGGACGGAAGCGGCAGGCGATGAAGCGGCATTATGCGCGCCGGGCGCGGCGCCTCGGACCGGTACGCCTCCACCATCGTGCGCAGCGGCGGCGACACGTCGTGCTGTATGTCAGTCGTGACGGAGACCGTTTGCGCGGCGGCCTCGCGAGCCTTAAGCGGCCCTGCCAGTCCGGCGGCTACAATCGCAACAACGAGCATCCTGGTACATTTTCCTTGCCACAACGATCGTGAATCGAACATCAGACTTCCCCCCTCTCCACAACCGGGACCTGCGCTTTGCCCACCATGGGCCAGCGGGATGTCGGCGGATCATTTCCTACCGATTGTACACGCGCCCGCTACCGAAAGAAGTGTTGCGCATACCACGAGGCTCGAGATGAACTAGCACGCGCTTTTACCTATCCTGGCTCGAAGCGAGCGGCGGCGCGGCTCATCCTGCGCAATCGGGCCAAGGATGGCCTAAAGGGCGAGAAAGCCACGGGTTGAATAGAGGGTATAATTGGCGTATTCGATGCCTGCGAACCGATAAACGTCGCGGTGACTCGGCCAGCCGGGCCGGTCGTGTGCCGCGCAGGAGAGAGGTCCGAACACTATGCGTGAAACATACGTAGTTGGCGTAGGGATGACCCCCTTCGGCCGTCATGAGGACAAAACGATCGAAGATCTCGGGCAGGAGGCGCTGCGCGGTGCGCTCGCCAACGCGGGCCTTGAATTCCCCGCTATCGAGATGGCCTTCTGCGGCCACGCGATGCAGGGGACGACGGCAGGCCAGCGCGTCATCAACCGCGTCGGAAACACCGGCATCCCGATAATCAACGTCGAAAACGCATGCGCCACCGGCTCGACCGCCTTGTACCAGGCGGTGATGGCGGTGCGCAGCGGAGTTGCCGACGTCGCGCTCGCAATCGGGTTCGAGAAGATGGGACGCGGCCCGATCCAGAATCCGGCCGTGGCCGCCGCTCGACCCGCGGCCACTCCACGCCCGGCGGGCGCAGCGCCGATGCCTTCGATGTTCTCGGAGGTATTCAAAGCGCACTCCAAAAAGTACGGGACGACCATCGAGCAGATGGCGCGCGTCTCGGTCAAGAATCACAACAACGCCTCGCTCAATCCCCGGGCCCAGTACGGCTTCAAGGTCACTCTCGAGGACGTGCTCAACGCGCGGATGGTCGCCGACCCGCTCACCCTGCTGATGTGCTGCCCGACCAGCTCCGGCGCGGCCGCGGCGATCGTCGCGAGCGCCGAGGTGGCGCGCTCGTGCAAGAACAAGCCCGTCGCGATTCTCGCCTCCATCCTTCAGTCCGAGCGTCCCGGTACTCCGGGCGACGCGCTGCACGGAGTGACCGAGATCAACACTCGCGCGGCGGAGAAAGCTTACGCGCAAGCCGGGGTGAAGCCCGGTGCGCTCGACCTCATCGAGCTGCATGACTGCTTCGCGATCGCGGAAATCGTTCACTACGAGAACCTCGGACTGTGCGCGCGCGGCGAGGGCGGCAAGTTCGCCGAGATGGGGTTTGGCGAGATCGGCGGCAAGGTCGCGGTGAGCCCGTCGGGCGGCTTGCTCGCCAAGGGCCATCCGCTCGGCGCAACCGGAATCGCGCAGGTGGTCGAACTGGTCGAGCAGTTCCGCGGCGAGTCAGGTCCACGCCAGGTCAAGGGCGCAAAGCTGGGACTCGCGCACTGCCAGGGATTCGGCGGCGCGGTGACCGTGCACATCCTCACCTCGCAGGTGTGATCATGGCGGAACAGACTCCCACTCCCGCGCAAATCCTGGTGCAGCGCGCAGCCGCGACGCCCAACCGCGTCTTCATCATGTTCGAGGATCAGCGCGTCACGTTCGGGCAGATGAACGAGCGCGTCAACCGCGTCGCGAACGGCCTGGCGAAACTCGGGGTCAAACCCGGCGACGGCGTGGCGATTATCATGCCCAACCGGCCCGAGTGGCTATACAGCTTCTTCGCCATCCAGAAACTCTGCTGCTACTCGGTCCCGGTCAACATCGCGCTCAAGGGCGAGGGCCTCGCTTACATACTGAATCACTCGGAGGCCAAGGCGGTGATCGTCGCCTCCGAATTGTTCGATGCTTTCGCCGCGATTCGTCCGAGCCTCACGTCGCTTCGCCACGTAATCGTCGATACGACTGAGGCGCCGGACTTCGCGGTGCCGCCCGGCGCGGTCACGCTGGCGAAGCTCGCCGCCGATGCGCCCGCGAGCGAGGTAAACGCGCCGATCGATCCGGCTGCGATGGCGTGTCTCCTGTACACGTCGGGCACGACCGGGCTGCCCAAGGGCGTCGTGATGCGCTACCAGGGGCTCGGCCGGTTCGGCCTGTTCGGCTCGCAATACACCGACAACGATATTCTCTACACCTGCCTTCCGCTGTTTCATGCCAACGCGCTTTTCCTCACCGTGGTGCGCGCGTTGGCCGGAGGGCTGACAGTCGGGCTCAGCCGGAGATTTTCCGCAAGCCGCTTCTGGGACGAAGTTCGCCGTTACGGCGCGACGACCTTCAACGCGCTCGGCGCGATGGTTCCGATCCTGCTCAAGCAGCCGCCGCGCGCCGACGATGCGAACAATCCGATCAGGATGGTGTTCAGCGCGGCGACCCCGGCATGGGCGTGGGGCGAATTCGAGAAGCGCTTCAACGTGACGATCTTCGAGGGTTACGGCGCAGTCGATGGCGGCGGATTCGGCCTGTCGAATTTCGGAACGGCGCCCAAAGGCTCGATGGGTAAGCCGGCGCCGGGCGTCGAGGCCCGCGTGGTCGATGAAAACGGCAACGAAGTTCCGACCGGGGAGACCGGCAACCTCGTGTTCAAGGTCGATGACGCCAATCAGCGCCGCGTCGAGTACCTCAAGAACAATGAAGCCTCGAACGCCAAGATCCGCAACGGATGGTTCTTCACGGGGGATATGGCGTATCGCGATGCCGACGGCAATTTCTATTTCGCCGATCGCAAGACGGACTCGATGCGCCGGCGCGGCGAGAATATCTCGTCCTACGAAGTCGAAAAGATCGTGAACCAGCATCCCGCGGTCCTCGAATCGGGAGCCTTCGGCGTACCGTCGGAACTCGGCGAGGATGACGTCATGATCACCGTGGTTCTCAGACCCGGCCAGAGCGTCGCGCCCGAGGCGCTGGTGAAGTTCTGCGAGGAGCGGATGGCGAACTTCATGGTGCCGCGCTACATCGACTTCTGCGGCGCATTACCCAAAACCGAGACGCATCGCGTTCAAAAGGCCGTGCTCAAGAAGCAGGGAGTCACGCCGACGACCTGGGATCGGGAAAAAACCCAGCCGGCGCGCCGTCAGCCCGCCCCAGCCCGATAACCAGTTGCGCGGAGAAACTATCGATGGAACTGAAAGAAGCAATAGGCATTCGGCGTACTATTCGATTCTATAATCCGTACCGTACGGTCGAACGCGAGAAGATACAGAAAATGCTCGAGGCGGCGCGGCTGTCGTCGTTCTGGGGCAATGTCCAGGCGCTCCGCGCTATAGTGATGTTCCGCGAATCGTGCCCGCCCGAAAAATGGCAGTCGCTCATCGCCCCGCTCGGCACCAGCCAGCTCCAGCACGCGCCGGTCGCCATCCTCTGGTACTGGGTCGAGGAGGCCATCCTTGATTCGAAAACCGGGCACCTGACCCAGGGCGATCGCCTCCACGAACTCGTCGCCGCGCGCGCGATCGGCCTCAACGAGGCCGAGGAGCACAAGGCGCTCGACCAGTTTCTGATTCCCTATTTCCGCATCAATGCCCCGGGGCTGATGAAGTCGGGTCTCACCGACATGGATTGCGGACAGGCTATCGGTCACGCGACCCTGATCGCGTTCGAGGAGGGGCTCGGCACCTGCTGCATCGGAACCGGCGGCGCCGAGGGGCCGCGCGAGCGCCGGATGCGCAAGGCGTTCAATCTTCCCGACTCGGCCCATCTGCTGGTCGTGATGACGGTTGGCTATCCGCTGGAGAGCCGCGAGGCAGGCGGGCAGCGGCCTAAGCTGCCTTTCGAGCAACTCTACTTTCTCAACGAGCACGGCAAACCCTTCGAGCGCGATCCGAAGGTAGTCGAGGAACTCAAGCAGGCCAAAATGATCCAGGCGCCGTCGCCGCTGCCGTGGCGTCAGCAGGAACTCGAGTTCGTGCACAAGGCGCTCGGGATCGTGCGCACCGGAGAGCCGATGGCTAATCTGTTTCCGCCGGAGCCCGAGAAGAAGTAGCCACTCCAGCGGTGGGCATTACTCAGTCCTCTCCGTTTACAGGATCCCTCTCCCTGAAAGGGAGAGGCGGGGGCACGGTGCGCAGAAAGCGCGCTTGGAAATGTCGCGCCGGTCCTTTCACGCGGGACCTCGCCACTTTTTCCCCGTCATTCTACGCGTGCCTCGCGTAGAATCCCGGATCCGGTTCCGGCTTTGGTTACTCGTTGCCTGGGTCTTGCACTGCGGGTTCGGCGATTCGATCAAGTGAGCCTTCCGTGCGCATTGCATCCGTTTGAAAGCATTCGCCCGCGCGATCGCTCCGGTGCATGCGGACTAACGGGCTTCTTCATAAGAGAAAAGGATCGGGATTCTACGCGAGGCACGCGTAGAATGACCGGTGAGGAGCGGGAGCCGCTCAAACGGTATGCGCGGGGCGAACCGGACCGTCGCCGGACCTCTTTGGCCTCAAAGCACGGCTGTATTTTGCGTTTGCCAGCTACTGCGTAAGAATGTGATGCTGATTTAGCATTCAAAACGGAGATTGCGGTTATGACGGGGCGCGGCGCTATAGACTTCGAGTTCAATGTCACCGCCACGAGCGACCTCGAAGATGGCACCCGTTCGCGCGTCCTGGCGCTGTTCCGCGATTCCTATAACGCCGCCAACGAGGCGTACCTCGAGCGCTCTCTCACTCAGTTGCGCTTCATTGCCACCGTATCTTCGGCCGGCGCGCTCGCTGGCTTTGCATTGGGAGAGATGCGGATCATGGACCTGCCGCGCCTGCCGCGCCAAGCCGTCGCCCTTGCGGGCATCTGCTGCATCGATGCCCGGTCGCGCCGCCGCGGCCTGTTCGTCGAACTTGAGCGCCGTGCGTTTATGGCCTCGGGCATTGCGTTTGGACCGCGGGTGTTACATTGCGGACGGGTGGCGCACCCTGCCAGCTTTCGCACCATGACCGTTAATCCAACGCATGTCCCAAAACCTCACACTCGGCCAACGCCTTGGCAACAGCAGGTCGGCGAGGCCATCGCCAAGGCTTACGGCGCGGCCGGCTTCGATCCGGAGACCTTCGTATGCGCCGGCAGCGGGACACCGGTCGGCTATCCTCGCATCGACATCGACGTACGGCCGGACGAGTGGCAGGTCTTCGCCCCGGTCAACCGCGACCGGGGAGATTCCCTGCTCGGACTCTGCTGGCTCCCGGACGCCCCCGAGGGATGGTAATCAGCGCATTGGTGCCAGCTTCTCTGTAGCGCGACGAGCGGGCCGCATTGGTGGCGCGCGCGCGGACGCCCGCGCATCTATCGGCGGGCACGGCGAGACTGTCTCAAAACCTTGAGTAGGTATTTTGGTAGTGACGATGGGCGGTTAAGATGAGGGTGGGATAAGCGGCGCAGGAGGGGCGGGGGATGAGCTACGAG
>DASPOF010000045.1:0-2510 GCA_035626155.1 Binataceae bacterium (SeqCode)
GGGAAACCACCAAGAATCCGTACGGAGAGCCGGCCGCGTTCGTCGTGCAGGCGCCATACACGTTCACGCGAAACCCGATGTATCTCGGGTCCGCCGTGGCGCTGCTCGGGATGGCGATCTTCTTCGACTCGATCGTGATGCTGCTTGCTCCGGCGGTGTTCTTTTCGGTGATCGATCGGATGGTGATTCCGCGCGAGGAGGCGGCGATGGAGCGGCGCTTCGGCCAGCAGTACCGCGACTATACGGCACGGGTGCGGCGCTGGCTGTGAAACTTTGATGCAACCGGCCGCAGGCGGGCATCGTCCGCGGCCAGGAGGAAAACGGCAGTGTTCCTAACCAGATTGTTCAGCCTGATCGGTGGAAAGCTCAGCCGCTGGCTCAAGGCGCGCGAGGCGCACGATCCGGAGGCAGTTTACGAGGCGGCGATTTCCGAGCGCGTCCGCCGCTACCATCAACTCAAGAACGCGGCCGCCGGCGTCATCTACATGCGCAACAAGCTCGAGCGCGAGCTCAAGGCGAAGGACGCCGAGATGAAGGAGGTCGCCGAGGAGGCCGCACAGGCCGCCGACATGAACGAGGACCAGTGCGCGCTCATCCTGATCGGCCGCAATCACGCGCTCGAAGCCGATTGCGCCCGGCTGCGCGAGGAACTCGCCGACCTGACGCGCGAGGCCGAGGACGCCAAGAAGAACCTGATCGCGTTCAAGGGCGAGATCGAAAAGCTCAAGGTCGAGAAGGTCACGATGATCGCGCGGCTCAAGAACGCGCAGGCGCGAGTCCGCATCCAGCACGCGCTCGAGCAGCTCTCGTATGATGAGGATGTGCGCGCGCTCGAGGAAGTGCGCGAGTCGATTCAGCGGATGCTCGCACAGGCGGGAGTGAATAACGAGCTGCGCGACTCCGAGCTCGGCGACAAGCTCGATCAGATCCGCCGCACCAGCGCGGATGCCAAGGCGCAGGCGGAACTCGCCGAACTCAAGCGCCGCCGCCGCCCGCCGCTCGCCCCGATGGACATCTTCACCCAGGCGGCCGAGCAGGCGCATTCCAACGGCGGCCCGAACCAGAGCAACTGAGTTCGGTATGATTCGCACGATGCGCGCAACGGAGTACGGGAGTCGGCGTCCGCCAGGGAGATTGCGATGAACAACAGGCTTGCGATCGTCACGGCTCTGATCGCGATCGGCGCGATCGCCGCCTTCGGATGCGGAGGTCCGCCGCCTCTCGCTTCCAAAGCGGACGGCAGCAGTCCGTCGAACTCATCCCGCACCATCACCGCATTCACCCTGTTCGGCTCCGCGCACGTTGATGCGAATCCCAATCAATGCGCCGGACGAGTAGAACTTCATCAGGGCGCGGCCACCGTGAACGATGTCTGTTTTACGGGTGATACCGATGTGGTGGTCTGCACGGATGCGAGCGCGCCGAATCCCGTGATGTGCACGCCGCATCGCGGCTCTCTGACGGTCGCGGGAACCGGAAGCGACACGGTGAGCTTCGCCCGCGTTGAATGAGCGGCCGGCGGTTGCGCGGCGCCGGGCGGCGCTGAATCACCCCACCGTCTAGCGCCGGAACAATGTTGCTTCGCTCAGCGGCAGACCGAGCGCATAGCGGCGCAACCAATCGAGCGCGATCTGCGACGTGAGCAGCTTTATCCAGTCGCGCGTTCCGCGCAGTTGGTAGCGCCGCGAGGCGGCGGTTTCGTCCCCGTCGAGCGCGATGCAGACCGTGCCGACCGGCTTGTCGGGCGTGCCGCCGTCGGGACCCGCGATGCCGGAGGTCGCGATCGCAAGGTCGGCTCCGGCGCGCCGCCGCGCGCCCGCGGCCATTTCGCGAACGCACTCCTCGCTGACCGCGCCGAACTTCTTGAGCGTATCCTGCGAGACGCCGAGCACGCCCGCCTTCACATCATCCGAGTAAGTGACGAAATCGCCCTTCAAGTATCGCGAGCTTCCCGGCACGTTGGTGAGCCGATGCCCGATGAGCCCGCCGGTGCATGATTCGGCGACTGCGAGGGTGAGCTTCTTGTCCGCCAGGAGCTGGCCGACGACTTCCTCCATCGAGCGTTCGCCCTCGGCATAGATGTTCTCGCCGACTCGCTCGCGCACGCGCGCGGAGAGTTCGTCGAGTTTGCGCTCGACGTCTCCAGGAGCGCCCGCGACGGTGATCCTGAGCGAGATTTGCGGGAAGCTCGCGCGGAACGAAACCTTTGCCTCCTCGGGCGCGATCAGCCCCGCCACCGACTCATCGAGCGCCGACTCGCTGATTCCGAAGGTCTGGAAATTGCGCGCCGCATAAACCTTGTTGCTGCCGCGATTGCTGCGAATCCACGGGATCACCGTGTTCTCCATCATGGCTTTCATCTCGCGCGGCACGCCCGGAAGAACGATCAGGTGCGCGGTGTGGCCATCGCGAGTTATCGGCATCAGAAACCCCGGCGCGGTGCCGAGCGGATTCGGGATGATTTCGGCGCCGACGCGGAACATCGCCTGCTTGAGGTTGTTCTGCGGCAT
>DASPOF010000046.1:0-14427 GCA_035626155.1 Binataceae bacterium (SeqCode)
TCGCAGCTCGATGACTCGAAATCGGGTTGTCCGATTACCAGGTCGGCAGGCGCGCCATTGGCGAAGCCGCCCGCATTGAGCCAACCAAGGACTCGGCTGTTTTGACTATCGGCCGCGAAGAGGTGGTTCGGGGTTGCGCTCGCATCGATGGCGATTTGCCGCGGCAGGTCCAGCGAAGCCGGATCTACCAGATTCTCCGCCTTATGAACGAAATCCGGCTGCCCGATGACGACGCTTGCAGCCTCATCGGTGCTGATCGCCGCGTTGTACCTGACCATGCGGTTGTTGTTGCTATCGACCACAAAAACGTTGCCGCCACTGTCCACCGCGGCGCTGGTAGGCTGACACAGGGTGGCGAAGGAAGGGTTTGCTCCTCCCTGGTTGCAGCTACTCGAAGTAGAGTTCGTTTGCCCAAGTATGACGTTGGCCGTGCGATTGGTTGGAGGGTTGGCTGATTCGTTGTACTCAAGAACGCGATTATTGCTCGTGTCGGGGATGTATAAATTGGCCGAAGCGTCCAGCGCCACCTTTCCTGGGCTACACAGGGCGGTGGCCGAGACCCCGCCGCCGTTGCAATTCGCCGTGCCGAAGCTGCCGCCCTGGCCCCACACTTCATCCGCACTGGTATCGCCGCTGCCGGGTATCCCGGTCACTGTCAGCGGTGTGTTGTACTCCAGCACGCGATTGTTTGTAGTATCGGCGACGTAGAGGTTGTTGTGGATGTCCACTGCAACGCCGGTCGGCGCGTTGAGACTGTCCTTGCTGACGCCGCTGTTGTTGGCGGTGTTGGTGGTGAAGTTCCCGAACTGTCCAAAAACCTTGTTGGCCTTGAAGCTGCCGCTGGGAAAGGGCGTGTTGAATTCCAGCACCCGGTTGTTGGAGGTGTCGGCGACGTAAAGATTGTTCGACCCGTCAAGCACCACCCCTTCGGGGAAGCAGAGCGTGTCGGCGCTCGGGTTCGAGGCGCCGACGTTGCATCCGTACGAGGTGAAGTCGCCGGCCTGTCCCAACACCATGGTGGCGGCAAAGCCGGAGTTCTGACCTGTGGCGTTGAGAATCGTGAATGGGTTGGAGAAGACCAGTACGCGATTGTTGCCTGAGTCGGCAACGTACACGTTGCCGCTGCTGTCGACCGCCACTCCGCGAGGTTCGCTGAGAGCCGTCGGGGTGATGCCGTTATAGTCGGTGCTCGAGGAAGCGAAATCCGGCTGGCCTATCACAATGGAAGCGGGAGCCCCGTTCGTCAATGCCGTGACGCTGCTGTAACCCAGCACCCGATTGTTACCCGGATCGGTCACGTAGACGTGATTCGGGGTCGCGCTGAGGTCGACTGCGATCCCGGTCTGAGTCGATGCGACAGCCAGCACCTGCGGATCAACTGTGTTGTAGGCGTTGTGGACGAAATCCACCTGTCCAAGTTCACGCGATGCAGTGGTCCCGGCATGCGCGCGCGACGGATGGGCCGCGGTGAATGCCGCCACGAGCGCGACCGTGATCCAGACCAGGCGACGCCAGGCGGACATGGTTGTTGATTTCATCAATTTTTCCCCGCCCCTCGGTTTTACGCCGGAAGGACCGGCATCAACGAGTGTGTGGTATCGCTCAACTCCACCTAACTGGAGCACAAATTGTTGATTTCTGTTTAGGCCCGGTTTTTTAGCACCAAACCAGTCCTGTCACAAGACAGGGCACCACGTTCAGCAAGACGCTGCCAAATCCTGCCCATTTAGCCAGAGAATATTGTCAAGTCGTACGTCGAGCGCCTCGCGCGGATCCGTGCCGCTCCCAGAGATGTAGGTAAATCACACAGACTCTGTGGCGGAGAGGGGGGGATTTGAACCCCCGAGACCCTTCCGAGTCTACACGCTCTCCAGGCGTGCGCCTTAAACCGGGCTCGGCCACCTCTCCGCGGCAAGCCGTCAGTATGCCATCACCCCGGCGCCGGCCGCCACACACGGCGCGCGCCGCGAGCCGCGTGTGGCGGCGACACGCAATCCGGACGGCTGCGCGCGCGACGACAAAAAACGAAGCGGCGGCGCGGGATCATCTGCCGAAGTCATCGCTGCGGCTTGGCCGAATTGAAACCACCTTGACTGTCCGCCAGGTGGTACTTATCTTCACGGAAGAGAAGATCCCGCCAGGAGAGTAGTTGCGATGGCCAGCGAGAAGATCACCCACGTCACTGACGCCACCTTCGATCGCGAGGTTCTCCAGTCAGAGCACCCCGTGCTGATCGATTTCTGGGCGCCGTGGTGCGGCCCGTGCAAGGCCATCGCGCCGATCGTCGATGACCTCGCCAACACGTACGCCGGCCGTCTCAAGGTCGTGAAGATCAACGTGGATGACAACCCGGGCACCGCGCAGCGCTACAACGTGCGCGGAATTCCGAACCTGCTGATTATCAAGGGCGGTCAGGTCAAGGATCAGATCATCGGCGCGGTGCCCAAGGGCCACCTGGTTCGCGCCGTGGACAACGCGCTGGCCGCCTGAGCGCGCGCTCAGCGACATCCCCCCATTTCTATTTTGCCGCCGGCGACGGCGACGCGAGCGGCGATGCGGCCGCAGGCGCGATCGTCCGCGATGCTTCGATAATCCAGTAGCGCATCAGGTTGGCCCGATTGCTCTCGTAGGCGTCCTTGGCTTCCTGCGGGATGTACCTGACCAGCATCTCGTTGTACGCGATAAGCATCGGGGCGAGCCGCGATTCTTTCAGCAGCGCGGAATCGGCCGGGAGCATCGCCGCGAGCAGCATCACCGCCAGCCCCGCGATTACGCCAATCAGCCCCGCGCCCAGCACGCTTCCCGCCAGCCGGTCGGCCCAGCTCAGATGAACCACGTGCAGCAGCCCGATCGCGGTCGTCCCGATGATCTCGACCGTGGCAAAAATCAGCGCGAATATCGCGACCCAGCCGATCACCGCGGCGGCGGTCGGAGCGGAGCCGAATTGGCTCTCGGCGATCGCGCCCGCTCGCGCGTAATAGATGGACGCGATCGAAATCCCGGCCGCGACCGACACCACCGACGTGACCATCCGCAGCATCCCTTGCCGCAGCCCGTAGAGCGCGCCAGCCGCCATGAGCGCGAGCACGACGTAGTCGAATGCGTTCATCGATACCGATAGAGGCTACCCCAAGGGGCGAGCGCGCGCGATGCGCCCGGGCGGGTCGCGAACATCCTACGATGTGCTTAAATGGGAGATATGGACTGGATCTACATTGAAGATCTCGGGCGTCACGTCGGCGAGGAGGTGACGCTCAAGGGCTGGCTCTACAACAAGCGTTCCAGCGGCAAGGTCCACTTCCTGCTCCTGCGCGATGGGACCGGGGTATGCCAGTGCATCGCGTCGCTTGCCGACCTTGGCGCCGATGCCTTCGCCGCGGCCGATCACATGGGCCAGGAGACTTCGCTCGAGGCGACCGGCGTGGTGCGCGCCGACAAGCGCGCGCCGGGCGGAATCGAACTCACGCTCAAAGGGATGAAAGTCATCGCACCCGCGATCGATTATCCCATCACGCCGAAGGAGCACGGCATCGCGTTTCTGCTCGATCTGCGCCATCTCTGGGTGCGCTCGTCGCGCCAGCACGCAATCCTGCGCGTGCGCAGCGAAGTCGAGCAGGCCTGCCGCGATTTCTTTCACGAGCGCGGCTTCGTGCATTTCGATGCGCCGATTCTCACCCCCACCTCCTGCGAGGGCACCACCAATCTGTTCGAGCTCGACTACTTCGGCGAGCGCAAGGCCTATCTCACGCAGAGCGGCCAGCTCTATGCCGAGGCGGGCGCGCTCGCATTCGGAAAGGTCTATTGCTTCGGCCCCACCTTCCGCGCCGAGAAATCCAAGACCCGCCGCCATCTGACCGAGTTCTGGATGGTCGAGCCGGAGGTCGCGTACTTCGATCTCGATGACGACATGAATCTTGCCGAGGAATTCGTATCGTACATCGTGCGGCGCGTACTGGATCGGCGGGCGGATGAATTGAAGGCGCTCGAACGCGACGTCGCGCGGCTCGAGGCCGCGGCGCAACGGCCGTACCCGCGCATCACGTACGACGAGGCGATCGAACGGCTCAAGAACAAGGGCGTCGCGATTAACTGGGGCGATGACTTCGGCGGCGATGAGGAGACGGCGCTATCCAGCGAGTTCGATCGCCCCGTGATGGTCCATCGCTACCCGGCCCAGTGCAAGGCTTTCTACATGAAGCAGGACCCGGCGCGGCCCGAAGTCGCGCTATGCGTCGATATGCTCGCGCCGGACGGATACGGCGAGATCATCGGAGGCGGCCAGCGCGAGGACGACTACGAGACGCTGAGGCAAAAGATCGTCTCGCACGGGCTGCCGACCCAGCCGCTCGAATGGTATCTCGACTTGCGGCGCTACGGTTCGGTGCCGCATGCGGGATTCGGGATGGGCATCGAGCGCATGGTCGCGTGGCTCACCGGGACGCATCACATCCGCGAATGCATCCCGTTCCCGCGCATGATGGAACGCCTCGAGCCGTAAGCACGAACCGTCGTCATATCGCGCCGGTCCTGTTCCTTGCTGTCATTCCCGCGCGTGGCTGCCGCGCGCACGTCTTTTCCCTGTCATTCTACGAGTTTGTGAATTTTTCGAGGCAGGGATCGCATTGGCTGGGCAAAGGTGGAAGATGGAGGAGCGGAGGTGTGGAGATGGAGCAGGCAGTGCGGGTGCGCGGGAATGACGGACAGAGAGCGGCATGCGGAATCAACAAAGTTGGCGCAGCCTAAAGGTTCGGGTCGATCCGCGCATCCAACTCTAGTCGGCGGGCCGTCCGACTATCGGCGGTCCGAAGCGAACGTCCCGCGAGGTTTGATTGTAGAGTTGCTCATTTGACTCCGAGCTTTGCCTGGCGGACTCGCAGGCAGCACTACCCTCGCCCTTGAGCGCCACACATCGGGCGTATTCCGCCTGCGCGCGATCCATATCCTCCTTCGCAGCAGCGAGCTGCGCCGGCGGTTGCAGGTTCATAAGGTATAGCTTATTATAACGGGCCGATGGAGTGGGCGCTCGAAGAGCACAAGACCATCGGGGGCCAGTCGCACTTCGCTGAGTTTGTCGCCGGTCTTGCTGACGCAAAGGACATTAAGGACGCCGCGGTCCTGGTTGGGGCGCTCCGCGCGTTGGGTAATCAGTTACGTGAGCCGCGTTCGAAATCGCTGGGCGGCGGGCTGTTCGAACTGCGCGGAACCAGGGTGCGGATTTATTATGGGTTCTTGCCCGCGCGTCGAGCGTTGCTGCTCGGCGGGTATGTCAAAAAACGCACTGATACGCCTGCCAACGTGCTCGGGCTGATGCGTGCGAGATTGAAGGAGGCCGAAGATGAGTACCAGGAATCCAGGCCTGGAACTGCTCGAAAGAAAGGTCGATGAGCTTGGACTTCGGCGTGAAGTCAAAGATGAATTGGCTCAGATTCTGATCGAACACAAGATCGCCAATTTGCGCAAACGCCGCGGCCTGACTCAGGCGGCTCTCGCGCGGCGTTCGGGCGTGAGCCAGCCGATGATCGCACAGATCGAATCAGGCAAGCTCAACAACCTGACCCTCAAGACGCTCGCCAGGACAGCGCGTGCGCTTGATGCGAACCTCAAAATTGATTTGGTCCCGCGCTCGCCATCGCGCAGGCGAAGCCGTCCGTCCGGGAAGAGACGTCGAAGCGGCTCTTCAGAGCCAGCATTCGGGCAGTAGGCATACGGTCTCGCCTTTCTCGGACCTGGAATCCACCGGTCTGCCTCGTTGAAAAAGTACGGGATTCCTCGCGCGCCAGACAACTCAGACGCGCGGGAATGACGGACAAGAGAGCGGTCGGCGCTTACACGTTCCGGTCGATCAGCGCATCCAACTCTAGTCGGCGGGCCGTCCGACTATCGGCGGTCCGAAGCGAACGTCCCGCGAGGTTTGATTGTAGAGTTGCTCATTCGACTCCGAGCTTTGCCTGGCGGACTCGCAGGCAGCACTACCCTCGCCCTTGAGCGCCACACATCGGGCGTATTCCGCCTGCGCGCGATCCATATCCTCCTTCGCAGCGGCGAGCTGCGCGGGCTCGCTGCAGCCCCATACGATGAGGCTCGCCAGAATGGCGAGCCATGCAATCGGGTTCCCTTCGCGACGCCTGCCTTTACACATCGGCGTTCTACCTCTCAGCCGGGACGCAGTCAGGTTCCCTTGCCATCTCTCTGGATCTTCTTACCGCTGAAGGATCAATCTTCCAAGACGAACGCGCGCCGGTAAAGTTTCGATTTGAACGGGAAGTTCCGTCGGGCCAAGGGAGAGAGAGGAACCGAGATCCCACGCGAGGCAGGCGTGGAATGACCGGAGAAAAAGCGTCGCGCGCCTGGGATGGCGTCAGTGAGAAGCGGGCGCGCGCGTGGGATGGCGTGAGCGAAAAGAGGCGCGCGATCGTGCGGCCGCACCTGCCTCACGGGTCGCTTCGTTCCCGCGACGTGATCGTCCGCTGATCGCGCTCGCGTGGATGCGCGAGCGCGATCCCTGGCGGGGAGTCTCCTCAGGAGCCGCTCGGACCTGGCACCAGCAGGCTGGTGATAAATCACAGCCTGCTCCCCCTCTCTTATCTCCCCCGGGAAAGACCGGGGGAGAAGATAGAGGAAAGAAGCCGTCTTTTACGCAGGATGTTGAGACCGCAGGACAGCCGAACTGCGAGGATCTCACTCCTCTCAACATCCTGCTAGAAATCGTCGCCGAAATCGCCCATTCCACCCATCCCGCCCATACCACCCATTCCACCCATACCCATTCCGCCCATGGCTTCCATGCCCGGGCCCGGCGGTGGCATCGCCCCGGCCTGGAACGGCTTGCTCGGCTTCTCCGCGACGGCCGCCTCGGTGGTGATTAGCATCGCCGCCGCGCTGACCGCGTTTTCGAGCGCCGCGCGGACGACCTTGGCGGGATCGATCACGCCGGCCTCTTCGAGGTCTTCATACTTCTCGGTGCGCGCATTGAATCCGAACGCGCCGCTGCCTTCCTTCACCCGGTTGAAAACCACATGCTGCGGAAAGCCCGCGTTCTGCACGATCTGCTTGAGCGGCTCCCCCATCGCGGTCGCGACGAGCTTAGCGCCTGCCTTGCGCTCCTCGGGGAGCCTGAGCGCATCGACGGCCGCGGTCGCCCGCACCAGCGCGACGCCGCCACCCGGCACGATGCCCTCCTCGATCGCAGCGCGCAGCGCGTGAACCGCGTCATCGACGCGCGCCTTCTTTTCTTTCATTTCCACTTCGGTCGCCGCACCGACCTTGATCACGGCGACGCCGCCGGTCAGCTTGGCGAGGCGTTCCTGGAGTTTTTCGCGATCGTAGTCGGAAGTCGTGTCTTCGATCTGACGGCGGATCTGCTCGATGCGTCCCTGGATATCGGCCTTCTTGCCCGCGCCGCCGACGATGGTCGTGTTGTCCTTGTCGATGACCACGCGCTGGCATCGGCCGAGCTGCTTCATTTCCACCTTCTCGAGGCTGAATCCGAGATCCTCCGAAATCAGCGTCCCGCCGGTCAGGATAGCGATATCCTGGAGCATCTCTCGTCGGCGGTCGCCGAAGCCCGGCGCCTTGACCGCCGCGACCTTGAGCGTTCCACGCAGCTTGTTGACCACCAGGGCTGCGAGCGCCTCGCCCTCGACCTCCTCAGCGATGATCAGCAGCGGACGCGCGCTCTGCACGACCGCCTCGAGCAGCGGCACGAGATCGCGGAGGTTGGAGATTTTCTTTTCGTGCACCAGGATGAGTGATTCGGCAAGCTCACAGGTGAGGCGCTCGGTATTGGTCACGAAGTATGGGGAAAGGTAGCCGTGGTCGAAGCGCATCCCCTCGACCAGGTCGAGCACGGTCTCCAGTCCGCGCGCTTCCTCGACCGTGATGACGCCCTCCTTGCCGACCTTTTCCATCGCGTCGGCGACCATCTTGCCGATCGTCTCATCGCCATTGGCCGAGATGGTCGCGACCTGCTGCATGCTCTCGCGGCCCTTGACCGGCTTGGCCATCTGCTTGATGGCGGCGAGCGCCTTTTCCAGCGCCGCCTCCATCCCGCGTTTCAGATCCATCGGCGCGAACCCGCCGGCGAGCAGGCGGATTCCCTCGCGGACCATCGCTCGCGCAAGCACGGTGGCGGTGGTGGTGCCATCGCCGGCGATATCGGACGTTTTTTGCGCGACCTCGCGGATGAGCTTGGCGCCGATGTTCTCGAATCGGTCTTCGAGATCGATCTCCTTAACCACCGTCACGCCATCCTTGGTGACCGCGGGAGGGCCGAAGCTCTTCTGGATCATCACGTTGCGGCCCCTGGGCCCGAGCGTGACCCGGGCGGCTTCGGCGACGAGCGTCACGCCGGCAACGATTCCCGCGCGCGCTTTTTCGTGCATCTCGATTACTTTCGCTGGCATCGATCAATGCTCCATCATCGATCAGTTGAGTCTGAATTTCCGCGCGACCGGCCCACGCCGCTCAGGCCGCGGCGTCCCGGCCGCTCCCAAAATTAAACACCCAAGCCGCCATTTCAAGTCCCCGCCCTTTATGATCCTCGCCGCTCGTGCCAAGATGATCGCCGGATAGCGTTGTCAATCGTGCAAGGGAATCGCAAGACATTTTCGCGCGGCGGTGGTGCAACGGTGCTGGCTGTGCTGCCTGCGTGCACGATACTTGCCGCCGCGGTCATCACCGGTCCCTCCGCCCTGGTGCCGATGAGCGGCGCCCGATACTCGGTGGCCCGCCCGATCGAGAGCGCACAGTCCGACCAATCCGACGAGGAAGCCGAGGTCGCGCCTGCCGACGTCGAACGCTACATCGCGGTCTACAAGACCATGCAGCGCAACCACAGCCTGAGCATCGACCAGGCCGCGGCTCAGCAAAGCCTCACCGTCGCCGCATTTCGAAAGCTGGAGTCCCGCATCGAACACGACGACGCGCTTCGCGAGCGGGTGCGCAAAGCGCTTCGCGAAACTGCCGAGCCGACGCCCTCTCCGCAGGCGAGATAAGGGCCCGAGATCAGACAGCGCAAAGAGAAGTGGCGGAGGGAAGACCTTCCTTCCGCCACTTTGACGACGCAGTTACGATCCTTACTTCGTGACCGAGGTCGCGAATGCCGCTTCGAGCCGCGACACCGCGTCGTTGGCCCTGCGAACCGAATCCTCGGCGCCCGATGCGGCCTCCTCGGCGTGCTTCGCCGCGGCATCGGCCTGATTGGCCGAGGCCTCAGCCGAGTTCGCGGCCGCCTCAGCGCGCGTCGCCGATGCTTCCGCCTTGTCGCTGGACGCATTGATTGCAGCCATGTCCGGGCCGCAGGCGCTCATGAAGGCCGCCATCGCCAGGACCCCGAGCAAGCTTGCCACCGTCTTCATCCGAACTCACCTCCTGCTGGATCCGATCGAACCACCCGTTCCCGGCCGCATTTGACTACGATTGCGAATGCCCCCCTAGCCAGACGAGCCGACGTGGAAATAGTCGCAAATCGATCTGCGCAACGCAAGGACGTGCCCCCGCCGATTGCGGCGCTCCAGCGCGCTTGCGAGGCCGGTCCCAATCGGAAAATGGATCGCCTCGGCGCGAGCACGCATCGGGTTAGCGCAAGAAAACCCGTCTCCGACATTCCGAGCGATGGGAGGCGCTCGATTGACACGCAAAACTTGCTGCGGTTATGGTTCCATTTGTCGAGCCGCTCTGCCGCGCCTGTCCCGTTTCGGCGAGGACTCCTGCTGAGCATCTAATTCGGTCATCCGATGGCGACGATCATCACGAGCGAGTGCATCAACTGCGGGGCGTGCGAGCCCGAATGCCCCAACACCGCGATTTATGCGAGCGGGGCGCCATGGGAACTCAATGGCGAGTCGCATCCCGCGCTGGCCGAGGACATCTACTACATCTCGCCGCAGAAGTGCACCGAGTGCGTCGGATTTTTCGATCACGAGGCGTGCGCGGCAGTATGCCCGGTGGATTGCTGCATCCCCGACCCCAATAACGTCGAGACTCATGAGCCGCTGCTCGCGCGGGCCCGCGCGCTGCATCCCGAGGAGACCATCGGCGATGATGCGCCGTCGCGATTTCGCAAGCAGGAAGGAGCGGCGCCGTCGCAGCCCGGCGGCGCGCTCGCTGCGATAAAGGCGGCCGCGCAGGCGAACGCAGTCGCACCGGCACCTGCGAAGTCCGCATCCGCGCCGCAAGCGCCCGAAGCGCCGAAGCCCGCGGCCGCGCCCGAAGCGCGCGCGCCGTCGGCATCCGCTCCGCCGCAAGCGCCGCAGGCGTCCGCGAAACCCGCCGCACCAGCGGCGACCGCGGAAAAGCCCGCCGCGACGCCATCATCGGAACCGGCACCAAAGGCGACCGCTCCCGCGCAAGCGCCGCCCAAGCCGGCCGCTCCCGCGACTCCGCCGCCTGCGAAACCCGCCGCGCCACCATCAGGAGCGACGCCCCAATCAGGGGGAACGCCGCCTCCAGGTAAGCCCGCGCCGCCAGCCGCGAAGCCCGCAGCACCGGCGGCGCCGGCGTTCGCGATGGCGCTGGCGCCCAAGGATGCGGGCGCGCTGCCGGGACCGCTCGGCGAAAAGCATTTTCCGGGCGAACTCGAAGAGGATTTCGAGTCCGTCCTGGCGAAGCTCGACACATCGCCGCCGGTCACCGCACCGCCCCGGCTGCAAGCCGCACTCAAGCTCGCCGAGCCGATTCTCGGCGCGATGCCGGATTCGGTCAAAGCGCATCTCGAGGAGGCGGTCGGAAGGGGAGCGGGGTTTTCGCGCGCGCGCGCGACGATCTTCAATATCATTCTGAACTTTCTTCTCTATCCGAGTCTTCTCACGGCGTTTTCCGTGATGGTGCTTGGCGACTCGCTCTTTTCGCTCCGAACCAACGGATGGATTCTGCTCGGACTGCTGCTCGCCGCAGCGGAGGGCGCCTGGCGGCTGCGCGATGGGATTCTCCACGGGAGGCCGGTCTCTGAACTGACCTGCCGCGCTTGCTGGTATGGGTTTGCGCTGGCGCCGCTCGGTCAGATGCTGGCGGGCGGAGCGCCGCTCAGGCGCCGCGAGCGTAGGGTCGCCTTCGAGGGCTACAGCAGCGATTTGCACGAGGAAAAAACCGAGCGCGACCGCCGATACGGTACCGTTTACACGGTCATGGAGTATGCCAACGCGTACCTGGTGCGGCTCGAAATGCCACGAAAAATTCCCGCATCCTCGCTCAAGCGCCTGTGGAATCTTCCCGACGAGATGCCTGACTACGATTACGACATCGCGCTCGCCGACGGCATCCTGACGATCAGCGCGAGCGTTCGCGGCGAGACGCTGCGCAAATTATCGTACGTATCGCCCGCATTCCCCGCGGACTTCATGACCCGAATCGACTTCGACCGGCCGGTTGCAACGTTCAAGCATCGGATGCGCGCCAAAATCCTCGAGATTATCGTGCTCAAAGGCGCGGCCGCAGAGGTCAGGCGGGCGGCCTGAAGACCGGGCTTCGCCGGCCGAGCCGCAGGCGGGTCGCGGCGCAAAATGCATCCCGACGCGGTCCATATACGCGATGCGACCACTCGCGACCTGCCAAGAATCGTCGAGATCGAGCAGCTTTCGTTTTCGACTCCGTGGAGCCTCAACTCGTTTCGGCGCGAGCTTGGCCTTCCCTTTTCCAGATTGATGGTGGCAGTTCCGGCGGTGGACGTGAACGCGTCGGCGATGGGATTCCTCTGCCGATGGCTGCTCGCCGATGAGTGCCATGTGCTCAACGTCGCGGTCCATCCCGATTTCCGGCGGACGGGGGTTGGCTTGGAGCTAATGCGCGCTACGCTTAGCGAAGCAAAGACAAAGGGCGCCAAGCTCGTCACGTTGGAGGTGCGGCGATCGAATCTTGCCGCCCGGTGCCTTTACCGGAAGCTGGATTTTTCCGAACAACGTTTGCGCCGAAATTATTACGGCCCCGGCGAGGACGCCATCGTGATGGAGTTGCGGCTCGGCTGAGCCATACAGGCCCGAAATAACGACGTTTTGAGCCTTCCCGATACTTTGGCTCGCTTCATGGCGCGGGGTTACAAATCGCGTCAAAATGTGCCATACTATCGGTTGGATCCAAGGCCATATCAGACGGTCGTGAACCGTTGGTCGCGAACCAGTTCTGAAATCCGACGTCTGCGCACCGAAATTCTGTGGCCGTCGCCAAGGCAGAAATGAGTTTGACATTCAAAAAGGGTGAAAAAGTAGTTTACCCCGCACATGGAGTCGCCGTCATCGATGACATCCAGATGAAGAACATCTCGGGGACGGAGCGCAGATTCTACATGCTGCGCATCCTCGGCACCGAGAAGATGACTATCATGATTCCGACCGAAAACGTCGACCAGGTTGGACTCAGGCGGGTAATCGGCAAGGACATGGTCGATAAGATTTATCGCATCCTGCGACAGCGCAAGGTCGAGGTCGACACGCAAACCTGGAACCGCCGTTACCGCGAGTACACCGAGAAGATCAAAACCGGCTCGCCGCTGGAGATCGCCAAGGTGCTGCGCGACCTGCTCGTTCTCAAGAGCGACAAGGAGTTGTCGTTCGGCGAGCGCAAGATGCTCGACACCGCGCGCAGCCTGCTCGTGAAGGAACTGTCGATCGCCAAGGCTCATCCGGAAGAGAAAATCATGGAAGAGCTGCGGACGATTTTTTCGAACTAGCCGCGCTCACGCCGCCGATCGCAACCGGGCCGGGTGTTCCCCGGCCCTTTTTTTCGCTATGGAATTCCGATGGCGCCGCCGCCGGCAGTCGCGATGAGAGCATCGGCGATAATCGTCGCCGCGGGAAGCGGAACGCGCCTGGGCATAAACCGGGCCAAGGCGTTCGTGCCGGTGGGCGGGAGCGCGATGGTCTTCTATTCGCTGCGCGCAATCGCGCGCGTGCCCGCGATCGTCGAGCTGGTGATAGCCGTGCCGCGCGGGATGGAATCCGAGGCGCGCTCCGAGGTGACGCGGGCGGCGCTCAAGATTCCGGTCAAGATGACGCCCGGCGGAGCGGAGCGCCAGGACTCGGTGCGAATTGCGCTTGCGCTGACGAGCGCCGAGAGCGAGCTCGTGATCGTGCACGATGCGGCCCGGCCGTTCGCGCCGGCGGCGCTCTTCGATGCGTGCCTGGCCGCGGCGGCGCGGTCGGGCGGCGCGATCGCTGCGATCCCGGTCTCGGACACGCTGAAGCGGGTTGCCGATGGTGCGATAACGGCGACGGTTCCACGCGCCGATCTATGGCAGGCGCAGACGCCGCAGGCGTTTCGCCGCGCGCTGCTGATCGAGGCTCACGAACGCGCGCTTGCCGAGCACGTTACTGCCACCGACGATGCGGACCTGGTCGAGCGGATTGGCGGACGAGTCGAGGTCGTCGAGGGCACCGCGCGCAATTTCAAAATCACCACGCGCGCCGATCTCGAACTGGCCGACTCCGCCGCCGCGGCATTGATGAACGCAAGCCGGGCTCGGGTCTCAGATTAGAGTTATGAGAATCTCCCGAACCAGAAGCGCATTCAGTCAATTCGAGGGCTCAGACGCCGCTCGCGGTAAGCTCCGCCACATTACGATCGCTCGACGATACAGTTGTTTTCTCCGGCGGCTCGGCAAACCTCCGGCGGCCGCCAAGACCTTCGGGAGGGATCACAAACCTTTACGGGGCGTACGGAGACTACCAAGATTCGGCGGTCCGTCGGCATTAAGGGGTCCTACCCTCAGGAAATAGCCTGCTCCCGAAGGAGAGCCAACGTGCGCCGCGTGATCGCAATCGGGTTCATCGTCCTTGCTCTTAGCAGTAGGGCCTTCGCGGCTCGGCACGCTCTTCCCGAGAGTTACGACCGCTACGCGGCCTTTTTGGCTCGCGAAGGGATCTCTTTCAGTTCTGCTCAGAGCGAGGCGCAACGTGACGTGACGGTCACTTGTGATTTCGTGTCGCTGAAGAAGCATCTGCAGTCGCTTTCGGAATATGGTCTACCAAGCTTGCGATCCGACCTGATTGAGCGATTGCCTGACGCCGCGGCCTTATTCTACACGCTGGTCCTGACCAAAGGCTATTTGCGCCGGGTATACAATCAAACTGACACAGATGAGGTAAACCTTCGGATCAGATTTGGTCCAGCACCAGGGGTGCCAGCTGGCGAGCTCATCGGCTCCATCACGATGAACCGCGACAAGGCAGCCGAGGTCGATTGGGACCAAATCGATCCGGATCCGGCACACGCGTTTACTTATGCGACCTCGGCCTCGTTCAATACCCTTTCGAGCGAAATACAAAAATTCAATCAGCTAAGCGGCTATTATCTGCCAGAGGTTCCCGCTCAAACCACCACAGCCGAGCCGGCCCCCGAGAGCACGAGCGGGTCCAGGGAAGCGATCGCATGGGTCGTGCTAGGGATTGGGTTTGTTATTTTCCTGTGGCGGTTAGTCAAAGGACCTCGTGTCGATTC
>DASPOF010000047.1:0-8333 GCA_035626155.1 Binataceae bacterium (SeqCode)
CGACTATATTTTCATAGGCCTCCTTAGGGCTGCCGCACAAGCGATCGGCCCCCCGGACCGGGACCTGACCGCAGCCGGGTGGGCAAGCGGGCGCTTGCACGTTCGCGCGCGGTCTAATACTTCCAAGGGAATTGATTTTCATCGAGCGAGTGAAGGAGATGACGAACAGAATCCCAAAACTATCGTGTCTCGCCGCGTTCGCCGCGATTCTCGCGATCGCGTCGGCCTGCAACGGCGCCAGTTCAGATGGAGTCCCCGTGAGAAATACCAGCCATTACGCAATCATCGACACCGACCGCGGCACGATCGTGGTCGAACTGTACCCGAAGGTCGCGCCGAAAACGGTCGACAACTTCGAGACCCTGGTGAAGAAGGGCTTTTACAACAACCTCACCTTCCATCGCGTGGTCCCCGACTTCGTCGTGCAGGGCGGCGACCCGGACGGCACCGGAATGGGCGGCCCCGGCTACAACGTGCCCGCCGAAATCGACGCCAACGAGCATCACCTGCGCGGCACCCTGGCCACCGCGCGCCAGGGCGATGAGGTGAATCCGACGCGCCAGTCGAGCGGCAGCCAGTTCTACATCTGCCTCAAGCCGCAGCCATACCTGGACGGGCAGTACACGATCTTTGGCGGCGTGATTAAGGGGATGGACGTGGTCGACCAGATTCAGAAGGGCGACCACATGAAGAAGATTACGCTGGCGAGCGAGCCGCCCAAGTAATTCGGAATTCGTGCCGATGGCGGAGAATCGAAGCGGGCACCGAAACGGGCCCTACTTCAGCGTCGACCTTCACCTTCACACCAACCGCGGCAGTTCGGACTCGAACCTCGCGCCAAGGGAGCTGGTCGAGCGCGCGCAGGCGATTGGCATCGGCGCCGTCTGCATCACCGAGCACGACAATATGTGGGACCTCGGCGAGCTGACGGAGGCCGCGGCCGCCGCCGGGGTGGTGTTCCTGCGCGGAATGGAAGTCACGACCGACATGGGACACATCGGCGTGTTCGGCCTGGAGCGCTACGTCGGCGGGATTTACAAGCTTGCGGAATTGCGCCGCGTGGCCGATGCAGCCGGAGGAATCCTGGTCGCCAATCATCCGTTCCGCTACAAGCTCGATCCGCGGTTCTCGTTCATCAATCCCGACCATCAGCCGCTCGACCCGGAGCATCCCGAGCGCGCGGCCCGGCTTGAGATTTTCGACATGGTCGATGCGATCGAAGTGCTCAACGGCAATTGCTCCGAGGATGAGAACCTGTTCGCGCTCAAGGTTTCGCGCCATCTGGGGCTCGCCCAGGTTGCCGGGTCGGATTCCCATTCGGTGAGCTCGATCGGATGCGTCGCGACGCTGCTCGATCATCCGGTCAAGGACGAGCGCGGGCTTATCGAGGCGATCAAGGCGCGCCGCTGCCGCGCGGGGCGCGGCCTGATCCAGAACGCGATCGAGCCGTTCGAATTGCCGGGCTGAGAGCCCTGGAAAATCGGCCGCGTATCCGCCCGGCGCCTCGCGGCTCACGCGCCGGCCAGAACGCGCCCGATTGTTTGGGCGCCGGGCCCTAAGTTAGAATTCCAATATCCGCGCTTTCGGATCTAAATCATGGCAGCTAACCGAGACCGCCTCGCTCTAATCGAGGAGATAACCTCGATCGGCGGCGAATCGGCGGGCGACCTGCGCGCCACGCTCGACCGCATCGTCCAGACGATCGCCGAGGGTATGGAATGCGAGGTCTGCTCGCTGTATGTGCTTGACCCGCAGCGCGAGCGGCTCGTGTTGCGCGCCACCGTCGGCCTGGAGCGCGATTCGGTCGGCAAGGTCTCGATGCGGATAAGCGAGGGACTGGTGGGGCTGGTGATCGAAAAGGGCGAACCGGTGATGGCGCCCGACGCGATCAGCCATCCGCGCTACAAGTACTTTCCTGAAACCGGCGAGGAACGCTACCACACCTTCCTCGGCGTCGCCGTGCAAGAGAGCCGCCAGCCGCCGATCGGCGTGCTGGTCGTGCAGACGCTGGCGCGGCGCAAATTCACCCGCAGCGAGATCCAACTGCTCAAGACCGTGGCCACCCAGGTCGCGCAGATTTTGTCCCACTTCCGGCTGCGCGAGACGCTCGCGACGCGGGAGAAGGAACGCGAGGAGTACCGCCGCCGGATGATCGAGGCGACCCGCCAGCTCAAGGACTATGAGAAAGTCGGCGGCAAGCCGCGGCTGAAGACGCCGGTAAAGATTCGCCGGCCGAGGCTGGTGGGATTGCCCGCGGCCCCCGGTTTCGCCCAGGGCGTCGCGCACGTGGTCGGTACGTTCCTCAGCACCATCGATCGCAATCAGCGCACGCGCGACGTGAAGGCCGAGGTGCGCCGGTTCGAGGATGCGCTCGCCCGCTCCAGGAGCGAGATCGAGGCGCTCAAGGTGCGGATGGCGCCGCTGATGCCCGAGTCCGATCTCAAGATCTTCGACGGCCATCGGCTGATCCTCGAGGACGAGGAGTTCATCGGGCGCGTCCGCGACACCATCGGCCGCGGATACGCAGCCGAAAGCGCGCTCTTCAGGGTCATCGACGAGCTGAGCGCCCAGATGCTGGCCGTCGCCGACGGATACCTGCGCGAACGGGCGACCGACTTCCGCGACGTCGGCCATCGCGTGCTGCGCCACCTCGACCAGGCGGATCGCAAAGGCGCCTTCGCCAAGACCACCATCATCGTCGCCGAGGAGCTGACGCTTTCGCAGCTCACGCTGGTCTCGCACGAGAACCTCGCGGGCATCGCGCTCCAGTCCGGCGGCGTCACATCGCATGCCGCGATCCTCGCGCGGTCGTTCGAAATCCCCACCGTGGTCGGCGTCGAGCACTTGATGGAATCGGTCGTGGAGGGCGACCATCTGGTGCTCGATGGGAACTCAGGGGTGGTTTACGTGAACCCCGGCAGCGAGGTCGAAAAGGACTACCTCGCGCTGGCGCGCCGCTACGAGGCGTTCAAGCGCGACCTGATGTCCGAGAACGACCAGCCCACCGCGACCCGCGACGGCCATCGCGTGATGATGCTCGCCAATATCGCGCTGCCCGCGGATATCCCGCTCGCGCTCAAGTATGGCGCCGAGGGCATCGGGCTGCTCCGATCGGAATTCTCGTTCCTTACCTACGAGGATTTTCCCGACGAAGAGCAGCAGCTCGCGCTGTACACGAAGTTTCTCTCCGAGGTCGGACGCCGCCCGGTTACGATTCGCACCCTCGACATCGGCGCCGACAAGTATCCGCCCTACATGCGCGTGCCTCGCGAGGAAAATCCGTTCCTCGGATGGCGCTCGATCCGGGTCTCGCTCGAAATGGCGGGCCTGTTCAAGGTTCAGCTTCGCGCGATCCTCCGCGCCGCCGCGCGATACAACGTCCGAATCCTGTTCCCGATGATCTCCAGCATCGAGGAGCTGCGCCGCGCGCGCGAGTTGCTCGCTGAGTCGCAGGCCGAACTCTACAAGGAGGGACTCGAGCACAATCCCGAGATCGAGGTCGGGATAATGGTCGAAGTGCCCTCCGCGGTGTGGCTCGCGCCGCGGTTGGTGCGCGAAGTCGATTTCTTTTCGATCGGCACCAACGACCTGATTCAGTACCTGCTCGCCGCCGATCGCAACAACCCCAAGGTCGCCCATCTCTACGAGGCGTTTCATCCCGCGGTCATCTCGGCGCTGGCCGAGGTGGTCAATGTCGCGCGCGCGGCCGACAAGGAGGTCGGCATCTGCGGCGAGATGGCGAGCGATCCGCTCGCAACCCTGCTGCTGGTCGGGATGGGCCTCGACGAACTCAGCCTGAGCCCGCTGTTCATCCCGGTCGTCCGCAAGATCGTCCGCGCGGTCGATTACCAGACCGCCCGGTTAATCGCGCGCGAAATCTTCCAGATGGCCAGCGTGCAGGAAATCAAGGGCTTCCTCGTCGAGCGCTATCGCGACCTCGGCCTCATCAATCTGGTCGAGATGTATAGGTAAACTGGCGACGGGGCGGGTTTCCAGCCAATTTCGTTAGCTCAATTCAAGTCGGTCCATGGGGAAATAAGGTTGACTCAGGGGGTCGGGATTAGGTAACACTGACCAGTCGGTTAGACGCCCCATCCGGCGGCCGACTCAAGGACCTGAAGCCTGACGAGGGAGTATCCATGGTAATCCTCCTGCTAGTTGCTGGCGCCGCACTTATCGCCGGGATCGCCTTCTACCTCGTTGTCGGATTGCATCGCTATGGGGGCGACCGCCCCGCGACGCCCTTGCAATTGACCGCCCGCCAGGGCGCCCTCGCCGATGCCTCGCTCAAGCCCGAGCCGTGCCGGACGGTTCGCGTCTATTTCATCAAGCCATCGCGCTATGACGAGGATGGCTACGTGCAGGTCTTCCGCTATGGCGTCCAGCCCAACAACACGCTGACGGTGCTGGCGGCGCTCAACGAGGCCTTTAACCGCAAGTTTTCCACCGCGCGCAACGTCTATCTCGAGACCATCATCTGGGACGAGATTTGCGACGGCGTGGTCAGCCCCGAAACCATCAAGGCCATCCGCGACAAGGCGCGCGAGGACGGCGTCGAGCTGCTGGTCGGCCTGTCAGGAGTGCAATCGAATCAGTATCCGCGCGGACGCGACCTCGCGCTCCAGCTCATCGCGAACGGAGTGCCGGTCATGATGGGCGGCTTCCACGTGAGCGGATACCCGGATTCGCGCACCTTCCTCAACTCCTGCGGCGTGACGACCGTCATCGGCGAGGCCGAGAGCGTGTGGGGCGAGATCGTCGAGGATTTCCTGCGCGGAGAGCTCAAGTCCAACTACTCGGTGCGCGAGGGGATCCGCGCCAAGACCGGCCAGGACGACATCACCGTCCCGATCATCACGGAAGCGCTGCTGCCGCTGGTCGATGACCGTTATCTGACGCGCTTCTTCAACAGCTCGATGACCACAATCGACACCTCGCGCGGATGTCCGTTCACCTGCTCGTATTGCAGCGTGAAGAACGTGATGGGGCGCACGATGCGCTCGCGCGAGCCCAACGCGGTGGTCTCGTGGGTGCGCGATGCGTGCCGCAACCACGGCATCGAGTCTCTGTTCCTGGTCGATGACGATTTCTTCCGGTCACCGCGATGGGAAGAGATCCTCACCGGGCTGGTCGAGGTGAAGAAGGAGTTTCCCAAGCTCTCGTTCATGATGCAGGTCGACGTGGACGCATCGTGCTACGCCAACGTCGCGCCCGGCGAGACCGAAAGCGCCAAGCATCGCCGCAGCCGCCGGTTCATCGAACTGGCCGCGGCGGCGGGATGCTACCAGGCGTTCATCGGGATCGAGTCGCTCAATCCCGACAATCTCAACTTCGCGACCAAGTACCAGAACACCGATGACCGCCGCCATCAGCTCTGTCTCGAGGAGGCGCGCGCTCACGTGATCGACAAGTACCGCCGCGTCGTCGAGAACTGGCACGGGGTCGGCGTCGGGGTGCACGCGGCCTACATGCTCGGCTTCCCGTTCGACGGTCCCGATTGCGGGCGCATCGCCGCGCAGACACTCAAGAAGATCGGCTTCGATACCGCGTCGTTCTTCATCATGACTCCGCTGCCCGGCACCGAGGACCAGGTGCGCTTCGCCAAGGAAGGCGCGATCATCGACTGGGACTTCAACAACCTCGACTCGCAGCACGTGACGCTCAAGCACGACAAGCTCGACACGCGCAGTTGGCTGGCCGCGTACCGCGATTCGTTCCGGGGCTTCTATACGCTGCCGCGGTTGCTGCATACGGTCTTCAGCGTCGCGGGCGGACGCAATCTCTCGCCCGAGGCGCGCCGATCGACGCTGCGCCAGTTCCTGTACTATTTCTTCTCCTACCGGCAGGGACGCCATCCGATGGTGGGCGGCGTGTGGCCGATTCGCCGGCGCGACGTGCGACGCGTCGCGATCACCGACGATGAGGCGCGGCGGTTCTACCTGCGCGGGATCAATTTCGACGCGATTCTGAGCGGCGATGGGGACGGATTCGCCGCCGCCCCCGCGTAACCGTCGGTCCGCGACCGCTCGCTTATCCGTCACTCTGCGCAGCGCCTCGTCTTTTGCTGTCATTCCACGCGTGGCACGCGTGGAATGACAGTGGAAACGAGCCACGCGTGCCCAGACCCGCGCATCTATATGGCGCATCGCCCGCGAAGTAGGTTTAATTTCTCTAGCGGCCTATGGTCTCACTGCCTCATCGCGGCTATCTCCAGATTCTGCCCGCGGCTCGCGCGCCGATTGCCGTGGCCATCGCGCTTGCGATCCCGCTCTCGGCTTGCTCGAACCCAATCCGCAGCACGCCGGCCTCTGCGCCGGCCGCTATTACGCATGCGGGCGATGCGACGAGCCGCATCGATCACCCGGCCAACCCCGAGGATCCCATCCACAAGATTCGACACATCATCGTGATCATGCAGGAAAACCGATCCTTCGATTCCTACTTCGGCACTTTCCCCGGCGCCGACGGAATCCCGATAAAGGACGGTCAGCCGGCGGTATGCGTTCCCAACCCCGGCACCGGCAATTGCGAGCGGCCGTACCATGATCGGCACGACGAGAACGGCGGCGGTCCCCACGGCGCTCGCAACGCGATGCGGGATATCGACGGCGGAAGGATGGATGGGTTCATCGCCGAGGCGGAAGCGGGCCAGCGGGGGTGTCTCAATCCGAACAATCCCGCCTGCACCAACTCGAATGCGCCCGACGTGCTCGGATACCACGACGGGCGCGACATCCCGAACTATTGGACATACGCGCGCCAGTTCGTGCTCGAGGATCGGATGTTCGAGCCCAACGCCTCCTGGAGCCTTCCCGCGCATCTGTTCGAGGTCTCCGAATGGTCGGCCCGCTGCACCGAGCACACACCCGCAAGCTGCGTCAACGCGCTTGACGCGCCGGGCCTGCCGATCGACTTTCGAACGCGGCGGCGGCGAGTTCGCACGGCCCCGATCTACGCCTGGACCGACCTCACCTACCTGCTCCATCGAAACGGAATCAGTTGGGGCTACTTCATCGTGAGCGGAACCGAGCCCGACTGCGAGGACGACGAGAAGGAAGACTGCCCGCCGATTCCTCAGAACTCGAAGACTCCCGGAATATGGAACCCGCTCCCCTACTTCGACACCGTCAGCCAGGACGGTGAGCTGGCTAAGATTCAGCCGATCGCGCGCTTCTACCGCGACGCCGCGGCCGGCAACCTCCCTGCCGTGAGCTGGGTGGTGCCCTCAGGGCCGGTCAGCGAGCACCCGCCGGCGCTGGTCAGCGCGGGACAGGCATTCGTCACGAGCCTCGTCAACGCAGTCATGCGCGGGCCCAACTGGAAAGACTGTGCGATCTTTCTGGCGTGGGACGATTGGGGCGGGTTTTACGATCACGTGGTGCCGCCGGTGGTCGATCGCAATGGCTATGGCTTGCGGGTTCCGGGCCTGGTCATCTCGCCGTATGCCCGCCACGGTTATATCGATCATCAGACGCTCAGCTTCGATGCGTACGTGAAATTCATCGAGGACGATTTTCTGCTCGGCCAGCGGATCGATCCCGCCACCGACGGTCGGCCCGATCCGCGCCCGACGGTTCGCGAGAACGTTCCCCTGCTCGGTGATTTGCGCCAGGACTTCGATTTCACTCAAGCACCGCGCCCGCCGTTGCTCCTTCCCGAGAAGCCGGTGACCGCGCTGATTGCTGCAGCCCCGCGCTGAGCGCGCGCGTCGGCCGCCAGCTCGTGGCCGCAGTCCGCGCCGATCGTTCATGAGCGCGCGCCGGCGCCGAAATCCCAGCGCGTCGCGGTCGCAGTCATCTCGTATTCGATGAGCCCGTAGGCGATGCGCGGCCGCACGACGAAGATCGGCCCCATGCTCGGCTCGAGCTTCCACTTGTACTTGTCGAAGTAGGCCGCGGCCGCGCGCTTAAGGTACGCATCGTCGCGCGCGGACTCCGCGATGCCCTCGACCACGACCGCGTCATGCGCTCCCTCGGGCGAGACCACGCAGTATGCGTTCGCGTTAAGATTGCGCACCTTTTGCGACTCGGCGCCGGTGCTGAAGCAGAAGCGATCATCGACCCATACGCCCCACACCGGCATCAGGTGCGGCCGTCCGTCCGGCCTGGCGGTCGCGAGAAAATAGTTGTGCGCGCCAGCCAGGCGCTCGCGCGCCCAACTCCACGGCAAAAGGCCCTTGCCGCTGTTCTCATCGACGATTCCATATCCGGGCATCTTCGGCCGGCTCGCCTTTGGCTGAGCGCCAGTGTGTTCTGCCATTCGGACCACCTCCGGTTACGGGGACTATCGTTTTGAGGTCCCGGGTTGTTTTTGGGGGTAGCCCGATTCCAGCC
>DASPOF010000048.1:0-4865 GCA_035626155.1 Binataceae bacterium (SeqCode)
CGCCGCCGCGCGGCGGCTTTGAGCGCGGGCGTCATCCGCAATCCTCCCAGGCTGACGATCGATATGCGCGCGGCAGGGATCGAGTCGAGGAGCGCATCGGCCAGCTCCGCGTAATCGCGCTCAGCGCCGGGGTACGAAATAATCGGGTCGAAATGGAACCCGATCCGGTAGCCCGCATCGAGGACCGCTCGCGCGGCGGCGATGCGCTCCGAGGGCGAGGCAGCGCGATGCTCGGAGGATCGGAATACCGCATCGGGCGAGAGCGTCCAGGAGACCATCACTCGGCCGCGCGGATCGGCGCGCAGGAGATTGCCGATTTCGCAGGTCTTGGTCTTGAGTTCGAGTGTGAGGTTCTCGCGCGCCGCGAAAAATGGGATCAGATCGCTGCTTAAGCCGGTCAGCGAGTCGAACGCGAGCGAGTCGGCCAGATCGCCGGTGCCGACGCGAAAATGGCGGCCCGGCGATGCATGCGAGAGCCGGTCCAGTTCCCCGAACGCATCGGCGTAATTCGAAAAGACCTGGAACCCGGGGTTGTCCGCCACATACTCCTGCAAGAAGCAGTAGCTGCAATCCATCGGGCAGTTCGATGCGAACGCGAGGACCAGATATCCGCAGCAGACAAAGCGCGTGGATGCAGCCGGGCACGCGCTCAGGAACGGAGTGCGCCGCCGCATCACGACCATGCGCCGCTTTCCCGCGCCGAACGGGTCCGCGCTGCCATCCGGCATTGCCGCGACTCGCCCGTCGGGGACGAAAGCGATCGGAATTCCCGGCGGCAGCGCGCCAGCGATTCGCTCGGCGAGCGCCGAGCCGCGCGACCCCTCCTCGATAAATACCGCGTCGAGTTCAAACGTCATCGCTGCCGCCCAACATTGCGATTATGCGCGCGATCGCTGAGCGCTTCTCGCCCAGCGCCGAGATGAACTTTTCCAGTTCCGCAACCGTCCGCACCTTAAGCTCGATCGTGAGCTCATCAGAGCCAAGCTCCTTGGGCAAGACCAGCCTGGCGCCGCGCGGGAGCCTGATCGCGGCCGCCTCGGCGCGGATTCGATCGACGCTGGCGCGCAAGCGCGGAAAGCGAAGCGCGCGGATCTCTTCGATGAACTGATGAGCGCGCTCGGGCGCAGAACCGGCGCCATCGATAATTCTCGCAACCTGCGGCTTCGACAGAATCGCGGCGACATCCGCCCGCTCGCGCACCGCGATTTCCGCAAGCATGTCGAGCGCGCCGAGCAGTTGCCCGGTACGGAGGCGGAGGCTTTGCGCGATTTCGAGAAACCGCGCCCGCGATGGCGCATCGAGCGCGAGCCATTGCTCCAGATGCGGGGCGGGCAGATGGCGCTTCTCCGCAAGGCTGCGGATTTGGTGTTCCACCGATGCGTCGGCCGTCGAGACTGTCTTCGCGTTGCTGCTCATTCAATTCGGCGGCGCAAAGGGCCCCTGCCCCGCCATCGAAACGTCGAAGCCCTCGCCATCAGTTTGTTCGCCGGAGACGATTTTGCAAATCGACGCGATCGCGCTCAAAAGCGACTCTTCCGCATGCGCCCGCCAGGCGCTCAACGCCCGCGCGGCGACTCGATCGAAGAAGCCGGCCTCATCTCGACGCCCGCGGCGCTTGAGCCCCTTCGCATAGATGCGGCACTTCTCGGCGAGCACGCCGGCCGCAGCATCGCGCCGGTCGAAGCAAAGAACGGGGCTTGCGAGCAGCTTTGCCAGCGCCAGGATCCGAAACCGATCGAGCGCGGGAGTGGCCGCGGAGAGCTGATCGGAATGGCCGGCGCGGCGCGTTACCAGGAACTCGTCCTGGAGGCCGATCTCGCGATCGACGAGCAGGCGCAGCCAGAGATCGTAATCCTCGGCCGCCGCCATCGTCGCGTCGAATCCGCCCGCGGCGCGGAACAAATCCGTTCGCACGATGGCCGCCGATGGGCTCACCAGGCAGGTGCGGAGCGACTCGATGAAGATATCGCCGGCGCGCTTGAGATGGCGGCGGCCCGGATTCACGCGCCTCCCGTTTCGAATCCAGATTTCCTGGCATTGCGAAATGGCCACCGCCGGATTCGCACGCATGAACTCGATCTGGCGGGCGAGCTTGTCCGGGTGCCACAGGTCGTCGGAATCGAGGAAGGCCAACAGCGGGGCGCGGGCGAGAGCGGCGCCGAGGTTGCGAGCCGCGGCCGGCCCGCGATTCTTTGTGCGCTCGATTCGGATCGCGGCTCCCGCAACGCCGCTCCGCTCGCTTGCGAGGCAGGACAGGTCCTCATACGTGCCGTCGCCCGATCCGTCATCGATGACGATTAATTCGAATGACGCGCCGCGCTGGGCGAGCACCGACTCGACCGCCTCGCGCACCATCACGCGCCGGTTGTAAGTCGGAATCACGACGGTTACGGCGTACGTCATCGCTCATCCGGCGCGCGTTGCGCACGTTGCGGCGACGCCTGCGCGGGTCGCGGCGACGCTTCGTCGCGGCCCAACGCCAGGATGCGGCGGCGGAGCTGTTCGACGCCCTCGCCAGTCACCGCTGAGCAAAGGATCGGCTCGACGCGCATCGGCGCGAACCGCTTGCACGCCGCGGCCCGCTCGGATTGTTTCAGCTTGTCGCACTTGGTCGCTGCGACGATCGTTTCCAGCCCGCGCCGTTTAGCAATAGCTTTAAGTTCGAGTTCTTCCTCTTCGGGCCCGCGGCGCGCGTCGGCCAGGATGACGATCGCCGCCAGATTCTCCCGGCGCGCCAGGTACTCGCGCATCGCGGCGCCGATTCGCCGCGCTTCGGTTTGCGGCATCTTCGCGTATCCGTAGCCGGGCAGGTCGGCGAGCGCGAGCGATTCACCCACCTCGAAAAAGTTCAGCCTTCGCGTGCGGCCGGGGGTCTTGCTGGTGCGCGCAAGATTCGGCGCATCCGCCAGCGCGTTCAGCAGCGAACTCTTGCCGACGTTGGAGCGTCCCGCGATGGCGACCTCGATACGGTCCCATCGCGGGCATTCGTCAAGCGCGAGAGCCGATGTCGCGAACCGGGCGGAGAATTTCGTCATGAATCCAGCCGGGAAAACGCGTCAGGCCGCGATCGCGCATCGGGATGAATGGGCGCGGCTCAGCGGGAAAAGGTTCCCACCAGGTCCGTGCTCGCGATCACATGCCCCCTCATCGCTTCTTCCACTGCGGCCGCATCCGATCCTGCGCCGGGGTCGAAGGCGGAGTCCAGCGCGTAGAGACGGAAATGATAATGATGCACCTTGCCGGCCGGCGGACACGGACCATTGTAGCCGACGCGGCCGAAGCTGTTCACGCCCTGCATCCCGCCCTGGGGAAGATGGGCAATCTTCGGGACGCCCTCGCCGAGCGCGGATGTCGCCGGCGGAAGATCGTACACGACCCAGTGAATGAAGGTCCCCATCGGAGCATCGGGATCCTCGACGATCAGGGCGAATGACTTCGTTGCCGCCGGCGCGCCGGTCCAGGCAAGTCGTGGCGAACGATCCGCCCCCGTACAAGTGAAATCGGCAGGAACGGCCGCTCCGTCCGCGAAGGCCGGGCTGGTGAGTTGGAGGCCCGGCTGGGCGGCGGCTTGGCTGGCGCCGATCGCTACAAATGACGCGATGACGGCGGCGGCGATGAAACGGTTTCTGGGCCAAAAAATGCTCATGCCGACACAGGTTTATCATTCAAGCTTAACAAGGCGGCGGGCGGACTGATAGAATCAGTTCGAGCCTCTAGAGGGTGAAGTTATCGCTTGGCCACGCGAAGACATCCCTAAATTTATCAAGATTCCCGCATGTTACCCCTTGACCCTTGAAGCTCATATTGCGAATCTTTAGAGGCTTCAAGGTGGGCATAAGGGGGCAGATGCTTCTAGTTGGCGAGGCTGAAGAAAGAGGGGAACCTTGGCCGAAGGCGCCGCGCGGGAGCGGTCGCAACCGGAGAACTCATGGCTACTGAATCCAAATACAGCCTGCCGCGTGTCATGACCGTGAAGGAATTGTCGGAGTATCTTCGCGTCCATCCTTCGACGATCTACAAGCTGCTACGCCGCGGAGAGCTGCCCGGTTTCAGGATCGGCACCGACTGGCGGTTCAACGCAGAAGTCATCGACCGCTGGTGCATGGAGCGCAATCTCAAGGGCGCCGACACCGGCTCCTCGAACCGCAACTGAAGTATCGCGTCGATCGATCGGAGCACGCCGCCGCCATCGCGACGGTACTGGCTCAGCTCCGAGAACCGGGTGCGCGACGCGGCTCCACGATCTGACGGCCAGTCGGGCGCACTTCGAGCGAGCATCCGAATAACGAGTCATCGCGAATCAGCATCGTAACCGCATCCGCGATCGTTTCCGGCTGGATGACGTTCTTCGGCAGGAAGCTTGGGGCGCCCGCAGCCCGAGCCTCAAGCCCGCGCCGTATCATCGGCGTATCCACGATCCCCGGGCACACGCAATTGACGCGAATCTTTTTTTCCGCCGCCCAGCGCGCGAGCGAATGAGTGAAATTCACGACGCCCGCCTTGGCGGCGCCGTACACGGGATCGACGTACGGATACAGCCCCGCCATCGATGCGGTGTTGACGATCGCGCCGCCACCGTTGCGTTCCATGATCGGCGCGGCAAGCCCGGTGCCGAGTATGACCGCCTGGAGATCGATCTCGATCAGCAGATGCCATCGCTCGGGCGGCACCAGCGGGAAACCGGGAGGGCCGAGGCCGATGCCGGCGTTATTGTGGAGAATGTCGAGGCGGCCGAATTTCTGCACCGCGGTCTCGAGCATCCGGCGAGCTTCACTTTCGCTCGTCACGTCGGTGCGGACGAAGTGCGCGCGCCCGCCGGCGGCCTCGATTAGCTTCACCGTCTCCGCGCCGCCGGCCTCATCGAT
>DASPOF010000049.1:0-8178 GCA_035626155.1 Binataceae bacterium (SeqCode)
AACCCGGTTCATTCACTCGCTGACAGCGCGCGGATGCGAGCGGCGCTTCGAGCGCTGGAGTTCGTTGCGGTCATCGATGTGGCGATGACGGAGACGGCGCGCGAGGCGCATTACGTGCTGCCCGCGTGTTCACAATATGAGAACTGGGAGGCAACTTTTTTCGGGGCGCCAACTTTCACCGAAAAGGAACTCGGGAACAGCTTCACCCTGCGCGCGCCGATCCTCGATCGGCTGCCTGGAACACTGCCCGAAGCCGAGATTCATCGCCGCCTGCTCCGCGCGATCGGCGCCATAACGGACGACATTGCGACACCGCTCCGCGAAGCGGCGAGCAAGGGCAGGGCCGCGTATGCGAGGGAACTGGCGCAGACGATCTCGAAGCGGCCGCGTCTGGCTGCGACTATGGCGGTCCTCCTGTACGAAACCCTCGGTCTGTCGCTGGGAGCGGGCAATGAGGCCGCGGCTGCGGTGTGGGGAATCGCGCACAACTTCGCGCGCTCAAATCCCGAGATGCTCCGCCGCGCCGGCTTCACCGGGGAAACTGTCGAACTCGGAGAAGCCTTGTTTGAAGCCTTTCTCAAG
Source organism: Binataceae bacterium (SeqCode) (assembly GCA_035626155.1). Classification (GTDB taxonomy): domain Bacteria; phylum Desulfobacterota; class Binatia; order Binatales; family Binataceae; genus DASPOF01. The sequence goes on from DASPOF010000049.1 coordinate 583, forward strand.
AATCGCTCGGGCGTCGTTTACGGCGTCATGCCATATGAAGAAACCTGGAAAAGGATTCCGGACGGGCGGGTCAATCTGACTATTTCCGAGTTGATACCCGAGCTCAGATCGCTGCGTGACGAACGTCCTACTCCGGATCCCAACTTCCCGTTCGTGCTCTCCGCGGGCCAGCGGCGATCGAGCACGGCAAATACCGTCGTCAGAGACCCCGCCTGGCGTCCGAAGGACCCGCACGCCGCGCTCTGGATGAGCCCGGCCGATGCGTCCGGGCTTGGAATTCAAAGCGGCGGACGGGTCCGGCTGACTACCAAGCGCGGGAGCGCCGAAGCGGTGGTGGACGTAACCGACCGGATGATGCCGGGTCACGTCGCACTGCCGAACGGAGTGGGGTTGTGGTACCCGGATCGCGAAGGGCAGGAATTCCTGAACGGCGTGCCGCCCAACGAACTCACCGCGACTGAGGATCGCGACTGGTTTGCGGGGACGCCCTTCCACAAGCACGTACCGGCGCGAATAGAGCCCATCGCATAGCAGGCGGGTGATAAATCACCGCCTGCTCCCCCTCTCTTATCTCCCCCGGAAAAGACCGGGGGAGAAGGTAGAGGAAAGCAGCCATCTCTTACTCAGGCTGTTGAGACCCCGGGGCGGTCGAACTGCAAGGCTCTAGCTTTTCTCAACAGCCTGATAGGCGGCGCGAGCGCGTTCGATGTTCGGAGTGGGCGGGTAGCATCGAGGGCCACGGCCCTTGCGCCGCAAACATTTCGATGTTATTAGAAACGTCGGAATGAATCGGCGGGTCGAACAGCTAAGCGCGCTCGGGCAGGAGGATCGGCTCGCGATCTTCCGCCTGCTCGTGCGCGCCGGCCCGCAGGGACGCTGCGTGGACGAGATCAAGCGCCGGCTGCGGGTGCCCGGCTCCACCCTGTCGCATCATCTGGAAGCGCTGACGCGCGCGGGCCTGCTCGGGGCGCGCCGCTCGGGGCGGTTCATCTTTTACGCCGTGAACTGGCGCGAGGCGACCGCGCTCATCCGCTTTCTGGCCGAGGACTGCTGCGCGGAAATGCAAATTGGCCCCGGCGCGCCGGAATCCGGCCGGCGCGCCGCATCCGAGCCCTGCGATGTCTTGTGCGTCCCGGCTCGGGCCAGGATCAAAGCCGGGGGAGAAAAGCCATGGACGAACAAGAATCGATCAAGGAACAAGTGAGGGAGCGCTACGCGCGCGAAGCGGAGATCGTGCGCAAAAGCGCGTGCGAAAGTGGCGGGCCCGCCTCACGGCGCGATCCGCTCCTGCCCAATCCCTACCGGCCGACAGAGACGGCGGGCATGCCTGCGGCGGCGCTGGCAGCATCGCTGGGCTGCGGCAATCCGACCGCGCTCGCCCAGCTCCAGCCCGGCGAGACGGTGCTTGATCTTGGGTCCGGCGGCGGCTTGGACGTTCTGCTCTCGGCGCGGCGAGTGGGCCCAAGCGGAAAGGCCTACGGCCTCGACATGACCGACGGGATGCTCGCGCTGGCGCGGGAAAATCAGCGCAAGGCCGGGATTGCGAACGCCGAGTTCCTCAAGGGCGAGATGGAGCACATTCCGCTGCCCGACAATTCGGTGGACGTGATTGTCTCGAACTGCGTGATCAATCTTTCCTCCGACAAGGACCGCGTGCTGGCGGAGGCGTTCCGGGTGCTGCGGCCCGGCGGACGCTTCGCCGTATCCGATATCGTGGTGCGCGCCGGTGTGCCGGCGGAAATCAAACGGATCGTGGAACTGTGGGTCGGATGCATCGCGGGAGCGCTCGAAGAGGGCGAGTACCGCCGCAAGCTGGCCGCAGCGGGCTTCGAGGAAATCGACTTGGAGCCGACGCACATTTTTTCCGTCGATCAAGGCAAGGAGATGCTTGAGCAGACGGGAATCGATCCGAAACAGATCGCGGGAATCGACCTGCAACAGATCGCGCCGCTGGTCGATCGCAAGTTCATGAGCGCGTTCGTGCGGGCGCGCAAGCCGGGCGCCGGGAGGAAATCATGAAATCCTTGAGCGGTATTGGCGTAGCGGACGTCGTTTCGGTTTACAGCAGTGCGCCGGGCGACCTCTATTCACTGGTTTTCGGACAGCAGGTCCACATGGGAGGAATGAAGGCGTCGATCGATCTGGCGGATCGCGCCGGAATCGCCGCCGGGATGAAAGGCGTCGATCTGTGTTGCTGCAACGGCGCGGACATGCGCTTCCTGGTGCGGTTTCGCGGCGTCGCATCGATGGTGGGCGTCGATGTGACCGAAAAGATAGTCGAGCGCGGGCGGCGGCTGACCGAGGAAGAGGGCCTCAGCGATAAGGTCCGATTCGTGCTCGCCGATGCGTGTCAGAGCGGCCTGCCGTCGGCCAGTGCGGATTTCATCTGGAGCGAGGATGCGTGGTGCTACGTCCCTGACAAGGCAAAGCTGATTGCGGAGGCGGCGCGGATTGTTCGTCCCGGAGGCGTGATCGCATTCACCGACTGGGTTGAAGGACCTGCGGGGCTGAGCGATTCCGAGGCGCAACTCTTTCTCGGCTTGATGACGTTCGCTAACGTCGAGGACATCCCAGGCTATGCAAAGCTGCTTTCGGGGTGCGGCTGCGAAGTGCGCGCCGCCGAAGACACCGGGCGGTTCCCGCGTTACGCGGAATTATATATCGACATGGTTGAGATGCAGCTTATGTATGATGCGCTGCGGCCGGTGGGGTTCCGAACCGACCTGCTGGAAACGTTTCTCAAAGGGTTCCGTCTGCTCGCCGAGCTGGCGCGCAACGGCAAGATCGCGCAGGCGCGGTTTATCGCGCGGCGGAAATGAGCGTCACGATCGGGAGTGAGCCGCGCCGTGCAGGGACCGATTAGGATTAGCAACATTCTTTTATGACTAATGCGTCCGTATCACAGGTGCGCGATTCGCTCGCGCCTGAGCGCCGTCTCAACGAGGAATGTTTTTGTATCGATATTGACCCGGCGCGCGTCTGGCGCGCTGTGGAGCAGATGACCGCGGGAATCGTTCCCGCCGATGTATTGGCCCGCGACCGCGCGCACCTTTTCTCCAACGCGCCGGTCTTCCTCTCGCAGGTGGATCTGGCGGCGATGGGCGAGGTCGTGCAGGCGGTCGAGGCGCTCGGCCAATTCAAGCCGTTCCAGACCGAAGTGCTCGCGTGGGCGCCGGAGATTGCAAGGTTTGATTTCGGGCCGCGCGGCGCGTTCATGGGCTACGATTTTCACCTGACGCCGGATGGACCCGCGCTCATCGAGGTGAACACCAACGCCGGCGGCGCCTTCTTGAACGCGATCCTCGCGCAGGCCTGGGTCGCTTGCTGCCCCGAGATGCAAGCGCTCGGGCCTAAGCCGCCCGCCGGATTCGAAGACGCGGTATGGAACATGTTCGAAGCGGAGTGGCGCCTTCAACGCCGCACCGGCGGTCCGCGCGCGATCGCCATCGTCGATGATGCGCCGGAAAGCCAGTTCCTCTACCCGGAGTTCCTCTTGGCGCAGGCGTTCTTCGCGCAGCGCGGCGTGCAAACAGCGATCGCCGATCCGAAGAGTCTGCGGTTCTTGCAGGGCCGCCTCATGCTCGGCGAGCAAGCGATCGATCTCGTTTACAACCGGCTGGTGGACTTTGCGTTCGAAAGCCCTGCGGTCCGGGCCCTGCGCGAGGCGTATCTGGCCGATGCGGCCGTCGTGACGCCGAATCCGCGCAACCATGCGCTGCTGGCGGACAAGCGCAATCTCATCCTGCTTTCCGATCTCTCGCGGCTCGAAGCGATCGGTGTCGAACGAGGACTGCGCGACACTCTCGCCCGCATTCCGCGAGCGACGGCGGTTACGCCCGACAACGCGGCAGAGCTTTGGGCGGAGCGCAAATCACTCTTCTTCAAGCCGGCGCGAGGTCATGCCGGCAAGGCCGTTTATCGCGGCGACAAGCTCACCCGCGCGGCGTGGGCAGGCATCCTGCGTGGCGATTATGTCGCCCAGGCCATCGCCGCCCCGAGCGAGCGGCGGGTTCAAGTCGAGGGCGATCCACAGGTCCGCAAGGTGGATGTGAGGCTTTACACGTACGCGGGCTGCACGATCCTCGCGGCGGCGCGCCTGTACCAGGGACAGACTACCAACTTCCGCACGCCCGGCGGCGGATTCGCCCCGGTCGTCACGGTCGGCGGACCTGAAGTCAGTACATATTAGTAGTTCATTGGCCGGCGAATTTCGCGCGGTCGGACCCTCGCCCGCGATCTCGTTTGATGGTCGATTAGTCGGAGCTCGCAATGCGCTCTTGTTCCACAGTTGCCTGCTGCTCTGCGGCGAATACGCAGTAACTGAACCGAAGGAGCGGTATCATGGACAATCGGCAATATAATGTCCTGTTCCTGTGCACTGGAAACTCCGCGCGCAGCGTGATGGCCGAGTGCGCGATCAATCGCTGGGGCAAGGGGAAATTCAATGGCTTCAGCGCAGGAAGCCATCCCAAGCCCGCAATACATCCGCTCACGATTGAACTGCTAAACGAACTCAACTACCAAACCAAAAATCTGCGGCCGAAGAGCTGGGATGAGTTCGCGAAACCGGACAGCGCCAGGCTCGATTTCGTCTTTACCGTCTGCGACAAGGCTGCGGCGGAGCAGTGTCCGGTGTGGCCGGGCCAGCCGATGACCGCGCATTGGGGAGTCGCCGATCCGGCGGCTTTTGAAGGGACCAACGACGAGAAACGCCGCTTCTTCTTTCGCATCTATCGCGAGCTCGAAAATCGAATCAAGATTTTCACCAGCCTGAGGATCGACGCGCTCGACAGTTTCGCGCTCCAGCAGAGCATCCGGGAAATTGGCAGGATCAAGCTTCCGGAATAATTCGAGCAATAGCGTTAGTTGGCCTGCATCATTTTGCCAGGACAGGAGCTTCACGAATGAGTGCGACGTTGTCGGCGGCTCCAGCGCCGCGGTTACACAGGCTTTCGTTCCTCGACCGTTTTCTTACCCTGTGGATTTTTCTCGCGATGGCGGCGGGTGTCGCGATCGGTGCAATCTTTCCCGGTGTGAAGTTTGCGCTGGATAGGATGAGCGTCGGAACAACCTCGATACCGATCGCGATCGGGCTTGTTCTAATGATGTATCCGCCGCTTGCGAAGGTGAACTACGACGAATTGGCCGATGTCTTCCGGGACGTGGGAATTCTCGCGTTGTCGCTGGTGCAGAACTGGGTGATCGGGCCGCTTCTGATGTTCGGGCTCGCGGTCGTATTCCTGCGCGATCGTCCCGAATACATGGTGGGGCTCATCATGATCGGCCTTGCGCGCTGCATAGCGATGGTAATCGTGTGGAACGAACTGGCTAACGGCGACGCAGACTATTGCGCGGGGCTGGTGGCCTTCAACTCGATCTTCCAGGTGGTGTTTTTTTCGGTTTACGCGTTCGTTTTCATCACGATTCTGCCGCGATGGCTGCACCTTGGCGGCGCGATCGTCCACGTCACGATGGGGCAGATTGCAGAGAGCGTCGGAATCTATCTCGGAATTCCGTTCGCCGCCGGTTTCCTGACCTGGATAGTTCTGACAAAGGCAAAGGGGAAGACATGGTATCGGCAGCGCTTCATTCCGAAGATCAGTCCGCTGACACTGACTTTTCTCCTGTTCACGATAGTGGTGATGTTTTCGATCAAGGGCGCCGCGATTGTGCGGATGCCGCTTGACGTAGTGCGCATCGCGGTCCCGCTGCTGCTCTATTTCGGGATCATGTTCGCGGTCTCATTCGCGCTGAGCCAGCGCGTTGGAGCGGCCTACCCGCAATGCGCGACGCTATCCTTCACGGCCGCCTCGAACAACTTCGAGCTGGCGATCGCGGTTGCCGTGGCGACGTTTGGAATCGATAGCGGCGCGGCCTTTGCGGCGGTCATTGGTCCGCTCATCGAGGTCCCGGTGATGATCGGTCTGGTGGACGTCGCGCGCTGGGCCCAGCGCACCTGGTTTGAAGAATCCTCGACCGCAATCGAACCGGGCTGATTCTTTTCGCGTTCAGGCGGAAGCAGCGCCTCCACTCTGGACTCCATGCGCAAGCCAGCCGACGCTAAGCTACGAATGGGGTAGCGGAAGGGGTGGGGCCGGGGTCAGGTATACCTACGACGGTGACGGCCGGCGGACCTCACTCACGCCAGCGGGACAACGGGCAGTCTTGTATGGCGGAGAGGGTGCGAACGAGCTGACCGGAATTACGCAGGAAGGCTCGGCGGTTGGTTCCTTTCGCACAGTGCCAGGCGGAAAACCAGGCTCACGCTGCCCAACTGGATCATGTTGGCGTATAGTCACGACAGCGAGTCATGGCCAAGGGCGCGGCTCAATAAGTTGTCCGGGCGTTCTTGAAGAGGATCGTGTCTCGGAAGGGAACGGCTGATGGCTGACCACGCCCTACATGGAGGTCTGGCGTCACGAGGAAACAACGAGGATGGAGACCTTGCGGAAGATAGTCATAGGGTTGTCCGGCGGATTTACCCTAGTCTCGTTTCTCACACTCTGGCTGTTGGAGGTGTACTTCGCATACACTTCCCCTCGCGCGCCAGTCCCCGCTACGGGGAAGCCGTTTTCAATAAATGTGCACGGCACCGTCGTCTACCTGACGCGATGCCAGTATCTGCTGGCCGGCCCGCCAATGTTTTGGGTCGGCTTTTACTCGTTCTTGGTCCTTGGCCTCCTTATTGCGATTTTGGGAGATCCTTTTTCGCATAAGCAGTGACGACTGTGAGGGGGCCGCGTTCAGTATCTGGGGCGGAGAACTTATTAGACTATGGTTTGGTGGGAGCCGTGCTGACGCGGCTCGGACAGCTGTGAGGTGCGGCAGATGCCTGATCCATTAAAGCCACCGAAACCGAGCCTTACTCGCACGGGGCTTAACGTGCTACGACTGGCCGCAATTGCGGTATTCGTTCCTGTTTGGGCCCTACAGATGAATTTGTCTGCCTTTGGTCCGCTGACGCCCGTCCCTAGCAGCGGAGCGATCTATCCGGTTACGATTCACGGCGGCATCATCTATGCCACACGCTGGCAAAGTTACTTTGCATCACAGGAAGCGCTTGGGGTCGCCATTGTGCTGTGGGCTCTTAATATCTTGCTGCGACGCGGATTAATGTGGCCGCAAGGATTCTGACCTTACATGTCCCTCACGTCGAGTCGGGCCTGGCTGCGGCTTTTCATACCATGGAGGGTCGGCGCCACTTATCTACCGGCAGGTGTGAATCGGATCCGCCCGGCTGGTGATAGAGTAGAATGAGTTTATTCAAATATGCGTCGGGAGACGAGGTCCGCGTGGGCGATCGCATACTCTACCATTACGAGCCGGGACAGGTTGAATTTATAGTGGCCGAAAGGAGCGGCGACCCGACACGCGATTGGTATCTTGATAACTTTCCGGGCGGAGGTGTTATGATTACGACGGCCGCTTTCGGATCGGTATTTCTGACTGGTAACGACGTCGACGAGGACTTGGAATTGGTGTCCCGGAGCGTTTCATAGGGGTAGGCCGGATACTCCCCGGCTCTCATGCACTATGGAAGAGGCTGTCTTGTTTTTGAACCACGAGTTGCGGCCGAAGGAAGCTCCGGCGATTTCA